>CAZTWS010000062.1:0-11742 GCA_964618225.1 uncultured Planctomycetaceae bacterium
ATGTGTACGAATATACATATTCGGTGGCCGTTTTCAAGTAGGAATTTGCGGCCACCGGGAAGAATTTACCACGGAGGCACGGAGGGCACGGAGAAGAGTTCGGAAGAGGTTTTTTGGAACGCTGATGGACGCTAATTGTCGCTGATTGGGTGGGGTAATGTTTCTGGGTGAGTTTTTAAGTTGGATTGGGATTCGTGTTCCGAGCGCAATTCGTGGGTGCGGAAGCACCCACGCTACGGGCTTGGTGCCTTTGTGTCTTTGTGGTTCATAAAATTCTGTGCCCTCGGTGAAAAGAGGTTCTTTCAGCCCCGGATCAATCGCTAATTGTTCCTATTCACGGCATCGTTGATTGTTCCGATGTAGAACCCTGCCAGGCGGAAAATCAGAAACACAATCAATACCATAACCAATAACGCCACTAAAAGTCCGAGAACGACCGCGATCGACTTGATGGCAAGCTCCGCCTCGGCCTCATAGCGTTGCGACAACCGTTCCATGGACTCGACCATGCGACCACTTTCGTCAGCCACCGCCAATGCATCGATAAAATCGGCGGTAAATGCGCCGCTGCGCTGGAATGCTGCGTGAAGCGGCAATCCAGTCGCTACGTCAGCCACGATTTGCTGCTCGTGCCGCATGTAATAATCGTTCCCCGTTGCCCGCAACACGAGCGGCACCACGCGGCGAATGTCCATGTCTACATTCATTGCCAAATGGAGTGCCCAAGTAAGTCGCGACAAAGCGATTTTTTGCAGCGCGGTGCCAACACCGAGAAGGCTCAAGAGAAAGCGTTGCAGCGGCCGCGTCCACAGTGCCCCGCGTTGCAATGCAATCACCACGGCTGCAACGCTGCCTAGGATCGCCCCCACAACCAGCAAATACACGATCAACCCGCGCGTGCCGATCAGTCCCCATCCCAACGGGTCGATGGGTTCGCCTCCACGCGTGGGGATCATGCCCAGGACCCAGATCAACACGCCGATCACGAAGATCGAGAAAACCAACTGGATCATTGGCCATGCAATGGCACCCAGGAAAATGCGCTGTGCTTGAACTTGTCGCCGATAGTGCGCTTCGAGTCGTCGAAATACCTCGCCAAGCGTGCCTGTATCCTCTCCGACGGCAACCATCTCGAGCAGAATTTTGGGGAACAGCCTGCCTGTCTTGCTCATGGCCGCAGCCAGGCTGTCGCCATGCGCTACGCTATCGCGAATCGAGGCAAAGCGTGGATGGAGCCGACCACGAGCCATCTCCGCTTCCCGCTGCCACGTACGGCGAACGTCGATTCCCGAATCGGTTTCGATGGCCAGCCGATGGCACAATTCCACCAGGGCTCGATTCGAAAGTTGGGGTTTTAACAGCATCTATCACCGTCGCAACCAAATACCTGGGCAGGCCTGTGCCGCTTTGTGCGTTTGGCCGCTTGCTGGTGCGTTTTTAGGTTTACCGTTCTGTGTGCCGTTCGCTGGTTGGGCGGCGTTGCCGCCGCCGCTAAGGGTTTTTTGGGGGCATTGAACGGCAACGGAGCGCAAACTTGAAAAGTGCTCTAGCTCTCATGCTATTCGTTTGCCGGATTCAAGCCAAGAAATCTCGGACAAGAACGGGCCTAATTTCGCGGAGAAGTATTTTTATTTTTGGGCGATTGCGGATTTTTGGTCGGCGAGGCAGGCGTAGACCAGAGGCCGCGTTTCGCCGCTTTTGCTTCACGTTCGGCTGCCGCGAGTCGTCGTTTCATCGTGCTGCTGTAACGATAGCCCAGGCGAGCATGAGCAAGGCCCGCCCTCACAAGTTCCTCGTTCAACAACACGTTGCCGTTCCAAACAAACGCGAGAAATCGGTCGTGCTGATCTTTACGTTCGAGGCTGAAAGTAAGCCGCACTTTATGGTTTGCATCGGCGATGAACTTTTTCGTGAACGCACTCGACTCGGGGGCCCACGGTTCAACGGGCCAGTTTTCACGAACACTTTCGGGACAGTCGATTCCCTGAAGCCGAACGCGCGCTCCGGATTCCAGCAGCAGCGTGTCTCCGTCCACCACGCGCCGCACTTGATGTATGCCCTCGCGGAGCAACTCGGGCGCAGGCGAGCCTGTTTGAACCTCCGGGGCAATTGCACGCCAGAGTATCAGCGCGATGCCAAGCAGCAAAAACAGAATGCCGCGTGGCTCTTTCCAGTAGCGACGAGCTGTTCGACGCCAGGTGATGCCCATGGCATTTCCGCCCGTACAGATTACGGAAGGCTCGGTTCAGGGAGCACGTTATCGCTTGCTGAAATCGAACTTCGGAGCCGTTTTGCGTCCCAACGGTTCTTGAAGGAAACGCTCGCAGCAGGACCGACACAAATCGTAGCGACGTTTCTGGTAAGCATCGGCTTCCGGCAAAACGCCATCTGGCTCGAATTCTTCGAAACGTTCGAGGACTTCATGGATGTCTTGAAGATGATCGCGGTCGTTATCGATCCCCGCGTCGCTTTCGTTCGTCGCCGGGTACACTTCCATGCGTACCACGTAGCTAACATCGTGCTTCGGATCCAACTCACTTTTGCACATGTCGCAACGATAGTGAATCATGTTGCAATTAATCCTTTCTTGATCCACGCGCCGCACTGATTTGCGATCGCATGTATTCATCCTAGTGAGAATTGAACATGCGCAGCAAGCGCAGCATCCGAAGTTTTCGGAAAAGTTCATTACATATTTTTTTCGGTTTTGTGCTTTGTCGAATCATTCGACATCCCCATCGCATGAACTATAAGCAGCGGTACGCGAATTGCTATCGGCAAACACTCTTGACAAATGGATGGCGAGGCTCCCCCAAGTTCGTTGCCAACCAACGACTCCTTGAAGTTTCCACGAAAGCCCGAAAATGGGTAATAAGATCGATTGCGCGAACCCTTCCGCCATGGCAATCGACCTTGTTAAGAGGTTGCCCTTTACGCCTGTTTGGGTTCCCCAAATCTTCGCAAACCCGCGGTAGTATTCGGCGAATCGTGGAAATGCCGTCTAGTACGGCGTTTTTTCGCTGGGTAGAATAGAGAGTACAAGCGGCAGGCCTTGACGGCTTTCGGGCACCGTTAATTAACCCCAGGGGTTGTAACACGCCTTATGTCAACGGTTTCCACAATAGCTTTAAGTTCGAGCGTTCTTTTGCTCAACCGTCAGTACGTGGCGATTCATGTCGTCGACGTACGACGTGCCCTGGTGTTGCTTTTTCGTCAATTGGCGGAAGTCATCCACATCGAAGGCGATCAGTGGGCGAATTACGACTTCGAGTCTTGGCGTGAAATAAGCGAGCTCCAGGCACAATATAAAGATCCCCACCAGGACTGGATTCGCAGTGTCCACTTTGAAATTCAGGTGCCGCGAGTTCTGCGCCTGCTCCATTACGATCGCGTGCCGAAGCAGCGAGTGCGACTGAACCGGCGAAATATTTTCGCTCGTGACGGAAACCTTTGCCAATACTGCGGCAAGCGTTTTTCCACGAGCGAGCTTAGTCTCGACCATGTGCTGCCCACATGCCGCGGTGGCGATACGAGTTGGGAGAATCTGGTGTGTGCCTGCGTGCGTTGCAACGTGCGTAAGGGTGGCCGTACGCCACAAGAAGCGGGCCTCAAGCTCATCAAGAAACCGGTTCGCCCCAAGCGCAGCCCACTGCTAACGGTGAAGCTTGGTAACCCCAAGTACGCGAGTTGGAAGGCATTTCTCGATAACGCATACTGGTCGGTGGATTTGAAATAGCCGCCCCATTATGGCTCGCAATCCAGGGATGGTGCGAAATACTCAAGCGGCTTGAGAATCCCAGTTTTTGCAATAAAAAAACGGACCGGTCGCTTAGCGACTGGTCCGTTTTTGTTTTTTTGATTTGTAGGTTCGGGCCGGCTTTGCCTAAAAATACCCGCAAGCCGCGAGCGGCTGCGATTGCATGATCACACGGGGTGGGTTGGCTGAATTTTTATGGGCAAAGCCATTCGGACCTACTCGTGGCCAGCAAGTGGTTCTTTCTTTTCGGTAATTACCGGACATTGCGGAGCCATTTCGGCGTTCAGTTCGATAAACGGCTTCCACTCTTCGGGAACATTGTCTTCGTGGAAGATGGCCTCCACCGGGCACTCCGGCACGCAGGCTTCGCAATCGATACATTCATCCGGGTGGATGTACAGAATTTGTTCGCCTTCATAAAAGCATTCCACCGGGCAAACCACTACGCAGTCGGTGTATTTGCACGCAAAGCACGGCTCACAGACAACGTGCGTCATAACTCGCAATCTCCTAATGAAAGCTGAAAAGCACGAAACCAACCCAGGTGTGGCTTAAGCGGCGGCTCCAAAACTCGTTTGGTCGCAACAGCCTTGCTTGCGACCAGATTTGAAGAGCTGTTCCGCAGGGCCAAGTCGTTGCGATTTAAGCACTTCGAGCTGGCTAAAACCACGTTTTGCGCAATCCTAGTTCTGCCTACCAAGAGTGTCAAGCGGTTTAGCACGTTCGCGAGATGACGGGGTAGAAAAACTGATTTTTGGACGGAAACAGCGGGCCCGTGTTGCAACTCATTATCAATAGATAGGGTGAACGTTCATCTTGCTCCCTTCGTATATCCTACCTAATATTGAATGTAGTACGGGTCAGTCGCAATTTTGCGGGGCAGGCGCTTCCTTGTGTGGCCGTTTTGCTTGCTTTTGGCTTGGGCCGATTGCTACAGCGATCCGGCAGGCTGCGGTTGCGTCCCTAGCCCATATCCCGACGAGGTTTTCTCTGTGGCCCTATCGGAACTCGATCGTGAACTGCTGGAACACTGCCTGAACGGCGAACCGTTGGGATGGCAGAAATTCGTTGACCGCTTTATGGGCCTTGTGGTGCATGTGATCAACCACACGGCTCAGTGCCGATCGATGAACCTCTCCGCGGCCGATCGCGAGGATCTCGCTGCCGAAGTATTTTTGGCCATCGTCGATAACGACATGGCCGTGCTTCGCCACTTCCGTGGTAAAAGCTCTTTGGCCACTTACCTGACAGTTGTTGCACGCCGGGTGGTGGTGCGCAAATTGGTGAGTAGCCGAGCTGCCATGCCCCTTGGCGATATGGTGGCACACGCCGAGGCCGATGAATCCGAGGTTGAGCAGCGAATCGAAGACCGGGAGGAAATTGGCCGCCTGCTAGGTGAATTGCACGGCCAGGAAGCCGATGTAGTCCGTTTATATCACCTGGAAGGCAAATCTTACCAAGAGATCGGGCGATCGATTGGTTTGCCTGAAAACACGATTGGCCCCATTCTTAGCCGTGCGCGTGCTAAGCTGCGCCGCCGTGCCGGCGTTGACCCGGCAGCCACTTAATGTGGGCCGCCGTGCGTTATATCTTGCCTGATTAGTCCATGCGTTCCTCTGGTCGCTCTTAGGTGTGCTAAGCCCTCTGTCGGGCTTAATCGTTGCCGCTTTAATCGCCGAAGCAAGAAATGGAACCGTGCTGCACGCGCGAATGGCGACGCGGCACCATTCTCGGAGGCAATCGAAGCAATGTCCGGAGTCTCACCCATGAGTGTTTTTGCGCTCACACTCGGAATTTACTTAGCCGCTTGTTCCCCGATAACGGCGCAGGATTTTACGCGTTTAACGGCTGATGTCGAGGAGCGCGACTCGACGTATTACTCGCAACCGGCTCCCTCGAAATCGCTCGCGATCGTTCAAGAAAAGGCTCAAGCTCGGGCCTATCAGCGTCAGGCCCGGTTAGCATCCATGAGTTGGTACGGAATGTCTAACGCACGTCCGCAGGCCGCGGGCACGCCGTTTATGACCCGTTACAGCCCGGTGTGGGAAGCTCCTGGCGGTCGCCCCTATTCCTGGAATCCGACCTACCAATGGCCTGGGTACGGCTACTACGTGCGTTAAACCGGTCGAGCGAGAAAGCGGGCCCGCAAAAAGGCGTGTTCCGCTGCAAAGGTCTGTAAGGCAAAACAAGCCGGCTTGCTGTGGCCTTCGGATAAGGCTTGGATGAGGTAGGGGCTCCATTAACCAAGCCCCCCTCCTTAGCCTGTATTCGTGGAATGGGGTTTCTGAATTTACCCAAGCCACAACTTGGCTAGTGCGTTTTTGGGGTTACCGTTCTGTGATGCCATTTCGCTGGTTGGACGGCGTTGCCGCCGCCGCTAAAGATTTTGTTTTGGCATCGAACGTCCTCGGAACGCAAATTCGAAAAATGCACTAGACACGGCAATCTCACGCAAAATCCCAGTATTTTCAGCGTTTGCACGGCTGCCGGGTTGGCTTGCTCGTTTGACTGTTGGCACTTTGCCGGTAATATTGGAGTAAGTGCCTGCGCTACCGATGTTTAGCTAAACACCGTGGCCGCATTTGCGGGGGAGTTTTGATTGATCTGGAAGTTCTTACTTGTGCTGGCCATTGTGTTGCTGATCTTCGGCTCGTCGCGTTTGCCGACATTGGCGCGAGCCTTTGGCGAAAGCATCACCGAGTTCAAGAAGGGCATCAAAGGAATAGAAGATCAGACTGAGGACAAAACCAAGAGTTAACTTCCTCATAGCCTTCGACCCGTTTTGTTTCGTAATGCTGGGCGTCCTTGCCCGGCGGGAGTTGCACTGCCATGTTCGGTATTGGGACAGGTGAATTGATGATCATCGGCATCATTGCCGTGATCCTCTTTGGCGGCCGTTTGCCTTCGGTTGCACGTTCGCTCGGTAAGAGCATCGTGGAATTTAAAAAGGGAATGACCGACCTTGAGAACGAGGTGAAGTCCTCTGTTTACAGCGAGCCGGCCGGCCAAGTTGGGTACAACGACCACAGCGAACCTACCGGAACTCGCTTCGAGCCACCGAAGGCTTAAGTAAGCATTTCGCAGCATTCATGACGCGGTGGGTATCCGCGTCATGTTGTCTAGTGCGAGCCGCACGGGCGTGTAGCGTGTGCCGTGTCGTGTTTTCCAGTTTGAAGCAACGAAAAACACGCTACAGCTACGTGAAACGCGCTCTGGTGGTTTTTTTGGAAGCGACCTCTTCTTTTAGGTTATACGCTCCATCACTATCGCCTTGTTGACAGCGCACTGCAAACGGCAGTACGCTGTCGATTCCTCACGACGATAAGGCAAGCAAGCCGTGCCTGGCTGAGGGAAAGTCTATTTGAGGGCGACTAGCTCAGTTGGTTAGAGCGCTGCTTTCACACGGCAGAGGTCACTGGTTCGAGTCCAGTGTCGCCCATTCGTTCTGGTGTGCAGGTTAGCGCGATGTGGCGTTTTTCGAGTTGTACTCGATTTCTTCGCTTCTCTGTCTGATTCTGCCTTGTAACGCACTTCAGTTTTTGCAGGGAATACGCAAAATGGAGCTGAAGATTGGTGATCGTGTGCGCACGAAGTCTGGCAACGAAGGGACAATCGTGATGATTAGTCGCCAGACAGCGTTTGTCGAGCTTGTGGCGGGCAAGGACGATACGGTCGTTGGGCACCTGATTAGCGAACTAACAAAACTCGAAGACTCTGATCCATTAAAGGATCAGAATTCGGGAAATGCACAATAGCAGTCTAGGGTCTCGCTAAATTCGTATTGCATTGATGCAGCGCGAGGCGGAGAAATGCTTCACCATCAAGCTATAAATGACTGATGAAACGAATGTGTGGGCAATTTAAGTTGTGAGAAAACTTAACAAACGGTCGTGGTGATTGCTTCCCCCGTTTTTTTGCCCGCTCTTTGGTGAGCATAGAAATTAGTCGCGAACGAACCTCATGAGGCGATAGGTTTTGAACTTCTCAAAGTTCGCAGCGCTGCGTTGGTGGGTGAAGTATTTCGTTCGTACTTTTTTGATTTTGTTCTTAAAGTACCAAGCTGCGAGGCGCGACCAGTGTGGATGCGTAGCCACAGCCGCTTTACCTATTTCATCCCAGATAGGTTGCAGTACTTCGGTAAAAGCCCGATCAATGACGGTGAAGGTTGGGGCTGTCTCCTTAGTGATGTCGATATCTTCAACGAGTCGTAAAGGATACTTGGCGACTAGTTCCTGGAACGCGTTGATATAGTGCCCGCCACTGATGGGGCTGTGTTCTTTGATCGGCAGACGAAAGAAATCGCAGATCACCAGACTGCCGCCGCTACGGAGTTGTTGGGTTACAAGCTCCAGGCCCCTTGGCATGTTTACGTACTGGTAGCTTTCGCAAAACAAGATAACATCGTACTGCTCTGAGGTCTGAAAGTCTTCGTAATTGCACTCGAAAATTCTTCCACGACCTGCAATGCGTTCTTTTGCTTGAGCGTTGAGAAAAGTGTTTGGGCTCACGCAATCAACTTCATGGCCGCGTTCAATAAGAGCCGCCGCGACTCCCCCGGCACCGCAGCCGACATCGAGGATTCGCTTGGCATCGGCAGGGATGTGCGATAACAGAAATCGTGAGTACGCTTCTTGGGCATGCGGCAGACCGCGAATCTGTGGCTCGATCCCATCAACCCAGTAGCCATAGTGCAGGTCGTTAGCGCCAACAAAATGCTTGCCAGCAATGAAGCCTGAAACGAGGCCAACGTGTTGCCATTCGCCACGTTTTTTGCGCCGTTTAGATTTTATAAACAAGGATAGAAGCGGCATTTAGTTATAAATCTTGAACATTGTTCTTAGTTGCCGCTGACGACGAAGTGTCTCATCACGGATGGCGGAATTATGACGGCGATGGGAACCGCTGACAATTGCGATACCCCCGCATTGGAACACTATTCTTGGCGAATTTTAGCCTGTGCTACCATGTTCTGCCTCATTAATGCCTCCATTAGCGGCCGGTTAAAGCCTCTTTTTCAAAATTATTCATCCAACTGGCCAAAAATTTTGTCGGCATCTAATAAGGCATTGGCAGGTCGCGGATGTTCCTCCGTGAAAACGAGTAACTCCTCGCGAGGGTGAACCACGGCGAACGACTCATCGATGTTCCCTGATGCATTTTTGATGCGTTCGAGATCGAGTTTTAGGTGCCCTGCCATAAACGGGTACATGGCCGCTCGTTTTGAAGGTCCATAGTTGTGCTGCTCTTGTGCAAAATGAACATTCTCGACGTTGTTTGGTGCGTCCAATAACGTATAGATTCGTTGCAAGTAGGGGAACTCTACGTTGGGAGTGTTGCTTGTCCAATCGGCACCGCAAGAAATCAGCATTTGAGGCTTAGGCGCAAATGTGGCAGCAATTTCCGCGTTATTCGTCTCATGCGACCCCCGCTTGTGTATGGGCATCCCGCTTTCGCAAGTGCAGCCACCAAAGAAGTGTGCCGATACCATGACCACAGGTACAGATACATCAACACGAGGATCGATTGCGGCAAGAATAAACGATTGCGTACCTCCGCCCGATTCTCCAGTCACCCCGATGCGATGCTCGTCCACGTAACCAAGCGACAAGAGAAAATCAATCACGCGTTGACTATTGAAAGTTTGCAAACGTAGTGCTTGTGGATGTTCGTGCGCCACTTGAGTTGATTCGCCATAGCCAAGCATATCGTAAGCAAAAACCACGGCTCCCATGCGAGCCAATGCAGCGCAACGCTTCTGAGTTTGTTCCAGCATGCGGTTATCGGCGAGATGCCCGTGCGGGCATAAGATCGCAGCATGAAGCGATTTCGTATCCAGATTCGCTGACAAATACAAATTCCCGGTAACCCAGAATCCGGGCAAACTCTCGAAGGCCACATTCTCAACGGTATAGCCCTCGTGCCTTCGTAGCGAATGCCGTATCGGATTCATCGCGCATTTGCCGGGTGTTTTCTCCAGCTTCATACCTTGCAAAATGCCTGTGCGGATTCGCTTGGCCCGGCTCTCCCACTCTTCGCCTGTGTGAAACTCTTTGGCAAACTTCTCAAGGTTTGCAGCCCCTTGTTGCTCTGTGTAATGCTTGCCGCGCAATAATTCGTCAGACAAAGCAGACGCAGTGACTAAAGAACTGGCTGAAATGGCAAAAATGAATATGGTGTGATGCGTACTCATGGCTTCCACTCGATTAGTTGGCCAACACACACTGACTATCGCAAACAAATATCCTGCCTTGCTTACAAAAACATTTACCATCGAAGAGTTATCAGGCACATATTTTGCCTAAGCATGGCTAAGCTGGGAGTTTTCAGCGTCAGTTGGCAGTTTGTTTATTTGAAACCTCAATGTTTACAGCGTTGCGTGGTTGTTGAACGATCATGCGCTGGACGCAATTTGACCACTCTGGCCGCCCGTTGAACACCCGCCGTAAAGCTACATCCTACTGTATGGTTGGATGGGCCATCGAAAAACTTACCAAAGCTAGGAGCTTTCATGTCGATTGCGGACGAGCCTCTTTCATTAAAGGGTGGAAAGCAGATCAGCGGTTCCGCCGCTAAAGATAGTGCGGACCACTTCGAATCGCTTCTCGAAGCTTTACTTTGTTTGAAAAAAGGCGAGTTTACCGTGCGGCTTCCCAACGATTGGGTGGGCTTGCAGGGTAAAGTGGCCGACACCTTTAACGATGTGATGGACCAGCTTGAAGGCATGACCGATGAGGTCGACCGCATCAGTAGAGTGGTGGGCAAAGAGGGGAAGATCAAACAGCGAGCTTCGGCTGGTCATCTTCGCGGTTCATGGGCGGGAACCATCGATTCGGTGAATGCGCTCATCAGCGACCTTGCGCATCCAACGAGTGAAATGGCGCGCGTCGTCGGTGCCATCGCTAAGGGCGATTTGTCTCAATCGATGGCCCTCGATATCAACGGTCGGCCATTGGAAGGAGAGTTTCTTCGCACCGCCAAAACGGTTAATCGAATGGTGGAGCAGCTTAGCTCATTTTCCTCCGAAGTGACTCGTGTTGCCCGCGAAGTAGGTACCGAGGGTAAGCTTGGTGGCCAAGCCGCTGTAAAGGGCGTCGCTGGCACGTGGAAAGACCTCACCGACTCTGTGAATTCGATGGCCGGTAACCTTACCGGTCAGGTCCGAAATATTGCCGAAGTGACCACCGCTGTGGCGACAGGCGACTTGTCAAAAAAAATTACTGTCGATGTGCGTGGCGAGTTTCTCGAACTCAAGAACACGATCAACACGATGGTGGACCAGCTTCGCTCTTTTGGATCGGAGGTGACACGCGTTGCCCGCGAGGTGGGTACCGAAGGAAAGCTTGGCGGCCAGGCACGGGTAGAAGGCGTGTCGGGTACGTGGAAAGACTTGACCGACAGTGTGAACTTCATGGCCTCGAACCTTACGTCGCAAGTGCGCAACATTGCGGCGGTGACGACGGCAGTGGCCAATGGTGATTTGTCGAAGAAGATCACGGTCGACGTGAAGGGCGAAATCCTGGAACTCAAAAATACCATCAATACGATGGTGGATCAGCTAAGCTCGTTTGCCTCGGAAGTGACACGCGTTGCCCGCGAGGTGGGTACCGAAGGCAAGCTGGGCGGGCAAGCCGACGTGAAAGGCGTGGCTGGCACCTGGAAAGACTTGACCGACAATGTGAATTCCATGGCCTCGAATCTTACGGGCCAAGTGCGCAACATTGCGGCGGTGACGACGGCGGTGGCCAACGGCGATTTATCGAAGAAGATCACGGTCGACGTGAAGGGCGAAATCCTGGAACTCAAAAATACCATCAATACGATGGTGGATCAGCTAAGCTCTTTTGGTGCCGAAGTGACGCGGGTCGCTCGCGAGGTGGGCACCGAAGGCAAGCTGGGCGGGCAGGCCGACGTGAAAGGCGTGGCCGGCACCTGGAAGGATTTGACCGACTCCGTGAACTTCATGGCCTCGAATCTTACGGGACAGG
>CAZTWS010000062.1:11842-29413 GCA_964618225.1 uncultured Planctomycetaceae bacterium
TGGAAGGATTTGACCGACTCCGTGAACTTCATGGCCTCGAATCTTACGGGACAGGTACGCAATATCGCCGAGGTGACGAAAGCCGTTGCTAACGGCAATCTTTCAAAGAAGATCACGGTCGACGTGAAGGGCGAAATCCTGGAACTCAAGAATACGATCAACACGATGGTCGGTCAGCTTGGTTCGTTCGCGTCGGAAGTGACTCGCGTTGCCCGCGAGGTGGGAACCGAGGGGCGGTTAGGCGGTCAGGCAGATGTAAAGGACGTGGCTGGTACATGGAAAGATCTCACCGACTCGGTGAACTCCATGGCCGGCAATCTCACGGGCCAAGTGCGCAACATTGCCGAGGTGACGACAGCCGTGGCGCGTGGCGACTTGTCTAAAAAAATCACTGTGGATGTGCGTGGCGAAATCCTGGAGTTGAAGAACACGATCAACACGATGGTGGATCAGCTTCGTTCGTTTGCTTCGGAAGTGACTCGCGTTGCCCGCGAAGTAGGGACCGAGGGAAAGCTTGGCGGGCAGGCCGACGTCCGTGGTGTGGAAGGCACGTGGCGCGATCTTACCGACTCGGTGAACTCCATGGCCGGTAATCTTACGGACCAGGTGCGCAATATTGCGGAAGTGACGACCGCTGTGGCCACGGGCGACTTGTCTAAAAAAATCACTGTGGATGTGCGTGGCGAAATTTTGGAGTTGAAGAACACGATCAACACGATGGTGGATCAGCTTCGTTCGTTTGCCTCGGAAGTGACTCGTGTTGCCCGCGAAGTGGGCACTGAAGGTAAGTTGGGTGGCCAGGCCCAAGTGAAAGGTGTTTCCGGCACTTGGAAGGATCTGACAGATAATGTGAACTTCATGGCCGGCAACCTTACGGGACAGGTGCGCGGCATCGCTCGCGTCGTGAGCGCCGTGGCTAGCGGCGACTTAAAGCAAAAGCTCACGGTCGAGGCCAAGGGCGAAATAGCCGCGCTGGCAGACACGATCAACAGCATGATCGAGACGCTGGCCACGTTCGCCGACCAAGTGACAACGGTTGCACGCGAAGTCGGTGTCGAAGGAAAGCTCGGTGGTCAAGCGAGCGTGCCGGGGGCGGCGGGTACTTGGAAAGACTTGACCGATAACGTCAACCAACTCGCTGCAAATCTAACGACACAAGTGCGGGCTATCGCCGAGGTGGCTACCGCGGTCACCAAGGGCGACCTTACACGGTCGATCAAAGTCGAGGCTCAGGGCGAAGTGGCTTCCCTTAAGGACAACATCAATGAGATGATCGTGAATCTGAAAGACACGACACTCAAGAATGCCGAGCAAGATTGGCTGAAAACAAATTTGGCCAAGTTCAGCCGTATGTTGCAAGGCCAGAAGAACATGATCACCGTTGGTCGGCTGATTCTTTCGGAGTTGGCCCCCCTAGTATCTGCGCACCATGCAGTGATGTACACGCACGATGCTTTGGCTGACCCGCCCTGCCTTACCCTGCTCGCGGGCTACGCTTACGACAAACCGGGCGAAGTAAGCCCCCGGTTTGCACTTGGCGAGGGGCTTGTTGGCCAATGTGCGCTGGAAAAGCAACGTATCTTGCTGACCAATGTTCCAGAAAACTTCATCCGTGTTTCATCCGGACTTGGTAGCGCGTCACCAACAGAACTGATGGTGCTTCCAATCGTTTTCGAAGGGCAGGTGAAGGCAGTTTTGGAGTTGGCCTCGTTCGATCACTTCAATCCCACTCACCAAGCTTTTCTCGATCAGCTTACTGAGTCGATTGGTATCGTGCTCAACACGATCGAAGCGAACATGCGCACAGAGGACTTGTTAACACAGTCGCAGTCGCTTGCTCAGGAGCTACAAAGTCGGCAAGAAGAATTACAGCAAACTAACCAACAGTTGCAGGAAAAGGCTCAACTCCTTGCTCATCAGAATGTAGAAGTGGAGCGAAAGAATCAAGAGGTAGAGCAAGCAAGGCAAGCTCTGGAGGAAAAGGCGGAGCAATTAGCGCTCACTTCAAAGTACAAATCGGAGTTCCTGGCGAATATGTCGCACGAGCTTCGCACCCCGCTGAACAGCCTGCTGATTCTTTCAGATCAATTGTCAAAAAACCCAGACGGTAACCTTACGCTTAAACAAACCGAGTATTGCAAAACAATCCATTCTTCGGGCAACGACTTACTCATGCTGATCAACGATATTCTCGACCTATCGAAGATCGAGTCGGGAACCGTGGTCCTCGACGTGGGCGAACTCCGGTTCAACGATCTACGCAATTACGTTGATCGTACATTCCGCCATGTGGCCGAGGCGAAGGGGGTAGGTTTCAAAGTCGAACTCGAGTCAGGTCTGCAGAATACTCTCACGACCGATAGCAAACGCCTGCAGCAGATTATCAAGAACCTATTATCGAACGCTTTCAAGTTCACCCATCATGGACAAGTCCGGTTTGGTGTTTCTCGTGCGCAAGAAGGATGGGATCCGCAAAATGAATCGCTTAGCTTGAGCGACAGCGTAATTGCTTTCTCGGTAACCGATACGGGCATTGGCATTTCAGCGGAAAAACAACAGATTGTTTTCGAGGCATTCCAGCAGGCCGACGGAAGCACAAATCGCAAATACGGCGGTACTGGCCTGGGGCTTGCTATCAGTCGTGAAATCGCCAAGTTGTTGGGAGGCGAAATTCGGCTGGCCAGCCAGCCCGGAATTGGCAGTACGTTCACGCTCTATTTGCCGTCGTCTTTCATGCCGCCCAAGGTCATCCGGCGTGCAGTTCTCCCACGAACGACAACCGTCGTATCCCCTCATTTGGTGCAGCCCACGTTCCCTAAGGCTCACCTGATGAGTGCCGTACTGGAGGATGAAAGTCTGATTGTTGAAAATGAATATGGGGATGACCGTGCAGATATTCGGGGAGATGACCGTCTTTTATTGATCGTAGATAACGATCTCAGCTTTGCCCACTTAATACTCGAGCAAGCTCGCAAGCTTGGTTTCAAGGGAATCATTGCACCGCATGGCGCGTCTGCAATCGCACTTGCATCCGATTATCAACCTCATGCGATTTTGCTCGATATTTCCTTGCCAGATATAGACGGATGGCGTGTCCTAGATCGCGTAAAGCATGATCCAGCCTTGCAGCATATTCCGGTCTACATTGTTTCAACAATAGATCAGCCGGAACGCGGTTTGAAACGTGGAGCACGCGGAGTGCTCGCAAAGCCAGTGCAAACCAGCGAGCGATTGCAAGAATTTCTCGAAGAAGTCCGCGGGTTTATCGAACAGGAGCGTCGTCGAGTTATTGTCGTCAATTCGGGAGAGGAGTTAGCCGCCGAGTTAGAGCAGTTGCTTAGTGGTACGAATATCGACATCGTGGCAGCGAAAGATTCCGAGTCGATGGCCGCCCGGATTCGCGCGCAGTCTGTGGACGCTATCGTGATTGTTCCCGATGAATCGGGGGACGATGCTAGAGAAATCATCGGTAGCGTGTTCAATGAGTCTCATGCGGTCACTCGCCCCTTGTTTCTGCATCTTCCGCCAGAAGCCGGGCCAGATGAGCTTGAACGATGGAAATTTATGGCTCATGAGTTTGGCGTTGAAGTCGTAGAAACTCTTCCCCAATTGCTTGCGGGGCTGCTAAGATCTGCTGGTACGCCTTTGGGGGAGCTTACCGAGCCATGTCGCACACTACTTGAAGGCGCAAGCAATAATTCGCAAGTGCTCGCAGGCAAAAAGGTCATGATTGTCGACGACGACATGCGAAACATTTTTGCTCTGAGCAGTATGCTCGAACGGCAAGATATCGTGACTGTGTCTGCCGAAACGGGGCGCGATGCGATCAACTTGCTGCAAGCAGCGGAGGATGTGGACATCGTATTGATGGATATCATGATGCCGGAAATGGACGGCATCGATACCATGAAAGCGGTTCGCCAGATTGCTCACTGCAAGGGTTTGCCGATTATTGCAGTGACCGCCAAAGCAATGAAAGGCGATCGCGAGAAGTGCATCGAGGCAGGTGCTTGGGATTATCTCTCGAAGCCCGTGGATTCCGAACAATTGCTTACGGTACTACGCGCATGGCTAACGACGTAACAAGTTTTCTCGTCCTACTTGAGTCCTCAACCGCTTGTTTTTGGTAATGCCAGAGAACTTCCCCAACGAATTGAGGCAATTCGTTGAGCAACATATCGAGTCGGTGCAGCAACTCGAAGCGTTGCTGCTTTTGCGCACGGATCCAAGTCGCCAATGGAATGCCGCGGAGGTGGCGAAATCGCTGTACGTGCCCGAAGAGATGGCCAAATTTCTACTGACAGGTTTTATTCGCCGCGGGTTTGCTGTATCGATCGATTCCGATCGACAGTCTGTCGTGGCTTATCATCCGCGTGACCAAGTGACCGATGATCTCATCGGGCAATTACAGCAGATGTATCACGATCGCCGTGTTGCCGTGATTTCGTTGATCTATTCCAAGCCACTTAACAGAGTGCAAACTTTTGCGGATGCCTTCCGCTTTAACAGGGAGAATCCCAAATGAGCGTAGCTGTGTACTTACTCTGTACGGCCACATGCGCGCTTTGTGCAATTATGCTATTTCGAGGCTACGCGCGTACGGGCGTGAAGTTATTGTTGTGGTCTGGCATCTGTTTCGTGGGGTTGATGATCGACAATCTTATGCTTTATATCGATGTAGTGGTCGTGCCTGATATTGATCTTTCTGTGTGGCGTAAGCTACCTGGTCTCATTGCGCTTATGTCGTTGCTTTTCGGTTTGATATGGGAATCCAAGTAACCCGCCTGGCGGCCACAAGAGGCTCTCAAAAAGGGAGATGGTTATGGAAAGTTTCCTGATGGGCGCAATCGCAATGGCGTCGACGATTGTCGGCCTGTTCTTTTTGCGTTTCTGGCGCGATACCGGAGATCGGTTGTTTCTGATTTTTTCAGCGTCCTTTTTCCTGCTTGGCTGCACTCGTATTGGCCTTGTGCTCTCAGCATCGCAGCAAGAGTCGAACACTCACTGGTACTTGGTGCGTCTTGTTGCTTTTGTGCTAATTTTGGTGGCAATCGTGGATAAAAACCGTGTTAGAGAAGGCTCCTAAGCTATGTCGAATCGGCACAGCAGAGAACTAATTTGAGCGATTCAAGCGATAATGCTATGATCGTCTGCATGGCAGAGGCCCATCTCTAGTGTTCGGTGGCCACAAATCGAGGAGTAGCAATGTTGCGAGTTCTAGCCTGTTTGTTTGTGTTCACAATCGCGACATGGGCATCAGCCAGTGATCGGGTTCTTGTTGAAGCAGAATCCTTTGCGGAAACAGGCGGCTGGGTCGTCGACCAGCAGTTCATGGATGTGATGGGCTCGCCTTATCTACTGGCTCATGGGCTGGGCGAACCAGTTTGGGATGCAAAAACGCGAGTTGAATTTCCGCAAGCAGGCAAATATCGAGTGTGGGCACGTACTCGAGATTGGGTTGCGCCCTGGAAAGCGCCTGGGGCACCGGGCCGGTTCAAGCTGAAAATTGATGGCAAGTCGGTCGCCACTACATTCGGAACCGAAGGAGCCAAATGGCATTGGCAAGACGGCGGTATCGTCGAAGTCGGTAATACGGCTGAAATCTCGTTAGCCGACTTGACTGGTTTCGATGGGCGATGCGACGCAATTCTTTTCTGCCGCGATACGGAATATCAGCCACCCCATGAAGGTGCTGAACTTGAGAAATTACGCGGCGACCTATTGGGATGGAGCAAGGCACCGGCGGATGGCGGCCACTTCGATCTGGTCGTGGTGGGTGGCGGAATCGCCGGAACGTCTGCCGCCGTTTCAGCGGCAAGGCTGGGCCTGAAGGTGGCTCTCATTCAGGATCGGCCCGTGCTGGGAGGTAACGGCAGTTCCGAAGTACGCGTATGGCCAGAAGGAAAAACTAACTTGCCGCCTTACCCTCGAATCGGCGACGTCGTTTCCGAGTTAGTGCGCGATCGCACTCCCGTAGATGGCAATGCCAAGTCGGCCGATGTGTACAACGACGAACGCAAATTGGCGATCGTGCAAGCTGAGCCCAACATCACGCTTATGCTTGAACAGCGGGTAAACAACGCCGAGTCAAAAGACGGGCACATCCGTGCGGTAGTAGCTCAACACACGCGTAGCGGCAAACGTACCCGAGTTTCCGGCACTCTATTTCTCGATTCAACAGGCGATGCTGTGCTCGGTGCGCTTGTGGGTGCCGATTACGAAATCACGGAAGAAGGCCATATGGGCGTCAGCAATTTATGGAACGTTGGCGACACCACCAAGAACGAATTTCAGATTCAATGCGAGTGTAAAGATACCGACGCGCTAACGATGGCCTTCGTGCAGACGGAGTCGGAAGTGTCATTCCCCCGCTGTCCCTGGGCGGTCGATCTTACCGATAAGCCATTTCCAGGTCGAAAGGGATTCGACAAAGGGTACAAACCCAAAGATCCGCTTTACCGCCTTGGCGGCTGGTTTTGGGAAAGCGGCTTCAATAAAGATCCAATCAACGACGTGGAGTGGATGCGCGATCAGAATCTGCGGGCAATGTATGGTGCGTGGGACGCGCTCAAAAATGTAGACAAGGTGCATCCGAATCATCGGCTGAAATGGGCTGCGTACATTGCAGGCAAACGCGAGTCGCGCCGATTGCTGGGCGACGTGATTCTCACCGGTGACGACATTCTATCAGGCAAGAAATTTCCCGACGCTTGCTTCCCCTGCACTTGGTCGATCGATCTTCATTTGCCCCACAAGGATTTCGTTGGCGACAATGAAGACGAGGCATTCATCTCGCACGCCAATTTCGGCAAATACGAGGGGCCTTATTGGGCTCCTTATCGATGCCTTTACAGTCGGAATATCGATAATCTCTTCATGGCTGGTCGCGATATCAGCGTTACCCACGAAGCGCTCGGTGCAGTGCGTGTGATGCGGACTTGTGGCTGCATGGGCGAAGTGGTGGGAATGGCCGCCTCGATATGCCTCAATCATGATTGTAAGCCGCGCGACGTATATTCGCAGCACTTGAAGGAACTCACGTCGCTCATGTCCGCTGGCACGGGCAAAAAGAATGCAGCGAGTGCTGCCGGCCAGTAATGCCAATAGTAGAGCAGGTTCAGCCTACTTCTTGACATCGAAGCAATACACATACTCTTGATCACGCAGGAACAACTTGCCATCGACCACCACGGGGTGGACCCAGATTCCGCCGCGAGGAGCACGAGTTGTTGACTGCGGCTCTAATGCAAACCTGCCATGTTCGTTCCAGCCTTCCGGCGAGGCTTCGATCAGCACGACATTGCCTTCGCTTTGGTCCACGCAATAAAACCGCCCGTCGGCATATCCGATTGCACCCTTCCCTAACGCCTCACGTTCTCGCCAGAGGAAATCACCGGTGGCAAAGTCGAGGCAAACCCAGCCCACATCGTCTGAAAAACCGTAGATCGCATCATCTAGCGCAATTACTCCGCCGTGATGGTTTTTCATTCGTTTATTCGCATAAACCTGCGTAGCCTCGTTCGTGGAGCTAATTTCCACCAGCATGCACCCGGCACCGTAGCCGCTGGTTACAAAAATTTGGTTGCCGCGAACGATAGGTGTTGGTATTACCGCTACGTTTCCACCCCACGGTACTTCCCACAGCAGTTTGCCTGTTTTCACATCAAGCCCTACCAGCCGCTTCTCCAGGAGTTGTACGTATTGGAGCTTTCCGTGAATTTCGCCGCGAACGATCGACGAATAGTGTGCTTTGTCAGGCAATTCCTTCGATTGCCAGATCACCTTGCCCGTGCTTTTATCCAAGGCGGCAACCGCGCCTTGTTCTCCGCCGGGGGTGCATAGCAATTTATCGCCGTCGATGAGCACCGACTCGGCAAAGCCCCATGTGGGGATCGAGCCTCCCAGAGATTGCATGGTTACACGCCACTGCTCTTTGCCATCACGCCGCTGGACACAAGCCAAGGTGCCCGAGGCCGTTAGTGCATAAACGTAGTCACCATCCACTGTTGGCGTGTTTCGAGGCCCATCCCCCCAGTCGTTTTTGAATTCATCATCGATAGGTGTTGACCAGAGTTCGGTCCCCTTATTGGCATCGATCGCTATCAAGCGTGAAGTGCCGTCTTGGGTGCCGAGAATATAGAGAACGTCATCAACAATCGCGGGTCCCGAATACCCGGCACCACACTTTTCATAAAGCCATAACAACTTCGGACCGTCTTCAGGCCACTCTTCGAGCAGCCCCGTTTCTTTCGTCAGAGAGTTGCGATCCGGCCCCTGCCATTGTGGCCAGTTGAACTTTTCCCCACGGGCCGGGCTCACTTCAAGCAACATCCCAGCCAACAATAGGGCGGTAAGAACTTTGCAATGCATAGTAGCGAACTCTAGTTGCTGAAAGACTTGCCTGTGATCAGAGGGGCGCATTAAACGGTTTACAACCCGTCTACTTGAGCCGTTTCACCATCGAAGCGATGAGCTAATACGCGGTGCGCCGTAGGCGAGATATCGTAGTTAATGCTATGAACCGAACCATCGCAGAAAACCATGTTGAACGACGAGGCGTGGGCGCTACCGAACCGCCGCTCGGGCCCGCCACCGTTGTTGTCACCTGCAACGCCGTCGTTGCTATCCGGCGCTGGCTGGTAATCCTCGGGCGGACGCGAAGAATCCGGATTCCACGCAACCCGGTGGTTATCCCATTCGTAGCCTGTATACATCGATTGATTGTCACCAGCCGTGAAGCCAGGATCCTCTTCATTGGCCGTGCCCTCGTAGCCAGCAATCGGCATCCACTTCTCCCCGACCAAATAAGTTTTCGAGGTGCCATCGTTGATCTGTGCTGGCTTCAGTGTGCTGCGATAGTACATCACGCCTGTCTGGCAAAGGCGTAGCAAATCGGCGTTACCACCGCTCGCAGCCGCACTGCAAATATTCGTTGGCGACCACAGCGATGGTTGAATCGTCGCGTAGCTTTCCGGGCGATAGAAACGGTCGCCCGAAAACTGTCGTGCATCGCCCGAGTTGGCGGCATAGTCGCTCTTAGCAACGCCCCCGGTGCGTGCAACTTGCGACAGCCACGGTTGCTCTTTGATGTCGCCTGTATCGGGCGGTCCCCAGGCCGCCAGGTAAGGTTGTGCTCTTCGTCGCGACGGGCAATTAAATGCTGGAATCGCTGTTTGATGCAGTGAGATGCTTGCTTGTTGAAATGCAGGCGTACCGATGGCCAAACCTTTTCCTAGGCTGCGAGTTGTCCCTTCTTCCATATACTCGAGCACATTGTAAATCCACGAACCGGGCTGATTCGGTCCGTACCCACGATTGGCGTCGGCTGTCCAATCGTGCCCCCACCCGCCAGACGGAAAATATTTGTGAGTATCCACGTGGTTCAAGCAAGCAATGCCAATTTGCCGCAAGTTATTCTTGCATTGCGTACGACGCCCCGCCTCGCGAGCCGACTGAATCGCCGGCAGCAACAAAGCCACTAGAATTCCGATAATGGCAATTACGACCAGCAACTCGACAAGCGTGAAGCCAGCCTTGCGTTGATTTTTCATTGGATCACCGTACCCTTTGCGAGCTCGTGATATGGTTGGCATTGGCATCAGCCCAATGATATAACCAACAATTGTACCGTCCTGGGCATTCTTGAGAAACCAGGAGCCAATTGCAGCAGAATCCGCAGATCTCCATCTGTTCTTTCACTGAGATCGAGAAGACCGAGATGGCATAACAGTTGCCAGCGATTCGCCCTTAAATGCAAACGAATAGGCTTTGTACATCTTTGGGGCGCAGCCACAATTCCGTTCTTACTACGACATGTCTACAATATCCTCGGCCCTTTTCTACCATCGGGAAAAATTTCAGGGCAGTGGGTAACTTCAAGGCAACAAACAAAGAACTAGCCAACTATGGTAATGCCCATTGGCGACGATAATTCCGATCGTCATATTACGCCGTTCGTCAACTATGCGTTGATCGTACTTAACGTGCTCATATTCGTGTTCTTCCAGGGCCTGGGAGCAAACGATCGGTTCACCTATGCGTTTTCAACCGTCCCGGGCGAAATCGTGTCAGGCAAAGATATCGTTACCGACAATAAGCGTATAGAAGTCGAGCCAACTGGCCAAATCGTTGAAGTGCCGGGACTGCAGCGCACGCCACTGTCGGTCTACATCACTTTGTTGACATCTATGTTCATGCACGGCGGCATCGCACACCTGTTCGGCAATATGCTCTTCCTATGGATCTTCGGCGACAACATCGAAGATGAACTCGGCCACGGACGGTACCTTGGCTTTTACTTGGCGTGTGGCATTGTCGCTTCGTTAGCCCACGTGTTTACTACTGTTGTTATGAACGGCCTGAACAGTGAGCAGATGTTGATACCGTCTCTTGGTGCTTCTGGAGCGATTTCAGGTGTGCTGGGCGGCTACTTGCTGCTTCATCCGCACCGGCGCGTGCGGGTTCTCATGATAAATATGCTTACTGAAGTGTCTGCATCGGTGGCCATCGGAATGTGGTTTGTCTTTCAGATCATCAGCAGCTTGGGCGTGTTCGGCGGTGGTTCAGAATTAGGTGGCGTCGCCTATGCGGCCCACATCGGCGGCTTTATTGCTGGCTTGGCTCTTATCAAACCATTCGCGGCCGGCATGCCCACCACGAACAACAACTTCACGCAACATCGGCATTAAATGGTCTGGAGCTGGCCCCGATGAGGCCGATCTTCAATTTTTGGCCCTTACAAATACAAACAGCCCGCGAGGTCCGTAGAGACTCCCGCGGGCTGCGTTCCCGAAGATGAATGTCTTCAGTGGCTGGCCTCGTAGAGGCTAGCTGCTTACTTCTTTTCTTCTGTAGCTGGTTTCTCTTCAGCAGGATCAGCAGGTTTTTCTTCCTTAACTTCTTCTTTAACTTCTTCCTTCTCTACTTCTTCGCTGCCGCCACAACCACAATCGCTCGACTTCTTGCCACAGCTATCGCAGCCTTCGCTCTTGCTTTCGCAACCGCAGCCGCTGCTCTTCTTTTCGCAGCCACAGCCTTCGCTCTTCACTTCTTCCTGAGCTTCGCCGCAGCTTTCGCACTTCGATTCGCAACCGCAATCGTTGGTACACGATTCACAGCACGAGTGACGACCACCATGGCTGCCGAAGCTGCCCTTGAACAAGCCACCGAAGCTACCACCGTTGCTGCCGTTGCTGCCGTGACCGCCGTGGCTGCCTTTGAACAAGCCACCGAAGCTACCGCCGTTGCTACCATGACCACCGAACGAACCACGGCTACCATGGCCACCGAAGCTGCCACGCGATCCGAAGCCGGCTTCAGCCGAGCCAACTAAAATGCAAACACAGAACACACCAACCAAACCCAAAACGAAACCACGGAAATTCATTTCCCAATCCTCCAACGTGCATTCGAATAAAGTTACCAATGTCGCCCACCAGTAAAGGCGGGACCCGCGACGACTGGCTATACGCTCCACAACCATAGGTTGTGAGATTGCCACATGGAGAAGATTGCCAACAAGTGTCTGCATATACTGACTGTAACGGTTATCCTAGGAGGCACTTAGGATGGAAGTGTTGAAGAATGGGAGCACGGCCAACCCTGCAAGCCAGTCCGCCTGAATCATGCCGGTTCACCAGATCGAGCGACAAAGCAGCGCCTTTTCACTCAGTTTTTAATAGAGACAACTGGTCGCTACGCTGGACCCAGGATAGCATTGACTCCTAGTCACCTAAATACACTGTTAGTCAATCTCTTCCGCATGCACATTTATACGACTGATTCACTCGCTGGAGCCGATCAATCTCTGCGTCGTGCCCGCTGGCGTATTTTGATCGCTACGATGTTCTGCTACCTGTTCTATTACACAGGTCGGCAATCGTTCGGCTTCGCAATGCCTGGTATCGAAAGCGAACTCGGCATCGATAAAGCCACACTCGGTTGGATCAATGCGGCCCTATTGTGGACGTATGCAATTGGCCAGTCGATCAATGGTAACTTGGGCGACAAATATGGTGGCCGCGCGATGATGAGTATCGGAGCGGCATTATCTTGCGCATTGAACTGGGCAATGAGCTTTGCCCAGGGCATTGGCGGTCTCATGACAGCTTGGGCTCTAAATGGTTACGCACAGTCGATGGGGTGGGCACCAGGAAGCCGCGTGCTATCGAATTGGTGGGGAAGTGCCCACCGCGGCCGCGTTTATGGTGCCTACGTATTTGCCGCGGGGATGTCGACCGTGCTAACATTCGGCACTTCGAGCATGATTCTAGCGTGTGATTTGGATTGGCGTTGGATTTTTCGTCTGCCTGTATTGCTAATGCTCTTTGGTGGTATTACCTACTTCTTGGCCGTGCGCGATCGTCCGGAAGATGAAGGATATCCGCCAGTCGAGGACGATTACACACCCAGACAGTCGCAAATGACTTCGGTTGAAGATAGCGGTGCTCGCGAAGGAATGATCCAGCGTTACCGCGAGGTGTTAGCTAATCGCGATTTCCTTTTTGCCAGTGTCTCAATTGGGTTTCAAAGCACGGCTCGATATGGGCTGCTTATATGGGTACCCGTCCATATGTTGGGTTCCGATTGGAAGCAAGACGTTTATGGTAAATGGGTCAGCCTGGCACTACCGCTCGGCATGGCGGCGGGAGCCCTGGCAAGCGGGTGGTTCTCCGACCGAGTCCTTGGGGGAAGTCGTTCGCGACTCGTTTTTCGCTGGATGGGCGTGGCTGGAATCATGGCCGTCGGGATGTATTTCGTGTCCGGCAATTTGTTACTGAGCGTGCCGCTTTTGTTCTTATGTGGTTTTTTTACCTACGGTCCTCAATCAGCATTTTGGGCACTTTGTCCCGATCTGTTGGGGAGCCGTCGAGCGGGTACAGGTACAGGGATCATGAACACGTTTGCTTATGTGTTTGCGGGGCTTGGCGAACCATTTATTGGCTGGGTTATCCAATCGAACGGGCAGCAAACCGCCCTGGCATTTACCGTGGTAGCGACGAGTTGTTTTGCTAGTGCCGCACTGGCTTTAGGTGTCAAAAAGTAGATCGACGTGCAAATCGAGATAGCTCGCATGAATCTTGTTGAACTCGCCCAACGTATTAAAGCACGCCGGCTTGATAAGCGATTGACGCTTGAGGAGGTCGCCTCACGCACCGGATTAACGCGCAGTTGGTTATCGAAGGTTGAAAACTTTCGGGTAACTCCCTCTCTGCCTGCGCTGGGCCAAATTGCCGCTGCCTTGGAAACGCCGGTTGCTTCATTGTTTGAAGGGTTAGAAGAACATCCTCGGATCGTGACGGTACGCCGAAGCGAGCGACGGGTTGTTGAACGCGATAAACCTCACTCGCACATCCGTTACGAATCCCTGGCGTTTCCTCGTCCAGATCGGAAGATGGACCCGTTTATGTTGATAGTGCCGCCCGACGAAACCAAGCGACTTGCCTTGCCGCATGAAGGAGAAGAGTTTTTGCTGGTAATCGCTGGACGCGTCGACTTTGAATATGATGGTGAACTCTTCAAGTTGAAGGCCGGTGATAGCCTTTACTTCGACGCTAGTGCCAAGCATCGATTGATCAATGGTTACAAGAAAGCGGCCGAGGTTCTATGTGTGTTTTTTGATAGTAATGGACATGGAGCTTAGCGAGCCGCTAACAGGCTCGAGCATACGAAAGCGTCGATAAACCGCGGATTTGAAATATTCTCGGATCGCGTCATATCCATACACAACGACAAGCATGGCTCTCAGTTTCTCGCTTCACAGTAGCGCGGGAAGGGGCAACAGGAGTTGCGGTTATTTTATTGGTTGTTGACTAATAATCACTAATTGTTAACTTATTGGTATTATCGGTGTCCGTATATAAGGGGATTGGTCATGTCGCCTTTGCCGCGAAAACTTCAAGCGGTTGTCTTGGACTGGGCAGGAACAATTATCGATCATGGCAGTCGAGCTCCAGTTCAGGCATTTTGTGAGATTTTCCGTCGAAGCGGCGTCGAGATCACTACAGACGAAGCCCGCATTCCCATGGGAATGGAAAAGCGAGATCACATCGTCGCTTTGCTGAAGATGCCTCGCATCATGCAGGCATGGCGTCAAACTCATGGTTGCGATGCGGGGGATTCAGACATCGATGAGCTGTATCACCAGTTCCTTCCCGTTCAGGCCGAGCTATTGCCGCGGCATATCGACCTAATCCCCGGTGTGCTCGAAACATTTGAAGACTGCCGAAGGCGAGGACTCCGAATTGGATCGAGTAGCGGCTACGCCGCTCCTCTGATGAAACAGCTCGTCGGATTGGCGGAGCAGCAGGGGCTGCGGGTCGATGCTGTTGTTTCTGCCACCGAGGTTGCCGGTGGACGACCAGCACCGTGGATGATCTTCGAGAACATGGAGCGACTTGGGGTTTATCCGCCCGCGGCCGTAGTGGTTGTCGACGATACCGCGGTTGGAGTCAGAGCGGGTCTAAATGCGGGAGCATGGAGTATCGGCGTTGTTGAAACGGGCAATGAGTTTGGGATGAGCGTTGAAGAACTTTTGCAACTCAGCCCTGCGGAACGTGAAATGCGCCGTAACGCGGGCCGGCAGTCACTAATTGCCGCCGGTGCCCATTATGCTATCGATACGGTTGCCGATCTTCCCAAGACACTCGACACGATTACAGAGCGACTGGCACAAGGAGACAATCCATGACGGCCAGTTCGCTACCCAAGACAGTTCGAGCCAGTGTATTTGTAGCCCCTGGCGAACGGCTGGAAATGAGGAGCTTTTCTCTCCCAGACTTAGCGATAGGCGAAACGCTGGTGAAGGTTGCCTGCTGCACGTTGTGTGGTAGTGATCTGCATACTTTTCTCGGGAAACGACATAGCCCGACGCCTTCGGTATTAGGCCATGAGGCAGTAGGGAGAATTGTGGCATTTGGTGCGGGAACTCCCGCGCGTGACGGTCAGGGAAATACATTATCGATTGGCGATCGAGTTTCTTGGTCTGTTGCCGCAAGTTGCGGCGATTGTTTCTTCTGCCAGCACGATCTCCCGCAAAAGTGCGTCCAGCTGTTCAAATACGGGCACGAAGTTTGTTGTAACAATCACCCCTTAAGTGGTGGAATGGCCGAATATTGCCATTTGGCGGCAGGAACGGCGATCTTCAAAGTGCCAGAGGAGGTGCCCGATGTGGTGGCTTCTTCCGCCAATTGCGCCACGGCGACAGTTGCAGCGGCTTTACGCGCCGCCAATGGAGCCCGAGACAAGACGGTTGTGATTCAAGGCGCTGGGCTGCTCGGCTTGACCGCTTCGGCTATGGCTCGCGTGGAAGGAGCAAGATACATCATCGCTGCGGATGTCGACGCACGACGGCTTGCGACCGCCCAACGGTTTGGCGTCGACGCAACGGTGAACGTGAGTCAAGAAGCCGATGCATTGACTGAACTTGTGCTCGCACAAACCGAGGGTCGCGGTGCCGATTTGATTCTGGAGCTGTCCGGCACGGCAGAGGCCATTTTTCAAGGCTTGCCGTTGCTTCGCACCGGTGGACAATACGTGTTCGTGGGGACTGTCAAACCTGTTGGTACGATCCCATTTGATCCTGAACAAATAGTACGACGTATGTGGAATCTTCACGGTGTTCACAACTATGCACCGATTGACCTGGAAACGGCAATCGACTTTTTGACGAAACATTGGAGTCAATTCCCATTTGTGGAAATGGTGGGTGATGAATTCCCTTTAGAGCAATCCGAAGCAGCGTTTCAACACATGGTTACCACGGGGGCCATTCGAGTTTCGGTACGACCTTAGCGATATTCAGCGCAGACGATTTCTAAGGGATTAACTCAAAAATAACTTCGGCAGATGGGATTCACCACGGAGACACGGAGAAGATTAGGATTCAGGATGGGGGATGCGGGGAGCAGGGACAAGACATTCAGTAAATACCCAGCAAATACCCCGTCCCCTGCATCCACTATCCTGCATCCTCGCAAATTCTCCGTGCCCTCCGTGTCTCTGTGGTTATTCTGAAAAATCGAGACGTTCCTAAGTTAGTTTTGGCATACTACCGCGGCAGGAGAATAACAATGAGTGGCAGCATGAGCTTGGCATTGCGAATAACAGTCGTCATGGTGTTGTTGAGCGGCATAGGGGGAATTCCGTTTGGAGGCGTTTGCCCGATTGCTTATGCCGAGGAACCGATGATAGGCCCGTTAGTCGGGCATGCCGATGCCAACTCGGTTATCCTCTGGTCAAGGCTTCCACATGCTGGCAAGTACAACGCGGCAATCGCCCCGGAAGAAAAAAAGGGAGAGAAAGCATCGTTGATGACCGCAGAGGCGATTCCTGCAAACGATTTGACGGTGCGTTGGCATTTTACCAATCTTCGGCCGCAGACTCGCTATCGCTACGAGGTGCGAGATGAAGCCGGCAAATTGCTGGGGGCTAATCATTTTCATACCGCGCCGGCCAACGACCAGCCTGCACGGGTTGTTCTCGCATTTGGATCCTGCGCAAAAGAAGACGACGGATCACGTGCTGTTTGGAAACGCATGATGGCGGAGCAAGTGGATGGCGTCGTTCTCGGAGGGGATACCCCCTACATCGATAGCACGGATCTATCGATCCAAAGACGTCGGTATCGCGAGTTTGCAACAGTGCCAGAGTATCAGCAGCTACTCGCCACTCGTCCCCATTGGGCAACTTGGGATGACCACGATTTTGGCGGCAATGATTCTGATGGCACGCTACCTGGAAAAGAAAACTCTCGCCGGGCATTCACAGAATACCGCGCGCTCCGTTCATTCGGAGACGGCAAGGAAGGAATCTTCTCGTCTTTCCGATGGGGACCGATCGAGATGTTCTTGATCGATGCGCGATGGTGGTCGGCAACAGGGCCTTCGTTTGCTGATCCCGAGGAACAAACCCTTCTTGGCAATGTTCAGTGGCAGTGGCTAAAAGAAGCTCTGCGTACCTCCACGGCACCGTTTAAGATTCTGGTATGTGGCCTAATTTGGGACGACAAACAAAACAAGGAAAAGGATGACTGGCACACTTATGCGCATGAACGGCAGGCAGTGCTCGATTTTGTCCGTAGCGAGCGAATCGGTGGAGTTATTTTGCTAGGAGGTGACATCCATGTTACCCGGCTATTGAAATATCCAGCCGAAGACACGGTCGGGTATCCATTGTATCAGTTCATCAGTTCACCGATTCATGCTAAGGTGCTGCCAAAACTAAATGTTCCTCATCCCCATCTTGTCGCATCTTCGGTCACGCCGAACGTATTTTTGAAACTGACAGCGGACTCTACAGTCTCCCCAGCCAAATTGACAGCCGAGTTCATGGATCGAGAAGGCTCGCAGCTATTCGAGAAAGTTGAAGTTACGGCGGCGCAGCTCGCACCGTGAATCTTCACCAAAGCCGATTCTCTTTGCCAAAAGAAGTGAGCCTTTCCGAAAAACTAGTGCATTTTTAGAGTTTGCATTCCGAGGATGCTCGATGCCAAAACAATATCTTTAGCGGCGGCGGCCACGCCGTCCAACCAGCGAACGGCATAAACACAGAACGGTAAACCTAAAACGCTCT
>CAZTWS010000063.1:0-28370 GCA_964618225.1 uncultured Planctomycetaceae bacterium
ATCCTTTCACCAATATCAGTTCTTAATACTGTCGCATTTGAAGTTTGACATCACCGCGATGATTAGCGTGGATCAGCGTTCCAAAAAACTTTTGCAACTATCCTTCGTGCCTTTGTGCCTTAGTGGTCCAAAATCACTCATCCGAATCTCTGTGTCCTCCGTGCCTCCGTGGTTAATTCTTCCCCGTGCATCGGGCGACGGCATTGCGCGCGTGCCATCACTGCTGTCACCGGCAAATCCCTCACAAGCCATCTAGTTTCACTCAACGCAACGTCTCTCATCGGCCGATGTGTGGTAACGAACCATCACGTTCGGCAGTGGCGACTTAGCTCGCGCCTCGGCTGAGCGTCATCTCTTCCAGGAACGCTCGTCATGCTACGCCACACGTTGTTCGCTGCCAGCCTGTTTGTTGCCTCGACGCTCTCGGGCGGCGGTTGCCGAAGCTGCTCGAGTTGCCACGATTACGATCCGCCTGTGCAGGGCTGCGAGTGCAGTGGCTATGGACAGCGAACGGGCTCGGTGAGCTGCGGATGTGGAAGCTGCAGTACTGGTGAAACTGACGATGGTTACATACCGACTAGCGGTTGCGGGTGCGGTAACCACTAACCATAGCACTTCTGACGGTCGATGCCAAAACAATATCTTTAGCGGCGGCGGCAACGCCGTCCAACCAGCGAACGGCATAAACACAGAACGGTAAACCTAAAAAACGCTCTAAGGCGCTGATTCGGCAGGCATCTCGCCTGCTTCAATATCTGGCAAAGACCCTGCGCCATCTGCCGGGATTGCATTCCGTGGCAATCGCGATCTGGTGCGCGACAACGGGGCTTGCGTGCTGTTTGCCGGTGCATACGCACGGTTGAATATCTCGGGATCGAATTCGTCTCGCGGTTCCCACTGGCGTTTTAGTTGCATGGGCTGCGGTTGTGCGGCAGCATTGTTGTAGCCAGCGCTCGGGTCCATGAATTCGCTTGGCTCTTGCAGCGAGCCTGGTTCCAACGCGGCTTCCGCTGAGAGTGGAGCAAACGATGGATTCGCAGGAGCGGGGGTTGCCGGCGAAGGCGACACGCTGCTTCCAGGCAAACCAATGGGAACGTTGAGTACCGCTTGTTGCACCGCATTCGGTGCAACCGCCGGTTGGCCGTCGTCGCAATTGGTCACCTGCATCACCCAATCGTAAACGTGGTGGAAGGCGGCCTCCTGTCGCGGACCAAACGCGGGATGCTTTTTTCCGCCATGCGCTTGGCGCGGCACGGTCAGCAGGGGGCTCTCACGGGGATTTTTCTGATCTACCAAGGCCAATGTCGCCGTAAGGTTATTCATGGTGGAACGCTTGTTCGACATGCCGTGTAAGATTGCTCGGTCGAGTTGAAACGCCGAGTTACCACCGACAGCATGGCAACCGCTGGTCGCACAGTTGTTGACGAGCACCGGCTGCACTTTGCGCGTGAACATTTCGATCGTGCCGGGCGGCAAGTGCCTGAGATCCGCTGGCGTTTCGACCGCCGCCACCTGCAGAATATCACCGTCCCCTCGAGGCGCGGACTTGGTCGGAACAGAAGCGACTGGTGCCGTTCGCTTCGGCCGATCGCGCTGCAAAATGTATCGCTGCTGGAGCGATGGCAAACGCTGGTGGAGCGCGTCGAGCTTTTGCGCGGCCGATAATTCAACTTCGGCTTCGGCCAGTAGGTTTTGCTTCAAACACCAGTCGGCCAAGTCGAGATGCGAGTCCGCCGTGGGAGACAATATTCGCTCGCGACGCTTCTGATAGGCTTCGCCGAGCGAATTGGCCACGAGCATGACGCGTGGCACGGGAATGAAAACCTTCCCCGCGGGCCGAGTGATGACATAGCGGTCGTTATCGCGAAGCACCTGGCCGGTAAGAACGCCGCCATCGAGTAGGACGATAACTTGCTCGGCAGGCGGCGTCGGCGTAGCTATACGGTAAACACTGGACGCGGGGACGGCCGACAAAGGCGCTGGTGGCAAAAGTTGCTGCGAGCGCGCAGTCGTCATCGCGGCGAGCGCAAGGGCGACCGCGGTCCCAAACCAGCAAGTGGCGCGAACAATTCGGTCCATTGCGGCGAAGAGTAGAGAAACCGCGGAAACCGGTCAAGGCTGGCAGTTCGCACAGTTCTACCGGTATATTCGACCCCATGAAGGCCAAACAGCGTTATACGGTGTACTTTTCGGGCCGGGTGCAGGGCGTGGGATTCCGCTACAACACCTCGACGATCGCACGCCGGTACGATGTAACAGGATTTGTTCGTAACCTTACAGATGGCCGGGTCGAACTGGTGGTAGAAGGCGATCGCCAAGAGCTTGACGAATTTTTACGTGAGGTTCGCGAGCGGTTTTTTGGCAATATCCGCGATGAACGGTTAGATCGCCAAGCCGCGAGCGGCGAATTCGAGGGATTTGAGATAAGGCATTAGTGGTGTAACACCGGGTCGTAAATTGCAAGCGAGCCGGGGCGTCCTCGCCCCCGTGGAGACGGAGGACCGCCCGGCTCGCTTTGCATAACTCCATGGCTTTGACAAAACAGGGCCTCCAACCACTTGATCGGGCCTAACTTGGCAGTTCTGATAGAGATATCATTATCCGTTCTTCATACCGTCTAATTCCCGCACTTTTCTGGGCATGATCAATAACGCAAACATCTGGCTGACCCCGATTTGGATTCTTTCGTTGGGCGCTACGGCTGGCGTCGCGATTCTGGCCGTACTTTACGGGCTGCTTTGGATCGTCGCGCGGCCTGCTGCGGAATCGGCCTTGCGGCTTGTCAAAGAAAGCATTTTGCAGTGGATCTCCTACCTCGTGGGAGCAATGGTGCTTTTTGCACTGCTGGCCACGTATTTTATGCCTTGGCAACAGGTGCAACATTCGCTGATGCGTTTGCGAAGCGTGGGCACTTTCACTCAAACGATTGAAATACCGGCCAAGACCGACGACGTGGAACTGAATGTCCGCTTTATTTCGGACGAACTGCAGAACTACAAGCTTGTCAGCGAACACGATTTAATCGTAACCGCCGAAGAGGGCCAGGCTTATACCAAACCTTTAATTCTGATCGAAGGCAACGAGCCTTACACTTGGACTCCCAGCAGCAAAACAGGGCGGCACTTCGAAGGCGAAGTTACCCAACTGTTCGTCACGAACACGGGCGATGTGCCAACCGAGCTAACATTCACTTACACGACCGATGTGCCCCATCCGCAAGTGCGGCAAATTCCGGCCACCGCCGTTGCGGTGGTCGGCGTGTATTTATTCTATCTGCTCATCCACTGGCTGTTTCCGCACGTGTCGATAATCGCCTTGGCTACGTCGAAGGAAGCCGTGGCCCAGCCGCTCTATTTGTTGGTGCTGCTTATCGGTGCATTCCTGCTGATGCTGTACATCATCATTCCGTACAACACGTTCGGCGAAGACGTGAAGATGTACAAAGACTCGGGCATGATGACGATCAAGGTGCTGGCGATCCTGGTTGCCCTCTGGACGGCAAGCGTTTCGGTGGCCGACGAAATCGAAGGCCGCACTGCCCTTACCTTGCTCTCGAAACCAATCACGCGGCGTCAATTCGTGCTGGGCAAGTTCCTGGGAATCAGTTGGTCGGTATTTCTCATGTTCGTGGTACTCGGGCTGTGGATGCTTATTTGGGTTTCGGCCAAAGTCGTTTACGACGCCCGCGAAACTTCAAACCCCGACCCGAGTTGGCAGCTATGCAACACGGAAATGATCGGCACGGTATCGGGGCTCGCTCTGGCCTTTATGGAAGCCGTGGTTCTAACGGCGATCAGCGTCGCCATTTCGACCCGCTTGCCGATGCTGCCTAACTTGGTGATTTGTGGTTCGATTTACGTGCTCGGCAACCTGGGGCCGCTCATCGTGCAATCGACCGTGGGCGAAAACGAATTCGTGGCGTTCTTCGGCCAGCTTGTGGCGCTCGTCTTGCCGATGCTCGATGTGTTCAACATCCAGGCGGCCGTGGCCGGCGGTAAACGCGTGCCGTTCGATTACCTTGGCTGGGCACTGCTCTACTGCGTTTTGTACTCGACCGTGGCCATGCTATTCGCGCTGATTCTATTCGAAGACCGCGATTTGGCGTAACGCGACGGATGGCACCTAGCGGCCTTAGCGGCGGCGGCCACGCCGCTGCGACCAGTGTACGGCTTATCCAGACATCAACCTAAAAACGCCAGGCCAACGCTCGAACTAGACCCCAACCCCCACCCGCGGATAGCACCCTTCGCCATTACCCCCTTTTTTGTCCGCAGGTGGCGTAGCCGTAGGCGATATTAGGCCCGGCATTCATGCCGGGTTGGTGGTGGTATCATGAAATTCCCCCTGTGCCTGCCGCGGCGTCGCCGCGGCAGGCACAGGGGGACGGGGTAGGCCGGTTCGCGTGACCCGGCACTAATATCACCGGATAGCACGCTTTGAATTGAAAAGGGTTAACGGCGTAGCGTGCCGAACAGCATTGGGCTTGCCCAGCAGTGGCACCAGGCTCCCCGTTCCCCGTTCGGCATTCCCCGTTTGCCTCCCCCTTGTCAACCCACTATTTTCGGCCACTCAAGTGGCCGTTTTTTCCGCAACATAAATGCAATCGAATCTGCTATGCTAACAAGCCCACTAAACAAACGATTCCCTCGCGCAATCCCCCCGCGCCCGCTCTTTGACAACCTAACCTCAACAACCATTTAGCGGCGTCGCTTGCGACCCGTTCCGCGCTACCCCTGCGCGCACTCCGGCTCTATACCCTAGTCCCTCGACTCTCGACCTCCCGCGACGTCGATGGCACCAAGTGGACACCCCAAAAAAACTTGTCCCCTTCTCCCAAACTTGTCCCCTTCCGGAAAACAGGCAGGTTGTGCCACTCGCCGGGTGCTACTGGCCCCGCCTGTGATTTATAGAAGCCACCCTTGCCTGGTCTTCCGTAATACCAACTTTAACCGGCCAGGCGGCGTTGTTCGAATTCGGTCATTGGGTGGGTCGAGCCTGCGATGATTGGCAAGGCGGGCATCGCGAAGGGGCCGCGACGGCTGGTGGAGGTGCCGTCCCAGGCGTGTTCGGCAATTTGCTCAACGATCATTTCGGCCACTTCGACCGCGTTGCTGCCGGCCGTGCCATCGACACGCGGCGATCGGCCTTCGCGAATTGCTTCCACGAAGTCGCGCTGTTCGTCTTGAATGGCATTGGTTGCCGGCGGATTGCACTGCGTTCGTACGAGCAATTGATCGAAAAGATGCTCTTTCCAGTAAGTCTTGTCGGCCGCTGATAGCTGATCGACACGAAACTCACGGCGAAGCACATCTTCCCGCGGCTTTACCACGGTGGCTTCGTGGGTAGCAAAGTTGATCGAGGCATGGCCACGCGAGGTGAAAACAGTCATGCAGCGTTGCTGTTGAAAGCTCACTCGCGATGCCGACAGGTTGGCAACGAGCCCGCTGGCAAAGGTAAGGCGGGCCGTGGCCATGTCTTCATGCCCACCAAGCACCGATACGCCAAGCGCTTGAACGTCTTCAACGGTCGATTTGGCAAGCGAAAGTACGATATCAAGGTCGTGGATCATCATATCGAGCACGACACCGATGTCTGTCGAGCGGAACGTGTAGCCGCTGGTTCGCGTTGCTTCGATGTATTTGGGGTCGCGAACATCGTTGCCTACCGCGTCGAGCGCCGGATTGAATCGCTCTACGTGGCCAACTTGAAGCACCACGCCTTGCGCGCGGGCAGCGTTAGCCAAATCCCTCGCTTCGCAAGCAGTCGGTGCGAGGGGCTTCTCCACCAGCAACGGCAGCCCCGCTTTGAGCAACTCCATGCCGATTGCATGATGCGTACAGGTAGGCGAGGCGACGATCGCGGCGTCGATGTTACCAATGAGCGTGCGGTAATCGGCAACGGGCTTGGTTTGAGCTTCTTGAGCAACGCTCTCGCGCGAGGCTTCCACAGGGTCGGCTACCGCCACGAGGTTTATTTCGGGCGACTGCGAGGCAAGCCGGGCGTGAATCCGGCCTAAATGGCCGGCACCAATTACAGCAATGCGAAGCGGGGTCATGCGGCCCTCCGAATCTCACGGCTACGTCCGTGGCGTCCGTCGGACTGGCCTTCGACAAATGCCAAGAGCTGGTTGACTTGGGGCACGAGCTGGCCGTTGCCTCGCAGAATTTCGCGAGCCGGGTCGAGGCCGACCTTGGCGCGATAGATCAGGCGATGGGCTTCGGCAAGACAATCGATTACGTGCGACGAAAACTCATGCCGTTTCAGTGCCACGATGTTGATGCAACGCGGGCGGGCCGGTGCTCCCTCGCACAACATGAATGGCGGTACGTCGTGCAACACGCGGCTCAGGCCTCCAATGAAGCTGTAGCTGCCGATCGTCGTGAAGTGGTGTATAGCCACCGCGCCCGAGATCGAGGCATAATCATCGATATGAACGTGCCCGCCAAGCAGCGCGCCGTTGGCCATGATGATGTGATCGCCCAATTTGCAATCGTGGGCAATGTGGCAGCAAGCCATCAAGAAGTTATGATCGCCGAGGCGGGTGATGCCATCTTCCTTTTCGCTGCCGCGATTGATGGTAACCCCTTCGCGAATGATGTTGTTGCTGCCGATGACGACCTGCGTATCGCTGCCCGAGTAGCTGATATCTTGCGGCTCGCCGCCGAGAACCACCGTGGGATAAATCACGTTATCGTGGCCGATGGTAACATGGCCCATGATCGTGACAGAATTCAAGAGTCGCGTTCCGCTGGCGATTCGAGCATGAGGTCCTACGACGCAGAAGGGGCCGATTTCGACATCACGATCAATTTCCGCGGTCGGATCGACCGACGCTGTTGCAGCGATTAGAGTTGCCATCCGTGATTACTCCGACAATATGGACAAGACCAGATTCGAGAAGCAAGTTAGGCGGCACGTCGCTCCGCGACGACGCCAAACGGTTGATTACATTCTTCGAGTTGCTCCATGAGGCACTTGGCAAGCTCGGCATTGAGCTTGTGCCCGCAACGGTGAGCCACAACATGGCCGATGATTTCGCAACCTGTCAGCGCGAGGTCGCCCACCACATCGAGAACCTTATGGCGGACGCATTCATCGGAAAATCGCAACGTGTTATCGACCGGCCCGTGAGGACCGAAGATTAGCAAATCTTGCGGCGTTACCCGCTGGCCACGGCCATCGGCAAGCATGGCTTGGGCCACGTCTTCGGTAAGGAACGTGCGGCAACCGGCCACTTCGCGGCGGAACGTATCGGGCGTTAAATCAATGCCGTACGTTTGCCGGCCAATGACCGGATACGAGGCGAAATCGAGATCGTAAGTGATCGAGAGCCCGGCACTTCGCGAGGGCTGTGCTTCGATCCATTGGCCGTCGATGCCGACGCGGACCGTTTTCCGCACCACGATTTGTGGCACTGGAGAGCGTTGTTCGACAATTCCCGCGGCTTCGACGGCTTCGACGAACGCCAAGGCAGAACCGTCGCACCCGGGCATTTCGGCGGCGTCGACCCACACTTCGCAGTTATCGACTCGCATGCCAGCCAGCGCGGCCAGCACGTGTTCCACCATTTCCACACGGGCACCGTTCAATTCGAGCGTCGTGCGTCGCGGCATATCGATACGATGAGCCGCCTTGGCAGGAATTCGGGCGTGGGCCCCCAAGTCGTGGCGAACGAAAGTGACTCCGGTGTATTCGGCGGCGGGCCAGAATTCGACCCGAATGTCTTGCCCGCTGTAGTAACCGAAACCGGTTACCGTTACCGGGCGGGCAAGCGTACGTTGTCGGCGCGCGACACTCATCGATGTGAAGCTCCCAAGCGAGGTTGTTGTCCGAGGCGGACAAGTTTTGCGTCGCGTTCGCCGCGACGCCAATCGCGATCCAAACGATCCCAATCTCGGGCTATGGAGCCCGAGCCCGACGCTTAACGCGTCGGGAGCTGCGATACAGGCTGGGTTGCAGTGCGTGGTACGCTGTCGCGATTGAGCAAGAGCAATACATCGGGAGTGATGTCGATGCCGTCTTGGATAACGATCTGCTTGTTGATGTCACGCATCACATCTTCGCGTTTGTTAGGATCAACCTGCTCACCGTTGAAACGCATCACAAGGCCAATGCCGCGGCTTTTGGCGTAATGGCTCACCGCGTCGACTACTTCAAGGTAAGTCTGGTAGTAGAGCTTTGCCTGGCGCTCCATAAAATCTTTTTGGAGCTTGCTGGTCTTCAACTGGAACTCGGCCATCATGCGGGCCAGGTCTTCGTCGGCCTTCTTGTATTCAGCGGAGCCGACTTGGAAGTTGTTGCGAAGCTGCTCAGCATTGGCAAGGTTGGCACGCTCGGCCTTTACGCTCGCATCGATCGTTTCCATTTCCTTCTTCATGCTCTCCGAAGTTGCCAGGAACTTCGTGTAGTGCTTGAAAATGTAAGGAATGTCTACAACCGCGAAGCCATACTTCTGAGCATTGGCACCGGCTGGGTTTGCCGATTGCTGAGCTTGTTGCTGGGCTTGGCTCGAGTTAACGGTGGCAACTGAGAGCGCTACCGCGCAAATCAAGACGAGAGAAATGTGGCGACTGAAGATCATTCGCACGTCAGCACTCCTTGCTGTAAGGGGGTCATCCGTGACCGTTTCATAAAAAACCGGGAACGCTTTGGGATACCCGTGGGGCGGGTACGCCATCCTATCGCGGGTATGGCCCCGGCTCGAAATTGCGGGGCGTATTCTGGCGAGAAGCGAACATTGCGTAAAGGCCATTTTTAACGAGGTTTATTATGTTTTCGTTGGCCCCGTTTGATCTTGCATAAGAACGAGGCCCCTTCCCCATGCCTTCACTCCAACAAGTCGACGGAGCATTTCAGAATTTCAAATTCCGATTTTGACAAACGCGGCGACCCGCGGTACTCTCCGCTCCCCCCTGCTACGCCCGACTCCCACCGCTTACAACTCGATACCGTTTATGAAAGTCTTTGTCGGAGACTCCCGCCCCCACACTTCGCCGCGTGTCCTAATTGTCGATCGCTCGGCAGAATCGCGAGAAGTTTTAAGAACCATCTTGGAACTTCGCGGTGCCGAGGCAATCGAGGCCGATCGGCCTGAGAAAGCCTGCCAGATGGCCGAGGCCTTTCGCCCCGATCTGATCGTGCTCGACGCCGACAGCGACGCCACCGATTCTAGCGCCGCTACCGACGATTTACGTGCCACGGCGGGCCGCACGGATACGCCAATCGTTATTCTCGGCACCCTTCGACGCTCGAACGGGGAACTTCCGACCGGGCAGGTTCTCGCCAAGCCCTACCACTATGGCACTCTGATTCGTAGAATTGACGACTTACTGGACGCCGCGTAACACGCGGCAACCTGCAGGCTCTTCAACCTACGAAGCCGGCCCCCATAGCCGGGTACGGATCGCGGAGTTCAAACGTGCCATCGCTGTTCGTGATCCAAGGCCGCGACCAAGGGACGCGATTTCGCATCGACGATGCGTCCGTAACCATTGGCCGCGGAACCACAAGCTCTGTCCAACTTCACGACACCGAAGTTTCTCGCGAACACGCGGAGCTTCGCCGCCATGGAAATGCCTTCGTCCTGCGCGACTTGGGCAGCTCGAACGGCACATTCGTGAATGGTAAGCCGATCAAAGAACATGAACTAGCCAGCGGCGACCAGCTCCAGCTCGGCCGCACGCTGCTGCTCTACACGGGCGTTGCCGAAGGCCGACAAGAAGACCTGGCCGACAAAATCAACATCGTGCCACACCTGGCAGACGAGGAAGACGGCTCGCGCATTGTTCACGCGATGCACCAATCGGAAGGCAGCGAGATTCTTGCTCCTCCGGAAAATGAAACGGAATCGCCGTGGCTGGCCCGCGCCCGCAGCAACCTGCAAATCATGTATCGCACGGCCTTGGCCGTGAGCCACACGCTCGATATCGATCAACTCCTCTCGCGCATCATGGAAATGATTTTCGAGTGGGTCGATGCCGACCGTGGCTGCATCATGCTCAAGGATCTCGATACCGGTCAACTCGTACCTAAGGTGCGGCGTCATCGTCGCGGCATCGCTACGGAAGAACGCATTACGATCAGCCAAACGATTCTCGACTACGTGGTCGATCGCAATGAAGGCGTGCTTACCAGCAACGCCCGCGACGACGATCGTTGGGATGCCGCTAAAAGCATTTTGCGGCTTGGCGTGCGCGAAGCGATTTGCGTTCCCATGCAAGGTCGTTACGACGTCGTGGGCGCGATCTATATCGACACCTCGATCACTCCGCAACGCATGTTGCAACAGGGCTCCGCGAACAAGTTCAACCAAGAGCACCTCAAGCTCATGATCGCGATTGCCCATCAGGCAGCGCTCGCGGTCGAAGATACCTCGTACTACAAAGCCATGGTACAGGCCGAACGGCTTGCGGCGGTCGGCCAAACCATTGCCTCGCTCTCGCACCACATCAAAAACATTCTGCAAGGCGTGCGCGGCGGCAGTTACCTCATCGAAATGGGCATGAAAGATCATGCCAAAGCGATCTCCGAAGAGGAAATCGATGTCGAGTCGGCTCAAAAAGCGGTCGAAATCATGCGCAAAGGTTGGGGCATCGTCGAAAAGAATCAGGAGCGAATCTCCACGCTCGTGATGGATATGCTCACGTTCAGCAAAGAGCGCGAGCCGGTGCCCGAACCGTCAAACCTCAACGACATTACCGCCGATGTGGTCGAATTGATGAAGGCTCGAGCCAGCGACGCCAATGTGGAACTCGATTGGTTGCCCGCCCCGGCCATGCCGACGTTGATGTTCGATCCCGAGGCAATGCACCGGGCCATTTTGAATATCGTTACGAACGCAATCGATGCATGCAGCGATCGCGAGCGCGGCCGGGTGGAGGTTTCCACGCAGTTCAGCAACCTCGAAAAAATGGCGCGTGTTCAAATCGTCGATAACGGCAGCGGCATCGAAAAGGACGATGTGGAAAAAATCTTTGCTGTGTTCGTTTCTCGCAAAGGCGGCCGTGGCACGGGACTCGGCCTCCCGGTAAGTCAAAAGATTCTCGAAGAGCACGGTGGCCGCATCCGGGTCGAAAGCAAGCTGGGCGAAGGCAGCCGGTTCACGCTCGAATTTCCCGCGACAGCTCCGACCAGCACGACCGGCGAGTCGGGGCCACCAACGACAACCAATGTCGACGTTCGCGTCCACGCCGACAGCTCACATGCCTGACAAGTTTCTCGATGCAGCCGTACTTCAACAGTTACTTGGCGATGGTTACGTTGAAGTTCACGAAGAAATAGGCTCGACGAACGACCGCGCCGTGCAGCTTGCACACGATCAGCAGCTTCCATTGCCTGCACTCGTGGTCGCCCGGCACCAAACGGCCGGCCGTGGCCGAGGTGTTCACCGTTGGTGGGCAGCCGAGGGAGCCCTTACCTTTAGTTGGCTTATCGAACCGGCCGCTTACGACATCACCGTGGCGAATTGGCCCAAGCTATCTCTAGCCACGGCGGTGGGCATTTGCGATGCGCTCGCAATGTTTTGGGATGAGCCGACACCTGCCGCAAAACTCGCATCCTCCCACAGCCTCGATGGCCTCGCGACGCTGCCGAAACGGTTAGGCATCAAGTGGCCCAACGACGTTTACCTGCTCGGCCGCAAAATCGCGGGCATCCTGCTCGAATCGCCGGCTGGTGCGCGTGGGCGTTTGATCATTGGCGTGGGCATCAACATCAACAACTCGTTTGCACAGGCCCCCCCCGGAATCCGCAAGTCGGCCATTTCACTTTCCGATGCCACGGGCATCCAACACGATCTGCAAGCAGTGCTGCCGGCGGTGGTGGCCGCAATGTCGGCCCGGTTTACTCAACTTGGCACCGGCCAGCCAGAACCCGCGATTGCATGGCAAACTCTCGATCTTCTCGCCGGTCAAAAGATAGTCGTAACCGAGGCCGATCGCCGAATAGAAGGTAAGTGTGTGGGGCTCGATCGCGATGCGGCCATCGTCCTCGAGTCGGCACACGGACTTCAACGACTCTTCAGCGGCTCTATCGAGCTCATCGGCTAGCCGCACTCATCGACGGACGTTTTATGCGCCATCAACTGCTGGCTTGTGCTGCATTGTGTCTATTCGCCACCGTGGTTCGTGCCGAGGAAAAATCGGACACGCCCCAAATCGTTCGCTTTGGCGAGGAACAATTCGAACTCGCTTATGAGCTGGAAACTGCCACAAATGACATGAAGGAATACCTGCTTCCAGGCGAGTCGCTCAAGAAGTGGACGAAGCTGGTGGGCATCTACAAGTACCCGCAGATCCACGACCCACGCGCATTCGCGGAACACATGGGCGAAATGGTGCAGGCACAAAATCCTCGCGCTCGCAGCTACGTGGGCTTCGATCCGCAAACAGGCGAAGCCACGATCGACTTCGTCACTTGGCCGATCGATAACAAGTTCGTCGAATTCAACTTGTTCAAATTCAAACGCGACGGAGCGAACGGCATCGTGGCCCACCAATACGCGGTGCGCGATTACAACGACAAGAATTTGTTCGTCAAGAACTTACAACAGCTACGAAAAGAATCGTACAAGACCATGATGCAAGAAGGGCTGGTGATCGAGGATGCCAAAGGCGAAGCCGAGGTGAAGAGCAACACGTCGGCGCGTTCACAGGGGGAAACTCAACAGCGGTAGATTCTTCTCGGTTACGAGACTGCTTCAAATGTTGTTAGCGAGCCGGGGCGTCCTCGCCCCCAGTAAAAGTTCATCCACACTCGGGGGCGAGGACGCCCCGGCTCGCTTTTTGACTTCTATGCTGCCTCAACTCGCCGCCAGCCCCACGTACGGGTTCGTTTGCTTCTCGTGGCCAATCGTCGTGGACTCACCATGACCGGGTAACACGATCGTGTCCTCCGGCAATGTGAACAACTTGTCGTGGATCGAGTCGCGTAGAGTCTCGAAGCTGCCGTCCGGGAAATCGGTTCGGCCAACCCCCCCGTTAAATAGCACATCGCCACCAAACACTTGCCATGGAGAAGGCTGCTTGCAGACGAGCACGATGTGTCCCACCGAATGGCCGGGCGTTTCGTATACATCCAGTTCAATGCCGGCCGCTTTGAACTGGTCGCCTTCGCGCAGCGTTTGGTCGGCGGGCGGGCTCGTGATGTTGAACCCGAACGCTGCCGAAAGATTCAGCTTCGAGTTCGTAAGTTTCTCGGCATCCCCTTCGCCAATGACGATCGGGCATTCTGGCCACCGCTTTTTGACGGCCCAATTTCCGGCAATATGGTCGCTGTGGCCGTGGGTACATACGATGGCCGCGGGCGTCAGTCCGTGCTGCATGAGATAGTCGAAAATGGCTTCAGGATCGAAGCCAGGGTCGATAATCAGGCAGTCGTTTCGGCCGCCGATATGGGCAATATAGGTATTTTCCGCAAATGGCAGCGATTCAACACAGCCAATACGGAGTGCTGTTTCTGACACGATAATCTCCCTTCCGAGAGCAGGCCGGTTCGACTACGATGGCTTTAGATTATGGCATTTGGACGGCCGTTTAGCCGCTTATCCAATGCGTAGCCGAGCCGCAAATACGACTCGGCTGAACCAGCGAAGGATTGTACTGGTTCCACGATCTACCGGCGAGTGACCGCCCGCCTCGGCCACTTGCTTTGAGAAAATAATATTGAACGGAGTCAACCCGCCCATCCCGCCGTGTCATGAGCCTCCGCCATCATGCGAACGTGAGCCTCGTGTCAGGAGATCTAGTCATGCGTCAGAATTGGACCCTTCGTCGCACTGTAGCGACTTCACTTGCCGTATTGGCCCTTTGCAGCGTGGCCGTTGGGCAAGACAACCTTTCAGAACCCGTCTACCGAGTTGCGGCCGATACCAGCACGCCGGCCACGGCAACCGCCGCTACGACAACGAGCGCTACAGCGACTCCGGCTACAGCAGCCGTCGCCACGAAACCGGCCAACAAACCAATCGACTTCACCAAGCAGGGCGACGAACATCCGCTCATGCCAGTGGTGCGCGGCCTCAAGGCAAGCCGCGACAATTTCGACGCCACGGTTCGCGACTACTCGTGTACGTTCGTGAAACGCGAACGAATCGACGGCGAATTGGGCGAACAGCAATACATCTTCATGAAGGTCATGCAGGAACCTTTCAGTGTGTATATGTCGTTCTTGAAACCGAGCACGGGGCGTGAAGTGCTTTACGTCGCCGGCCAGAACGATGGCAAGCTCGTGGCACTCGACGTGGGGGTCAAGCGTTACCTGGGTAAGATCAGCCTCGACCCGAACGGTGCAATGGCCATGAAGGGACAAAAGCACCCCATTACCTCGGTCGGCATTCGCAACCTCACCGAGAAGCTCATCAAGCTGCACGAAGACGAGCTTCAGTATCAAGAATGCGAAGTAACAGTGAATCCAAGCATGCCCATCATCACACGCAACACGACCATGGTGCAAGTCGTGCATCCCACACCGCGCAAAACGTTCAAGAATCACGTCGCTCGTATTTTCATCGATAACGAGCTGCACGTTCCGATCCATTACGATGCTTATAGCTGGCCAACCGAAAACGGTGGTCAACCACTGCTCGAAGAAAGCTACACTTACCAGAATTTGAAGCTCAACAACAACTTCACGGGCCGCGATTTTGACCCGAACAACAATCCAGATATCTTCAAATAGCAGGGGAAGAGTAAACCACGCAACTTTGTAGGAGGGCCCCCTGCCCTCTGACACCTCCCCCCTACCGTCCCCCCTCAATACGCGTTCTTCTGCGAGAACACCACGCCTAACGTGCGCACCAGGATCTTCATATCCATCCACAGCGACCATTCGCGGATGTACTGATGATCGCAGGCGACGCGTTGTTCCATTTTCTCCAGCGTTTCTGTTTCGCCGCGATAACCGTTCACCTGGGCCAGGCCTGTAATGCCCGGTTTCACCTTATGACGCAGCATGTAGCCGTCGATAAGCGAACGGTACATCTCGTTGTGAGCCTTGGCGTGCGGCCGTGGGCCAACGAGCGACATACTGCCTTCCAGCACGTTGAAAAGCTGCGGCAACTCATCCAGTGAAGTTCGACGTAGGAATTTTCCGATCGGTGTGACTCGCACATCGTTCGACGTGGCCTGTTGCACGTTTGGCCCATTGTCGCAGCAAGTCATCGAGCGGAACTTCCATACGAGGATCTCGCGACCGTCCAAACCGTAACGACGCTGGCGGAAGAACACGGGCCCCGGCGAGGAGAGTTTTACCAAAGCGGCGATGATCAACATCGGCACCGCGGCAAATGCCAGGCATATCGTCCCCAACAGCAAATCCACACTACGCTTTGCAAGCCCGTCCACACCGTACAGAGGGTTCTCAAACACGCTCACGGCCGGCAGGCCGTTCACGTTCGTCCATCGTGCGTGCAACAACTCGAACACGAAGAAATCGGGCACGATGTAAACGCTGGCCGTGGAATCGGCCAGCTTCATCAGGACTTCGCGAATCCGTTCCTCGGCACGCATGGGAAATGTAATGTAGATGATGTCGATTTTCCCGCATCGGGCGCGTTCCACCAAATCGTCGAGGTTGCCACGGTGAGCAGGCGGGTCCGGAAAATTGTGTAGCGAAGCGGCCGTACGCTCTTCCGGCCGGTCGTCGTAAAAACCTTCGAGGCGCAAACCCATTTCCGGAGCCGTCTCGATATTTCGAGCTAGCTGTGCGCCCAAGTCGTTCACGCCGCAGATCGCATAGCTACGCGTATTAAATCCGCGAGCGCGCAGTCGCTGCTGGATTTTCCGCAGAACGATTCGAGCAGTCGCCAATATGGCCGGGGTAATGACAACCCAGATGAGCTTCGATGCGTAAGAAAACTCGGCGTTGTACTGCGACACTAAACCAATACCGAGCAGCACCGGTGCCGTGTAGGCCCAGGTGAGCATCAAACAGGCGATTTCGCGCCTGAGCCGGGTACCACGCCAGTTTCGATACAAACCGCTGATTTCGGCGGCCACGTGGTAAACGAAAATCGTAGCCGCCACGACGCTCAGCCAAACGTGCATGCCTGTTTGCGGTGTATACGCCAGCGCAATGCGTACTCCAAAGCAAATTGCCACCACATCGATAAGTCGATGCAAGCTGAACAGCAGCGATTCGTGGACCGATATTCCTCGAGAAACTTGAGTCATATGGAACTATAACCTTTTCCCGCCTGGCCGCTGCTCATCCCAAAAATGGTGGTGCGGATTTCGCTTGGATGTAGCCTGGCTTCGAGTCACCCACGCTGAGCAGAGGCCGTGCCAAGTACCTGAATCCGCCGTCGCCCGCGATTTTTCGGCCCTATTTGCGAGTCGAGCGATTTTTGGCACGCCGATTTCCAAAAAGCATGTTGCCCCGTGGCAACGTACGATGCACCCCCGTGTGGCATTCCGGCAACACCACTCGTTGGCTATCCATCCACCAAAAAAGCCCCCTGTCTGGCCCCGGAACTTTCGCCGCTCCATCCGCGTCAAACAACTGGCGGCAGTATTCCGGTGGACTCAAATCGGGCCCGCCACTAAAAACAGTGAAGAAACTCTCCGCGGTCCTCGGTTGGCGAAGGCTCCCCCAGATGCGTATCTCCCGTTTGAATACAATTGCGGTGCGGCTTCCCGTGGCATGTCTTGCCCTCGTTGCGTTGTCGCTTTGTGCATTCGTACCCAGCAAACCTGCCAACGTGAATCAACTCATTCAACTCCACGCCGAAGGCAACCACCAAGAAGCCTACGACGGCCTGCGCGCTCACGTGCTCGATCCCAACTCGCCTCCCGGCGACTTGCCGAAAGCTTTCAACACGGCGATTCGCTGCTTGCAGCAACTGGGGCGAGTGAACGAAATCGATGCCTTCCGAGAAGCTGCCGTCGATGCGCATGCCGACGACTGGCCGCTGGTTTTTGCCGTGGCGCAATCGTATCTCCACGTGGAGCACTACGGCTTCATGATTGCCGGTGCCTTTGAGCGCGGGCAGCATCGCGGCGGTGGCAAATTAGTGAACGCGAACGCGCGCGACCGGGTTCGCGCCATGCAACTGTTCTACACGGCCATGCAAGCCGCCGAATCGGCCGATAACAAAACCGAAGCTTCGGAAATCCCCCAACAGTTCGCGCAAGCTGTGCTCACGGGCAATGGCCAAGGCGCTTGGCGATTGCAACTGCTTACCGATCTCGAAACCCTGCCCGACTACGAAGAGGGCTGGGGATGGGGCGGTCAGCCCCAAGGCGCGCCGGTCGATGAAGAAAACAATCCCATCTATTATTCGATTCCCAAAAGTTGGGAAGCCGCCAAGAACGATGGCGAGCGCTGGCGCTGGCTGCTGGAAACCATGGTCGAATGGAATCCCGCGCGGCGTGTGGAAGAACTCCTCACTCGTGCTCAGTTCCTGCGAGAACAGTTCGGCGTGCAAACCATGGCCGAGTACCGCATCTTGCTTGGCCGTCAGCTCGAGCGAGACGGCAAGGACCGCCCGCAAACTTGGGCGCTCGACACCTTGGGCGAAGATGAAACCATCGCCCGCTTGGCCACCGGCATCCAACGGTTCAAACTGCCAGACGACCAAAACTATATCAAGCTCTTTCAGAAGGTTGTCGCCGAAAAGCCGGGAAATAATTCCCAACTCCTCGACGCGCTGCGCAGTCTCGCCGACATATTTCAAGATCGTCGGCAATATCCGCGTGCCGCCGAATACTGGCAACTGGCGGTTGAAAACAGCGAGGGCGACGCTCGTGCTGCCTACCAAGCGCGCCTCGAACAAGTAATCGGTAATTGGGGCCAATTCCAAAGCACGCTCACCCAACCGGCCGGCCGAGGTGCCACGATCGATTTCCGCTTCCGCAACGCGAAAGGCGTGGAATTCGTTGCGCAAGAAATTAAAGTTCGCGAGTTGCTAGACGACGTTAAAGCGTATTTGAAATCGAAGCCGAAGCAACTCGATTGGAACCAAATGAACGTGTCGGAAATCGGCTACCGACTCGTCAACGAAAAGCAAGAAAAATACCTGGGCGCGGAAGTTGCCCGCTGGAAGCTCGACCTCGAGCCGCGCGACCAGCATTTCGATAAGCTCATCACCGTTACCACGCCGCTGCAAAAAGCGGGGGCCTACCTGCTTACCGCGAATATCAAGGGCGGCAACACGTCAAAGATCGTCGTCTGGCTTGCCGACACGGCCATCGTCCGCAAACCGATGCCCGACAAGTCGTTCTACTACGTTGCCGATGCCGTCACCGGCCACCCCGTCGCCAAAGCGAACGTCGAATTCTTCGCGTTCCGCCAACGGCATGTTGAAGCTAACAACTACACCATCGACCTGAAAAACTTCGCGGAAAAAACCGACGAAAACGGCCAGGTCCTGCTGCCGATTCCCGATGAAAAGGGCCACGAGCGCGGTTTCCAATGGATCGCCACCGCCACCACGCCGGAAGGCCGCTTGGCCTACCTCGGTTTCCACAACGTGTGGCGTGCCAACTACCACAACTACCAATACAACCAGGTCAAAACCTTCACAATCACCGATCGCCCCGTGTACCGCCCCGGGCAGCCGGTCAACTTCAAATTCTGGATTCGCCAAGCCCAGTTCGACGCCGAAGAAAAATCAATCTTCGCTCAGAAATCGTTTGTCGTCGAAATCCACAACCCCAAGGGTGAGAAGGTTTACTCCGACACGCTTACCACCGACAGCTTCGGCGGCATCGCCGGCAAGTTGGACTTGCCCGCCGACGCCACGCTGGGCCAGTACCAACTTTTCGTGGTGAACCACGGCGGCGGCTCGTTCCGTGTCGAGGAGTACAAGAAACCCGAATTCGAAGTCACGATCGAATCACCCAAAGAGCCCGTCATGCTGGGCGATACGATCAAAGCCACGATCCGCGCGAAGTATTACTTTGGCTCGCCCGTCATGTCGGGCACCGTCAAATACAAAGTGCTGCGTACCGAGCACAACGCCACGTGGTTCCCGCCCAGCCCGTGGGATTGGCTCTACGGCCCCGGTTACTGGTGGTTCTCTTACGACTCCAACTGGTTCCCCGGCTGGCGCGATTGGGGATGCCGCCGCCCGGTATCAACGTGGTTCATTCACCCTGTCGCCCAGCCAGAAATCGTCGCTGAACGCGAAGTACCGATTAGCGCGGATGGCACCGTCGAGATCGAAATCGACACGGCCCTCGCCAAGGCCGTCCATTCCGACCAGGATCACAGCTACACCATCGAAGCCGAGGTCACCGACGAATCGCGCCGCACGATCACCGGCACCGGTAACGTGCTGGTGGCGCGGAAGCCGTTCCAAGTGTTCGCCTGGGTCGATCGCGGCTACTTCCGCGTGGGCGAAACCATTGGCGCGAATTTCGCCGCTCGCCGCATCGATGGCCAACCCGTGGAAGGCACTGGCAAGCTGCGCCTTCTGAAAATCACCTACGGTGAAGCGCCCGAGCGCAAGCCAATCGAAACCGAAGTCAAATCTTGGAATCTCGCGACGAACGCCCAAGGCACTGCCGAAATTCAGCTTACAGCGTCCGAAGCTGGCCAGTATCGGCTTTCGTACAAAGTGACCGACAAAGCAGGCCGCGAAATCGAAGGCGGTTACGTGTTCACCATCATCGGCGAAGGCTTTAACGGCAGCGACTTCCGATTCAACGAACTCGAGCTGATCCCCGATAAACGAACTTACGCGCCCAACGACACGGTTCAATTGCAGCTCAATACCAACCGCGTCGGGGCAAACGTGTTGCTCTTCGTGCGCCCCGCCAACGGTTCGTATCCCGCACCGCAAATGTTACGCGTCGCGGGTAAAAGCGTTGTCGTGCCGATCCAGGTCACGATGAAAGACATGCCGAACTTCTTCGTCGAAGCGGTGACCATTTCCAACGGCCAGGTTCACACCGAAGTTCGCGAGATATTTGTTCCGCCTGCCAAGCGTATCTTGAACGTCGAACTCACTCCCTCGGCCAAGGAGTTCCGTCCCCGCGAACATGCGAAGGTGGCAATCAAGCTGACCGACGAAAACGGCAACCCGTTCGTCGGCTCCACGGTGCTTTCGATTTTCGACAAAAGCCTCGAATACATTTCCGGCGGCTCGAACGTGCCGAACATCAAGGAATTCTTCTGGAAGTGGCGGCGCGATCATCGCCCCTATCTCGAAACCAACCTGGGCCGGTGGCACCAAAATCTTATCGCCCCTGGCCAAAAGCCAATGCAGAGCCTCGGGATTTTTGGCAGCACCGTTGCTGAAGACAGACTCTCCAAAGAGAAAGGCGAGCTATCTTCATCACAATTTTCCGATAGCTTCGCCGTAACACAAGGTGCCGCACCCGCCCGGGCCATGGCGTTTGGTGGCCTGAGAAAGGAGATGTCAGCCGAGGCCTTGCCCGCATCTCCGTCCTTTGCTGCCGATGGTGAAGCGGGTGCTGGCGCAGCCGCCGCTACCAACCTCGTTGCTCCCACCATCCGATCCGAATTTGCGGACACAGCCCTGTGGGTCGCCGCGCTCGAAACCGACAAAGACGGCAAAGCCGAGGTCGAACTCGACATGCCAGACAACCTCACCACCTGGAAAATCCAAACCTGGGCCATGGGCCACGGCACTCGGGTCGGCGAAGCCTCCTCGGAAGTCGTCACCCGCAAGAACATCATCGTCCGCATGCAGGCACCACGCTTCTTCGTCGAAACCGATGAAGTCGTCCTCAGTGCAAACGTTCACAACTACTTGCCCACGGCAAAGCAAGTGAACGTCAAACTCGAACTTGAAGGCAACACGATCGAGCTACCCACGGCCGCCGAGAACACGATCGAAATCCCTGCCGGCGGCGAACGCCGCGTCGATTGGCGCGTGAAAGTCGTCCGCGAAGGCCAGGCCGTCATTCGCATGGTCGCCCGCACCGATCAAGAATCGGACGCCATGGAAATGAAATTCCCGGTCTACGTGCATGGCATGCTGAAAACAGACAGCTACAGCGGCTCGCTACGCCCCGACGACCGCCTCGGCACGTTCGAAATCAAAGTGCCTAAGGAACGCCGCGTCGATCAAACTCGGCTCGAAGTCCGCTACTCGCCAACCCTTGCCGGTGCCATGGTCGATGCCCTGCCCTACCTCATCGACTACCCGTACGGATGCACCGAGCAAACACTGAACCGCTTCCTACCGGCCGTCATCACGCAAAAAACCCTGCTCAAATCAGGCCTCGACCTCAAAGCAATCCAACAAAAACGAACCAACCTGAATGCTCAGGAAATCGGCGACCCAGCCAAACGCGCGCAAGGTTGGCGACGATTCGATCGCAACCCCGTTTTCGATGAAGCCGAACTCAACAAAATCGTCAAAGCAGGTGTCAACCGCCTTGCCGAAATGCAACTCTCCGACGGCGGCTGGGGCTGGTTCACCGGCTGGAACGAGCGATCAACACCCCATACCACGGCTCTCGTCGTCCACGGTCTGCAAACCGCTCAGCAGAACGACGTGGCCATTGTGCCAGGTGTCATCGAACGCGGCGTCGAATGGCTGCGAATTTATCAAGAGCAGCAACTCGCCGCCCTCGCCAATGTCGATGACCAAGGCAACGTCATCGACAAAAACAAACCGGCCAAACACCATGCCGATAACACCGACGCTCTCGTCTACATGGTGCTGGTCGATGCCGGACAAAAGAGCGACACCATGCGCGATCGACTCTACAAAGATCGCACGCAGCTCACGGTCTACGGCCTCTCGCTTTACGGTCTGGCCCTCAACAAGCAACAAGAGACCGATAAGCTCGCCATGATCGTGCGCAACATCGGTCAGTATGTTGTGCAAGACGATGAAAACCAAACCGCCTACTTGCGCTTGCCAGAAAACATCTGGTGGTTCTGGTACGGCAGCGAATTCGAGGCCCATGCGTTCTACCTCAAGCTGCTCGCCGCCACCGATCCGAAGAGCGAAGTGGCACCGCGGCTGGTGAAGTACCTGCTCAACAACCGCAAGCACGCCACCTACTGGAACAGCACGCGCGACACGGCATTCGTCGTCGAGGCGTTCGCCGATTACCTCCAAGCCACCGGCGAGAACAAACCAGACCTGACGGTCGAAATCTGGGTCGATGGCACCAAGCGGAAAGAATTAAAGATCGACGCCGAGAACCTGTTCACCTTCGACAACACGTTTGTTCTCGAAGGCGAAGCTCTAACGCCCGGATCTCACACAATCGAACTCCGAAAGTCGGGCACCGGCCCACTTTATTGGAACGGCTACCTTACCAATTTCACGCTCGAAGAATTCATCCGCCGCGCGGGCCTCGAAATCAAGGTCAATCGCCGTTACTTCAAACTCACGCCGGCCGAAAAATCGATTGCTGTCTCCGGCAGCAGCGGCCAAGCCGTGAACCAGCGAGTGGAAAAGTACGACCGCAAGGAAATCGCTAACCTCGAAACCGTCAAAAGCGGTGACTTGCTCGAAGTGGAGCTCGTCGTCGAATCGAAAAACGATTACGAGTACATCGTGCTCGAAGACATGAAGCCGGCAGGCTGCGAATCGGTGTCGGTGCAAAGCGGCTACAACGGCAACGAAATGGGCGCGTACGTCGAATTCCGCGATAACCGCGTGGTCCTCTTCGTGCGCAGGCTGGCTCGCGGCAAACACAGTGTCACTTATCGCACGCGCGCCGAAATCCCCGGCCAATTCAGCGCTCTGCCGACTAAGGCCTCGGCCATGTACGCCCCCGAGTTGCGCGGTAATTCAGACGAAATCAAACTGCGGATCGATGATCGCCCGGCAAACGACACGAAATAACTGGCGATACTTCGCGTATCGCTAAGCATTGACGCGTTCGTATTTTGTCCGCAGATGTCGCAGATATCCGCAGATTAATGAAGATAGATCAAATACTCGTGCTCTTAATCCGTTGAACAGCTCATTTAACAAACATCTGTGGTCATCTGCGACATCTGCGGACAAAAATTCCCATCAACCCCGTAAACACTCGCCTACTAGCAAACCGCTCCAGAATCCTTAAAATCAATGTCGGATCGCTCAAGCCGCTCGCAGCCGGCGGCATCCGACCTTCAACCGAAAGGATTCTCCCGTGTCGACCGTGGCCGAAGAACAAGTTCTTGTCGTTCCCACCTCGTTATTTCGCGACCTCGGCTACTTCCAAGGCTTCTCGACAGACATCGACCGCTATTTGCCACGGTTGGTCGAAGGCGACCACATCTCATACCGCCCGCGCGGCGAAATGGAAGAAGACCCCAGTTACAAACAGCTCATTCCCTACGTGCTGTTTCGCTGGACTGATGATGCCGGGGTCATCCATTTGTTCGAATACCAACGCGGCAACGGCCAAGGCGAACGACGCCTGCATGCCAAGCGCAGCGTCGGCATTGGCGGCCACATTTCCACGCTCGACGCCAACGTCGTCGATTCGCTCCGCGAGAACAACCACGCCGCTGCCCCAGCCGATTACGATGTCTACCGCGAAGGCATGCGGCGTGAACTCGAAGAAGAGGTTCTGATCGACACCCCGTACACCGAACGCATCGCCGGCCTCATCAACGACGATGAAACCCCCGTCGGTCGCGTCCACTTGGGCGTCGTCCACCTGTGCGATGTGGAAAGCCCACTCATCCGCCCCCGCGAAGCAGACATTTTGGACGGCCAGTTCCGTCCCGTGCGCGAAATGCTCACTCGCCTCGGCGAATTCGAAAGCTGGTCGGAAATCGCCGTACGGGCCCTTTTCGGTTAGGGATCTACCCACACAGGTGTAGGAGGCGTCTCCGACGCCGATTACGTATACTACTTGAAGGCCGTATCGGCCGTCGGAGACGCCTCCTACAGCACAGTAGCAATGCCGTGAGTACAATCCAAGCATCCCCCACCGCTTGCGGCTTAGAATGTGTTTGGAAATAGGTGTGCCACTGGCTTTGCCAGTGAACTCACGCAATATCGCCAAGCGATATGCTCCGCCGGAACGTTTAAATCAGCTTGCGGACGAAGTTCTATCCGGCCAAAAGACCACCCCTGGTTTCGATTGCAAGCTGGCGGCAAGAAGAAGCACTGGCAGAGCCAGTGGCACACAACAAGCCTCTATAAGCATTTTCTTAGCGACGTGCCCACCGACGCCCCACAAATCGTCTACATGGATAACCACGCCACCACACGCGTCGATCCGCGCGTGGTCGAGGCGATGCTGCCCTACTTCGATTCGATCTACGGCAACCCGCATAGCGTCCACGCGGCCGGCCACTTGGCAAAAGAAGCTGTCGATGCCGCGCGCAACTCCATCGCTCTGAACATCGGTGCGGAGCCCAGCGAGATCATCTTTACGAGCGGCGCTACCGAAAGCAACAACCTGGCAATTCGCGGCATCGCCGAACGCGAGCGCAGGCGCGGAAACCACATCGTTAGCGTTTCCACGGAACACAAAGCCGTGCTCGATCCGCTTGCACGACTTGGCCGGCACGGGTTCGAGATCACGCTGCTCTCGCCTGCACAACACGGCAGCTCACGCGCCGGCTGGCTCGATCCGCAACAAGTCGCCGACACGCTCCGCGACGACACATGCCTTGTTTCCGTAATGCTCGCGAACAACGAAATCGGCGTGATTCAACCGATCGCCGACATCGCCGAGACCTGCAAACAACGCGGCGTCCTTCTGCATTGCGACGCCACGCAAGCCGTTGGAAAAGTGCCCGCTAATGTGCGCACGTTGAATGTCGATCTCATGAGTTTCAGCGCACACAAAATGTATGGCCCCAAAGGCATCGGCGCTCTCTACGTGCGTCGACGAGATCCCATCGTGCGAATCGAACCTCAGATCACCGGCGGCAGTCAACAGGAAAACCGTCGCAGTGGCACGCTGAACGTGCCGGGCATCGTCGGCTTCGCGACCGCCCTGCAACTGTGCATCGATGCGATGCCCGACGAATCACAGCGCATCGCGGACATGCGAGATACACTAGCCGCTCGACTGTTCGCTCAACTCGACGATCTCCTACTTTGCGGTCCCGATTTGAACGAACGCGATACGCACGGATTGCCGCTGCGCCTCGTGGGCAATCTCAACATTTCCTTCGGCAACGTCGATGGTGAAGCCCTCCTGCTCGCGATGGACACGCTGGCCGTAAGCAGCGGCGCGGCCTGCACCTCGACCGACTCGGAGCCGAGCCACGTTTTGCGAGCCCTCGGCCTCTCCGACGACCAGGCCCGCAGCAGCCTCCGCTTCGGCCTGGGCCGGTTCAACACGTCAGACGACATCGACTTCGCCGCCACCCGCGTTGTGAAAGCCGTCCACACCCTCCGCCAATTCACGTAGGTCAGGCTTTCCAGCCTGACTCCCCGTGTAGGTCAGCCTTTCCAGGCTGACTTTTCCCTCCGATTATCGCCATCTCGCTCTCACCACCCCAAAAATCTTCCTGCCTTTCCGCCGCTCGGCCGATGACTATAATTAACCGAACCAAATAGTACCCTCGCGGCGTTGGCCTCGGCCGGTCGCTTTTGAACTGAAGATTTCCCACGGAGCTACTTAAAATGGGCGTTATATTGACCGAAAAGGCCGCCAACGAAGTTAAGCGCATTCTCGCCGACCAAAAGGCCGAGCCAGACACCGTACTGCGTGTCGGTGTCACCGGCGGCGGTTGCAGTGGCTTCTCGTATGCCTTGGCTTTCGATAAGTCCTTCGACGAGAAGACCGATTCGAAGTACGAGTATCACGGCGTTCCCGTAGTCGTAGACAAGAAAAGCGCCCTGTACCTCGATGGCACCACGATCGACTTCTACGATGGCCTCGAAGCGCGTGGCTTCAAGTTCGAAAACCCGAACGCCGTTAAGTCGTGCGGCTGCGGCAGCTCGTTCCAAGCCTAATGCCAGCCGCGAGAGCTTTCGCTCTCTGCCTGCACAACCCTTACAATCGGCCCGTGCTGAAAAGTGCGGGCCGAATTGCTTTTGGGGATACTTAAGCTAGGCTTTCAGCAAGGACATAGCCCGTTTGGCACCGGTGCCATTCCGGCTTGTGAAGTGGGCTCACCCCGGGCACAAATCGGGTGCAACTATGATGAAACTCCTCAAAAAATTGCTGCGTGATGAAGACGGCCCCACCACCGTGGAGTATGCCGTAATGCTCGCCCTTATTGTCGGGCTCTGCATCGGTGCCGTAAATGCGATGGCCGTCGCCACCGCGTCGAGCTTCGACCAATCGGCCTCGGAACTCGACGGCGTGCTCGGCTAACGCAACTACGAGTACCGACGGTAAGACCTAAGCGAGCCGGGCCGTCCTCGGCCCCGTGTAAAAACAACACACACTCTCACGCTTAGCAGCCCCCGTTGAAAAACAACGGGCCGAACGCCTCCCCCTCTCCTTGTCTCCCCCTCTTCTCCCCGCCCCCCCTTGAAAACGGCCACCTGCTCCGCTCCCTCTAGGGAAACGAAAAAATTCTACCCCCTGGTTGATATTCGCGCCCCCCGGATATAACAACGGACACATTGGCTGTCCCCGTCTTTTCTTCTCCGGTGGTTCCATGGCTTTTCGCAGTTCATGGCTACAAATGTTCCACCTGATTACGCCGCTGCTTATTGATATCGGGCGTTATGAGACGTTCGAACGCTATTGCTTTATGCGTATAAAAGCGGTTCTTGCATTTTCAGTAACGATATTAGGTGCCACTGCTGGCTTGCCAGCAGTGCTCTGTCCGGCTAAGCCTTGCGGCCTCTTTCATCAAAAAGCGTCTAACTGAAAACGCCTATGGTCTATTCCCTTTCCCTACTTCCCACCACAAGCTGACGGCCAGAAAACACACTGCTGGCTTGCCAGCAGTGGCACCAGGCGCTAGGGTAATTTTCAACGCGCAAATTCCGGGCCGAACAGGAATGGAGCGAGGGTACTTATTAAGAGCCAGATCGACTGACTTCCTTCTAAGATGAAACTAATCGCTGCACTTTGGATGGCACTCGTAGTAACCGGCCTTTTAGCAGGTTTAGTATGGTTTAATCGTCTTCGTCCATACTGGCCATCTGTTACCAGACGGGATAAATTGCTATTGGCGTTAGCGGCCGCTGTGTTTTTCGTTCTATGGGCAATCAACTTTTATTACAACCAAAATAGCCCCATATTCAATTGGTAACCGTACCACATGCTTTCCTCAATGGGTGTGTTTCAGGCGTTGCACAGCTACATGAGTGTTTTGCTCCGTGCAAATAATAGGTGATACCATGACATCATTGAAGATCCGCCCAATTCTCTTCCTGTTTCCGCCGAGAATGCTGTGTATGAGAGTCGCGCCCTTGGTGTTCACTCTAATTATGGCGATGGGCGTCATGGCTGAATGGAAACCTCCAAAGAATCCAGATCCGCAGACGATTCTAGACGAGGCAAGGGCCGATTCCCGGGCCGGTCGTTACCAGGACGCTCTCGCAAAGTATGTGTGGTTCCATCATCATGCCTTGGACCATGACCGATCTTATGCCGGAGTTCGACTAGCACCAGCGCTGATGAGTTGGTACAGGCTGGGAAAAGAATATCCTCCCGCGCTTGAGAAGCTAAAGGAAGTTCGCGATCATGTTGGTAAACAAGTGCTTGAAGGTAAAACTAACGCACGCCAACACTTTACTGATTTTGCCGCGATTAACGAACAACTCGGCGAGGAAGGACGCACAGTTGATACGTTTATTAGCCTAGACAGGAAGGCACCTGAAATCGCGAAAAAGCTCTACGACATCGCGCAGTCAGCGCTAGTGGAAGCCGAGAAGTTTGCTCTGTGTGGCAAGTATCTGGAGCCGGACAAGTCATATGCGCGGATGGTCGAACTGTACAGGTTGAACCTTGAATATGTGGCAACCGTCGAGCCGTCGGAGCGCAATCGCTATGAACGCGAGTCTGTAGAGCGTAGGTTTATTGAGAAAGCCGCCACTCTGATCGCGCTATTAGTGCTCAATGACCGAAAACTGGAAGCCCAAGAGGTTGCCGAGAAGGCGAGAACCGAGTCGAAATATCCTAACCGCAACGCGGTGATTGACGCAGCGTTGGACGGCAAGCTGCCCAAATCGCAATCAAGCACGTAGCGTGGGTGCTTCCGCACCCACGTATTGTGCTTCTTTCATGGCTGGGGCGCTCTCATCATCCATCGGCGCAAGTCGATCGTGCCCTAGACAAAAGTCAAGCCGGCAACGAGCGTCGGGGGCTGTTTGATTTACTTGATGCAGCTCTTTTCTGGCCCGAATGCAAATTAGGCAAACACCTTGAAAACGGCCACCAGGTCCGCTACCGTATATGTACAAAAATATACCCACAAACAACTGGCGCGATTTCCCCCAAATCCCGCTCCACCGCTACCGCTGCGCACCCGCAAACCCATGCTCAGTCGGTCGGATCAGCATGCGCAAATACGAGAACACAACTTCG
>CAZTWS010000064.1:0-27792 GCA_964618225.1 uncultured Planctomycetaceae bacterium
CCTTCGTCCGCTTGGAGTATCATCGCTTCACCACCGGAATCACCTGGTTCGCCGCTAAAACAGCCATCGTCCGCGAAGCCGTCAGGACATACCTCGCCAGCCCAAAATATTGCTTACCGAAGCAAACAACTGCGTAAGACGTAATATATTGAGGAAACTGAGTGGCCTAATCCGAGCCAACCGAAATATGCCATAACGCAACTCGGACGTGAGGCGATTGCAGCCGAGGAAATTGCTGAGTCACGGATGCCACGGCGTTTTCAGGGGGGGGACGAGTGAAGAACGAGTGCGGCTATGTCGTTTGGTAGTGTTCGTTTGATTTGAAGATTAAAAAACAACAATAGCGAGCCGGGGCGTCCTCGCCCCCGAGGGAAAGCAGATTCCCACTCGAGGGCAAGGACGCTCCGGCTCGCTTTTAAGTTGCGTTTGGGTGTCAAGCAAGCGGATTTAACTACGGTTTTTTGTGTATTTTGTGCCTTTTTGTGGCCAAGTTAAAAAACTGAAAGGCGGAGCGCGATCGGGGAGCGCTAAGCCGCGAGCGGCGGTTTTTCGCGGTGAGCCGTTAGAACGTTATGCTGCGGATGCGCGGCGGAACTTGTTGGCGGTTTTCTGCACCAGGTGGCGGTAGCGTTGGCGGGCGTCCATGTAGCTCCAGCCTAGGAAGAGGTTGGCTCCGATCGAGCCAGCCAGCGCAACCGTGGCAAAAACGAGCGGCATCCAGGGGAGCTTTTCGGCCTCCGGACTGCCTGCCATCTGCATGTTCTGTGCAGGATTCATCGGCTGTTGGTTCATCGTATTCATCGCGGCAAGCTGACCCGCGGTGTGATTCATAGGCGGGGCACCGGAGCTACCTAGGTTCGCCCCGTTCATGCCGTTGTTCGCCAGTTGCCGCGAGTTACTATTTGCGCTGTCCGATTCGTTACTAAATATGTCAGCCTTAGACCAAGCGTCTATGTCGGCCGAGGAAGGTGGTTGCGAACGTACGGTGACCTGCGTTGGCAAACTGGGCTGCTGCATGTCGTTTCTGGCAATGCCTGCGCCGGAATCGTAGCGTCCGTTGCCGATCGTGGCTTGCGATGGCTGCGAACCGCTGCCGCTCCAGCCGATGGAGACATCTTCATTTGCACCGGGAAGCGGGCCGATTTGCTGGTTTGCTGGCGGTGCTAGCAATGATTGTTCGACAGGTTGATTTGAAGGCATTACGCTCGGGAAACCGGGCCCACTTGCCGCGGCCATCGTCGTGACTGGTGGCGATGGAAGCGAAACGGTGGCTGGCGCTTCCGCTGTGTTCACCAAGCGAGGCACCTGCATTGGTGGCGGTGCGAGGCCGGAATTCACGGTCGTCCAACCGCCAGGAACTTGAGTGACCACGACTGGTGTGGCAGGCACACGGGCTATTGGTTGGCTGGTATTGGAGGACGAACTGGGCTGCTCGGCTGTGGCACCGAAGCCTGGCGGTGGAGAAACGCCGTTACGCGACGTGCTCGTAGGGGCTGTGGAATTGGTAGCAAAAGGATTTGGTACCGAGCTTTGAACTTGCTGCGTGGTCGTGCCAGCCCAGCCTTGGAATTGCTGGGCAGCGTTTTGTCCGGCCGAATGGGCCGAGTTCATAAGCTGATCGGCACCTTGGGAAATGCCTTGCGAAACGTTCTGCGAGAGCTGGCGGTTCGCGTCTTGGATGCCGGCTTCCACACCGTCGCGCAGCGAATTACCGGTTTGCGTAATGGTGGCCTGCACGGCGTTGCCATAACGGTCGGCCGCGGCGTTTGCGTCAGACGACCAACCGCTCGATTGGCCAGCGAAATTTGCGGTGTGTTGCACCGGGCCCGATGAGCGAGAAACTTGCGAAGTGTCTTGGGGACTAGCTGCGTTCGAGGTTGAGGTAATCCCTACACCCAATACGGCTATCACGAGCACGATCGATGCGGCGTCCATCGCATTGTCCTTCCATAGACGAGGCCGAAATTCTGGGCCGAATGAGCGCGTAACCCGCGCTTGACGCATTCTAAGCGAAACATCGGAAATTAGCCTAGAGAAGCTGCCCGCCTAAAAGGTGGGGAATTAGGGAGCCAAAGCTGCTAGCGACGGCGGCGACGAGATTTGCCCGAGTTCCGCTTGGCAGGCGAGGCTGGCTTGTTCGCGGGGGCGGCAGCGGCTGTGATCGAGCGATGTCGCACAGCGGCAATTGCTGCATCGCCCCCCACGGCGGCTTCGATGGTTTCTGCCAACGCTTCGGCTGCCGGCGACAGTTTATGCGACAATCGTTTCTGCGGATTCTCCCAGTCCCGCATCTCGCGTTGGAAGATGCTAAGGAGTGCTTGCATGAACGACACAAGCATCGGACCGACGAGAATGCCGATCGGGCCGAGCACTTTCACACCCCCCAGAATGCTGAGCAGTGCTAGCAGTGGGTGCAAATTGGCTTGGCCGTGCAGCACGTAGGGCTTGATGAGGTTATCGAGCCCAGACACGATGACCGTGCAGTAAATTGCGAAGCTCACCACGCTGATCCAATTGGAACCGAACTCGCCGTTGCCGCCCATGACGAACATGCCGATGCAAACCGGCACCCACACACCGGCAGCACCAACGAACGGAATGATGGCGAACACCATCGTGAGCGCGGTGAGCAAGAACACGGGCGCTTCCGGCGGAAGCCAGAAATAGTAGCCGATGCCAGCGGCAATGCCCTGCGCGATGGCCGAGGCAAGCGTGGCCACAACGACCGAGCGGCTGATTTGGCCAAACCGGGCGAGCAACTCGAGCTCGTGGTCTTTATCGAGCGGAGAAATTTGCATGATTGCTCGGATCATCTTCGGCCCATCGGCCAGGAAGAAATATAGCGAAACGACCATAATCGCCAGGCCGATAATTATCCCCAAAATGGTGCGAACACCCGTCAACAGCACGGGGCCAATGTACGATGTTATGCGCGAAAGAATTTCCTGCGCGGTGGGTGGCTCGAATGGTCGGCCCGTAACTTGCGGCACCGTTTCATCAAGCCATTTCAAACCTTGGCTGACGAACGCTTTGCCTCGATTTCCCTGCAGCCATTTCACGGCATGTTCGGCCTCGAGATATGCATTCCAGCCAAGCCACACGAGCGGTAAAAGCACGGCGATGAGAATCGCCACGGTGGTCAGCAGGGCCCCGAGCCGCGGCCAACGCGGCACATAACGTAAGATTTCTGCGTGTAGCGGCTGAAACACAACAAGCAGCACGCACGCCAGGAAGAGCGGCACGATGAACTCGGCCATCACCTGGAAAAATACCACCCCCACGAGCAGGATGATGACCAACAACACGATCAGCGATATGACGCGAGGCACGAAATACTCCCTCGTCGGGCCTTAGCGAGAACGAACGCGGCTCCGAACCGCGCCCGTTGCAGGCCGGTTGGGCAGCATTCTAACACAATGTGTTCGTCGCCCCATCAGCAATCTTGCCCTAAGGCGGGGAGTTCCGAGAGAATGGCGGCCTTGCTGAAACAGGTTGTAGGAGGCCTCTCTGAGGCCGATTAGATGTACCACTGGAAAGCGGTATCGGCGTCGGAGACGCCTCCTACAATAGCAGGACTAATTAGGCGTTGCCCCAGCCACCCCCACAGAACGATCTCAGAAACACATGCCCACGAAACCAACGAAATCGTCGCGTCGTTGGTTGGTGTGGTCGCTACGGATTCTTGTTCTCGTCGTGGTGTTCGGAGCCGTAAGCGGGACGGTGCGCACGGCCGTCGAGCAGCTCTCTCACCACGAATGGCACGTTCGGCCGGCATGGCTTGTTGCCGCGGGTGCGCTGTACATCATCGGGTTGCTGCCGATGGCTTGGTTTTGGGATCGCACGCTTGTCGCGTTGTCGCATCCTACGCCGTGGGCCGTTACGTTGCGGGCTTACTTCTTGGGGCACCTTGGCAAGTACGTGCCGGGCAAAGCGATGTCGGTCATTTTGCGCGTTGCCGCGATCAGGCGGTGGGCTCCTTCGCTACGGCTGGCGATGTTGAGCACGATGCTTGAAACACTCACGATGATGGCCGTGGGCGCGTTCCTTGCCGCGGTGCTCTCGGTGTTTCTCCTGCGATCGCGACCCGAGTATGCTGCCGTCGCGCTGATGGTTGCCATTGGTGTGGGAGTGCCGACGTTTCCGCCCGTTGCACGATGGTTCGCCCGCTTTGGTGCAAACCGATTGCGGCAACGGTCGCGCGATACGAGTGCAACGATTCACATCGACAACGTAGGAGGCGTCTCCGACGCCGATCACGGAACCAAACCAAATGCCAAAAACACTCCAACGCCAAATCGCGGTCAGAGACCGCTCCCACAAAATGCCGATGCGTTGACAGAAAATATTGACGACTACCTGCGCGGCATCAACACGCGATTACTTTTCGAAGGTTGGATCGCTGCGGCAGCGTGTTGGGTGTTCTTGGGCTGGAGCCTTGCAGCGACGCTACGAGCGATTGGCATCGACACGGTAGAGCCGCTGAGCGATTTGCCGATGCTGGTGGCCGCGGTGGCGATGGCGGTGGTTGCCGGTTTCGTGTCGATGCTGCCGGGCGGGCTGGGTGTGCGCGATCTGGCCCTCGTGCAAATTCTCTCGGAAACGTGCGGCCCGGCCGACGCACTGGTGGCGGCCGTCATGATGCGGCTCGTGTGGCTGATGTCGGAGGTGGCCGTGTGTGTTATCCTGTATATAGCGGCCAAGGTTGGTAACTCTCGCTCATTGGCCGATGGATAGGATTTTTCACTGTGATTGCTGATGGGTGACTGAGGTACTGCCCCAGATTGCGAGTTAACTGGGGCGTTGCCCAGCCATCGATCGAGACCACTTACCACCTCGCCCAGCAAGTTGCCATGCTCTCCATCATTACTCCGGTTCTCGATGAAGCGGATAACTTGCCGCAGTTGGTGCGCGAGATCGACTACACGGCTGCCAAAAACGGCTACGACCTACAAATCATTATCGTGGACGACGGCTCGCGCGACGGCACATGGGACGTGATCTCGCGGCTTGCGGCAGGCGACTCCCGCATTCTGGGGATACGATTCCGCCGCAATTTTGGCAAAGCGGCCGCGCTGAGTGCCGGCTTCCATGCAGCCGAAGGCGAGCGCATCGTCACCATGGACGGTGACTTGCAAGACGATCCAGCCGAAATCGTTTCGCTGCTCACCAAGCTCGACGAAGGGTTTGATGTAGTAAGCGGTTGGAAGCGGGAACGGCATGACCCGGCAGATAAAGTGATTCCTTCGCGCGTATTCAACTGGCTCGTAAGCAAGCTGATGGGCGTGCCGCTGCACGATCATAATTGCGGGCTCAAAGCGTTTCGCCGCGAGGTGATGCACGAAATTCGCCTCTACGGAGAACTTCATCGGTTCGTTCCGGTGCTCGCGGCAGCCAAAGGCTTCCGCGTAGGCGAAGTGGTCGTCAAACATCGCCCTCGCAAACACGGGAAATCGAAATATGGCATTTCGCGGCTCAGCAAAGGCCTGCTCGATTTGCTCACGGTAAAGTTCATCGTGGGCTATGGCCAGAGGCCACAGCATTTGCTTGGCACCGTGGGGCTCGGCGCGTTTTTGCTTGGTGCCCTTGGCATGTTCGTGCTGGCGGTGCGATGGTTGTTGTCGCGCATGATCGACGGTTGGTCGATCGTTCATCTGCACGAAACGGCATCGCTTTACTATTCGGTTGGACTGTTCATCATTGGTGCCCAGTTCATGTCGGTCGGTCTGCTAGGCGAAATGATTGCCGCCTATTGGACTCGCGACACCGATACGTACTCGGTCGCCGAGCACACGCCCCCGGCCGCCACGAAGAAGAGTGATACGATCGCCTCGGGTTCGAGTTCTGTCACTACTGGTTGATTCAACGGACTGACACCACGTCGACAAGTACGAAGAGAATGAGTTTATCTGACACACACTCTACCTCCCGCCCCACGGGCTCCCAGGCACATGGCTTTGATGCCAGCGACGGCCCGCTTTTGACGATGCCTGCCTCGACACGTTGGGGTATCTATCTGCTGCTTATCGCGATCGCGGTCGGCAATATGTCTGGCCGGCTGTTGGCGGTTAACTCGGTCGACAAGGTCCAGCTCGAATCGTATCGCATCAAGGCGGCACTCGAACGCCAGCGTGCGGCACTTGCTAAGGAAGGACTGGGAGAAGCGGAAATCGCCGCAAGGCTGACTGCCGACGAGGCACGCATTCGCAACGAAATGCAGTTGCAGCGGCCTTTCTTGAGTGCGAACGATCGTAGCCGATGGCTCACCGTGCGATCGCTCGTGGAACATGGCACGTACGAAATCGATGCGGTAGTGAATCAGTCGACGTGGGATTCCATCGATAAAGTTCGACACGAGGGCGACGACGGCGAGTTGCACTACTATTCAAGCAAACCGCCGCTGCTGGCCACGCTGATCGCGGCCGAGTATTGGGCCATCCATCGCTTAACCGGATGGACGCTCAGAGACCACCCGTATGAAATCGGCCGGGCGATGTTGTTCACCATCAACATTCTTCCGCTGATGCTGATGTATGTGCTGTTGGGAAAGATCGTTGAGCGACTAGGCACGACCGATTGGGGCAGCGTATTCGTGATGGCCTGTGCCACGCTCGGCACGTTTCTCAACACGTTTGCCGTGGTGCTCAACAACCATATCGTAGGGGCCGTGAGTGCTACGGTAGCTCTTTATGCTTATCTGCGAATTGTGCATGACGGCGACCAGCGTTCTCGAAATCTTGTTCTCGCCGGGTTTGCTGCCGCGTTTGCAGCAACAGCCGAGTTACCGGCAGCCTCACTGCTAGGTGTGATGGGCGTGCTCCTTCTGTGGCACGCGCCGCGTCAAACGCTCGTTGCGTTTACGCCTGCCGTCGTTGTTGTAGCCATCGCTTTTTTTGCCACGAATTGGGTCGCCCACGGCAGCCTGAACCCGCCGTATGGCCACACCGATTGGTATAGCTACCCGGGCAGCCATTGGAACAACCGCACGGGCATCGACGTGGGCGAAGCCTCGCGAGCGAAGTACGTGCTGCATGCGTTGGTGGGGCATCATGGTATTTTTTCGCTCACGCCGATCTGGCTGCTGAGCCTTGCCGGCATGGTCCTGTGGGGCGTGCGTGGCGATGGGTCGCGGCGTGAGTTGGCCGCGATGGTGGCGGCGATCACCGTCACCTGCCTGTTTTTCTACCTGGGCTTGCGCCCGCAGACCGACCGGAACTACGGCGGCATGACGAGCGGCTTTCGCTGGATGTTCTGGTGCGCTCCGCTGTGGCTCACCGTGATGTTGCCGGTGGCCGATCGATTGTCGCGCTCGGTGGCCGGCAAATCGTTCGCGGCCCTGCTGCTCACGCTCTCGGTTCTCTCGGCCAGCTACCCCACGTGGAATCCATGGACTCATCCGTGGCTCTACAATTGGATGGTATGGACCGGTTGGAAAGGTTTTTAAGCGAGTCGCACCATGCGCTGTCCTGTGTGCAAACGAGAATTCGAAAAGAGCCAATCGCCCGCGGTACCGTTCTGTAGCGAGCGATGCCGGACGATCGATCTGGGACGCTGGCTGGGGGAATCGTACGGCTTGCCGGCTGTGCCCGATCCCGAAGCCGATGAAGTGCCCGAGGATGGCGGCGGTGATGTGCATGCTGACGAACGGCAATAGCCCCACAGCATCACTTACACTATTCCAAGGCGGTTTTATTTGTCCGCAGATGACGCAGATGTCCGCCAATTCTGACTCAAGTTACACCACTGACGAATGTCTTGAATAGACAGTGCTAGGAGAACACTAATCACCGCTAATCGACACTGATCTTGGGTGGTGTGATTAGCCCGTTGTAGTCACTATAGTTGGCATCCATCGAAGAAATTAGCGTTGATTAGCGTTCAAAAAAATGCCTTGATGAGTAGTGATCGCGCCGAGCATCGTATTTTCTTCGCCAGCCAGTGAAATTTGGCTGCCGCCCGCCGTCGTGCATCGTGCTAGCCCGTGTAGGGTGAGGGCACTATAATCGGGCCTTCGCTGGATGACGGACCCCACGATACTTCACCCCCTTGCAGGCTGTCATGGTCGATCAATCAACCAAAGTACGCGAAGTTTCCTGGAACGAATTGTTTCCCTGGTTGATTCTCATCCGCGCGGTTCGCATCGCGCTGATGGCCCGTGTGATCCTACTTGGCACGCTCGGAATGATTGCCACTTGGCTCGGGTGGCAACTGCTGGGCATTCTTTTTTCCGGAAACGAGGCACCAGTTATCGCCACTTGGCGTGATGTGACTCGGTTCTGGATCAACGACAATTTCTGGGTGAATATTTCCAGCCACAGTGCTCCGGAGGTCATCTTTTCGGCAACCCAACATTTAATTCAAGCGCCGCTCGTGATTTGGCAGTTCCTCACACGGCCATTCATTGAAATGTTCCACGGCGACCATTCGCCGACCGCGTTCCTATTCCTGTTCATTTGCGGCCTTTGGGAACTTTTCGTGTGGGGCCTCGTGGGCGGAGCCATCACGCGCATTGCCGCGCTCAAGTTCACTCGCGACGAAGCACCAGGGCTTGTCGCCTCGCTCAAACACGCGGCGCGCAAACTGCCTTCGTACGGTTTGCCGCCGCTCGTGGCTCTACTTTGGGCCGCCATTTTTGCCATCCAGTTGGTTATTGTAGGTCTCGCGATGCGGCTCGATTTCCTTGCACTGGTGGCCGCCATCTTTTGGCCGTTCGTATTGCTGCTGGGTTTATTGATGGCGATTCTTTTGCTCGGTGCCCTTGCCGGCTGGCCCATGATGTGGGCCACGGTGAGTGTCGAGGGTACCGATGCGTTCGACGCGCTGAGCCGCAGCTTTGCCTACACCTACCACCGCCCGTTGCGGCTGCTGTGGTATGTGGTCTTCGCCCTGATTCTGGCCGTCATCAGCATGTTCGTGGTGAAACTGTTTGCCGCCTCGTCGATCGCGCTCAGCGATTGGTCGATCAACTGGGGCCTCGACCAAACGACGATGGAAAACGTGGTGACCCACGATTTCACACCGCCCGAGCAACGAGTGGCTGATCCGACGGCCGGGATCGTCGACGTGCCCGCGCCACAACCGATCGCCACACCAACTCCTGTCGATTCGGCCGAACCGGCTGAGTTGAGCCGCATGCAGAACGCCGCACGACATACGATTCATTTCTGGAAGATGGCCGTGGCGACCCTCGCGGCCGGGTACCAGGCTGGATTTCTGTGGGTAGCCGCGGTGGGCGTTTACTTGCTCATGCGGCGCGATATCGACGGCGTTCAGTTAAACGAGGTGTATGTGGACCCGGCCGACGAATACGGCATGCCACCACTGGCCGACGAAGCCACCAGCGGCATTCCGGAGGTTGCCCCCCACCTTCCGGCCACACCTGGAAGCCCCACCACGGGTATCTGAGCACCCCACTGCCCCCTCATTTTTGTGCCCTTTCGTGCTTTTTCGGGGCCATTAATCTTTCGAAAGAAATTGCCACAAAGAGGCGCAAAAGACACAAAAACCAAATGATGCGCGTGCGACCAATGGCAATGGCCTAATGACCTGCCAACACTCGATCGAGTTGGTTGAAGAATTGGCCGCGGCTCATGACCGTGCAACCAACGTCGGCCGCGGCTTGAAGCCGATCGACATGCACGTGTGGACCAAACGCCACCACGCCAGGAGGCGGGTCCAACATGTTAAGCCGTTGCTTGAGCGCGGCGATATCGAGCGACGGAAAGTTGAGATCCACGAGCACCAGCGTCACGGTTCCGTCGGCGCAGGCTGCTAGTGCGTCATCCTCTGTTGAAACGCTTTTGGCCGAGATACCACCGCGTGCAGCGGCACCGTCGATTTGAGAAATGACGGCTAGGTCGCGAGAAAGAATCACCACGTTCATGGTTTAAATCGCGCCCTTGCCGCTGTAGCCATCGCTGATTTGAATCGCCTGCTCCATGGGCACGACGAAAATCTTCCCGTCGCCGATGTTTCCTTCAGCACTGGTTCGGGCCACATCTTCCAGGCAATCGATCGTGCGTTCCACAAAATCGTCGTTGACCGCGATTTCGAGCGAGATTTTTCGCAACAGGTTGGTTTTGTACTCGTGGCCGCGATACGTTTCGAGCTGCCCGCGTTGCCGCGCGTAACCCATCGCGTCGCAAACCGTCATGCGGGTTACATCGATCCGCGCGAGCGCTTGCTGCACTGCGTCTAGCTTCGTGGGTTGAATTACCGCCAAGATCATCTTCATAGAGACGATTGTAACACGGCACGGTTCGGTGCACAGCCGAGTATAACTCTGGCCGAGGCGGCTACTCCATGAGTTGAGCGAGCCGGGGCATCCTCGCCCCCGAGGGAAAGTTAATTCGCACTCGGGGCCGAGGACGCCCCGGCTCGCTTGGAGAGTTTCGATTTGAAAATCGTCGCTACAGCGGAAAAAACATTCGCCGCCGCGACTACGGTGACACCAGCATCTTTGCGTCCATCACCTTGGTGATGCGTGCCGACGTTTCTTCGAGGTGAGCTTTCGAGTAGGTGTCTAGCTTCGCCTGGCCGTTGAGCATCGAGTCGATTCGAGTTTTCAACCGGCCTAGTTCGGCGAAGGCCACCGTCTGGCAGTCGGCCGGGGCGTAGGTATACCCCAACGCAAGCGTCGACATGCGCTGCAAGTAGCTTCGCTGCAGGTTGCGTCGCAGGCTCGAGATGGCCGGCTTACGGTTCGTGAATTCTCCTTCCTTCACCGTGTCGACTTCCGAGTAAACAGCCTTGGTCAGCCGTTCGAGAAGCTCGGCAACTGTCAGCGCGTCTTTATCGGAAGCGATTTTCAGCTCACTATCGTGCAGGCGTGACAACGTGAGCGATGACAGCAGCTTGCTCGAAATGCGATCCTGCCACATAAGGATGATGTCGTGGACAGGGTAATCGCTTCGCTCCACGATATCGGTGCCCCAGTGGCTCCACTGCGAGGCGGCCAATTGGTTGTACAACTCGGGCGGGAAGCTGAACGGCTTGTCGCTGAACACTTGCTCCTCGATGAGTGCGAGCGCTTCGCGTTGCTTTTCAACCGGCACCACTTCGAGCGGCTTCGGGGCGTTCTCATCGCCTTTGTGGCTGCGGCTTACATGCAAGCCGCCCACGTACCGGGCTGCGGAGAACATTACTTCGCCATGACGGGCAAGCAATACGCCGAAGGCGCGGCGGGCACGTTGGTAGCCGTCGCCGTCTTTGGTCATGTCGTCGACCACGTTTGGCCAGCTATCTTGCACGAGCTTGGCTTGCGACTTTGCGTAGGCCACGAGGTCGTTGCCCAGGTCGTAACGAACAGTGTGCGGGTCGGGATCGATGCCGCGTGCGTTGCCGTCGGAGCCGTAGGCAAGGCCCGGTTCGCCGCTACGGGCGGCAATCTTTTTAAGCTCCTGCAACTCGGCATCGGGCGAACCGCCCGACAGAGGCTTGTATCCGTACTCGATGGCCCACATGTCGTAAGGGCCAATGGTTGTCGAGAAAAAGTCGCCTTGCTTCTCGCCATCGGGCATGATGTTCACCGGGTTGTAATCCATCACCGAAGCACCAATACCGGTTTCCTTGGTCTTTTCGGGATCGTTCAAGTCGGCCAGCGAATACATGGCACTCGCCCGGAAGTTGTGAGCCAGCCCCAGCGTGTGGCCCACCTCATGCATCGCCACTTCCTTCAAGCCCTGCATGATGAGCTTTTCCATCTCGGCATCGCTGCGTTTGCGACTGGCCATCACGGCCGAGCCCATCGCGAACTGCCGCGACATGCCGCCCAGCATGTTGCACATGCAGCGGGCACCGTGCGACTCGTGAAGGTGCGACGGCGTGCGGGCCAGCTCGGCACGGTATTGCTCCAAGTCGATTGGCCCGCCGGTGAGCAGCGCGATGCCTTCCGGCGTGAATGTTTCGTAACCTTGTTTCCAGTACTGTAGAAAATCGGAATCGAAAATGATATCGGCATCGAGAATCTGACCGGTAGTCGGATTCACGCGCGAGGGGCCCATGGCAAAACCCACGCCGGAAGTGATCCAGCGAAATGTGTTGTAGCGAATGTCGCCCGGCTCCCATGGAGCGTCGTCGGGTTGTTGCCGCACTTCAATCGCATCGTAGAAGCCGGCTTTCTCGAAGGCTTTGTTCCACTCCAGAATGCCGTCGCGGATCGGCTTGCGGTATTTGAATGGAACAGTCTTTTCCATCCAGAAAACGATCGGTTCTTTAGGCGTAGAAACGGCCGCCTGAGAATCGGCTTTCTCCAAGTTCCAACGATTGATGTACCGCACGAAGCGGTCATCGTCGCTTTCTTTCTTCGAGAAGTCCTTGAGCACCGTGAGGAAGTATCCCACGCGGTCGTCGGCCAAACGGGGCTTGTAAGACGTAACCGGCAACTCGCTGATCGAGTAATGCACGTTCACGGTCACGCCACGGCTATCGGGCACCGAATCGATATTTCTCATGCCGCCCGAGGCATAGGTGGCCGCCACTTGAAGTTCCACGTTTTTAGCCATCACGCTCACGTCGGCCCAGGTGCTTCGATCGCGAGCGAATGAAAAACCGGGCAACGCCATGCCGATCTGCGGCAAATCGCTCATGAACACGGGCGTCAGGTCTACCACGTACGCGCCAGAAGGGCTCTTGGTGCGAATCGGTAGACTGAATATCACGCTGTCGGTGTAAGCCATCTTCACGGCGCGTTCGGTGGGGCTGCCGCTGTCGGCAGTGAAACGCACGTTGCGGCGAACGAGTTGAATGCTTTCGCCCGCTTTGCGGAACTGCCAAACAGCATCATCGCCGAACCCCCAGCTGAAGCCGCCGACGATCGGCGTTTGGCCGATACCACGAGCAATCGTAATGAGCACGATGAAATCGCGATTCAACTGCTGCGGGCCAAGCTCGGCAAAAAGCTGCTCATCTTTCTGGAAGAGCTTCAACAGGCCCGACGGCAACTGCTCGACGTCTTTTGTAAACTCTTCGTAGGGAGGATATTTCGACTTAGGCGGAGTGGTTGGCGTCGCTGGCTTGGCGGCCGGCTTGGCCGCGGTATCTTCATCTTTACGAGCGCCATTGGGTGTCGCCTCGGCATCGCTCTTTTTATCCTTGGCATCGTGGCCTGGCTTCTTCTCGTCGGAAGCGGCCTTCGACGTATCCGTCGCCTCGGCTTGGGCAAACGCCGACGGAGCGCCCGGGCCACTTAAAATTAAACCCAACGCAACAGACGCGCCGAGCGCGACCGGCCGAAACGAAACTCGCATGATTAGTATCCTAGATGCTGTAGCAGGCGGCGATCCCGACTCGCCGATCGAGGGCAATCCGCGGCCAATGTGCGGAATGGCCCCTGTGAATATACGTTATTCTTAGCACTTTCCCCCATCCGTAAAGTCCTACGTACATCCTAGGCTGGCGGTTCCAGGTTCTCTAACAGAAATAGACACGCCCGCAAATCGGACGATCGGCGTTACGACCGTTATGCCACACAGCCCCCTGCGGCCCGTCATGGACAACATTCGGCAAATTCTGAGTCATTATCCGCACGATTGCCACGCCCGGCATATTTCTCCCCTAGACTCGGCCGGCGGCTTGAGCGGTGCGAAATTTTGGCGGATAACGGCCAACCGTGGTCCGCTAGCCCTACGCCGCTGGCCAGTCGAATCGCCACCTGCCGACCGGCTGGCTTGGATCCACGCCGTGCTTCGGCACGCTTCGCGAAAGGTCGACTTTTTGCCTGTGCCCCTAAACACGACTTCAGGCCAAACGTTCGTCGAATCGGCCGGCCACTTGTGGGAACTCGCGCCCTGGATGCCCGGCACGGCCAACTACGAAAGCTCGCCGACACCACAACGATTGAACGCAGCCATGACGGCGCTCGCAAGCTTTCACCATGCAACGGCCGATAGCCTCCCGCCCTACCCCGCTCTTGCGTCTCCACAATCGGCCGTGCCACGACGAATCACGCGGCTCCAAGCACTCGCCGCCGGCGAACTAGCCGAGTTGGCGGTGGCCATCCGTATCGACGTTTGGCCAGAGCTTGTTCCAACGGCACGGCAGTTCTTATCGCTCGTACCACGAGCAATTCCGACCGTATTATCGCAATTAGAAGCCATTGCTTCGGCAGAACTGCCCTTGCAACCGTGCATTCGCGACGTGTGGCACGATCATATTTTGTTCACTGGCGATCGCGTGACGGGCCTTGTCGACTTCGGCGCGATGGAAATCGATACACCGGCGACCGACATTGCCCGCTTGCTTGGCAGCCTCACCGGTGAATCGTCATCGCCGTTCCGTGTTCAACCGATCGAGCCGGTTAACGACCAACAAACGTGGCGAGCGGGGCTGGCTGCTTACGAATTGGTCCACCCACTGTCGCACGAAGAACGAAAAGCGGCGGCAGCCATCGAAACGGCTAACCCAATTCTCGCAGGCTGCAACTGGCTTCGGTGGCTTTACGTCGACAAACGCCAATTCGCCGATCCAGGCCAAATTCTCGCAAGGTTCCAACGAATCGTGCGGCACTTGGCATTGACCATGTAAATTAGGCCTGTTGGCCACGAAAAGGCACAAGAAGGCACAAAACAAGACGGGAAACAATTCAATCTGCGATCATCTGCGCCATCTGTGGACAAAATCATACAGCGAGCCGGACGGTCCTCCGCCCCGAGGGTAGCTCGCTTTACTCTCGGGGGCGATGACGCCCCGGCTCGCTTAGTCGCTGTGACAACCCCCGCTGCAATCAATTATCGTGCCTTTTCGTACCGCTTTGCGGCCATCATCAATACCAAAACGCACGGCAAATCGCCCGGAATTCCGCCCGCTTGCTGCTCGAACCTCGATAGTTCCCGGGTAGGCTGGTTTCTTCGGAACGAGTAAAATTCCGGACCAGCCAGAATCCTCCTCCATGGAACCCGACCGCATGCGAAGGAACCCCATCGTGCGCCACTTTGCGACTTACCTCCTTACCGCGATCACCCTATTTGCCTCGGCCAGCCTTGCGAGCGCTCAGCGATTCAACGATCCGTTTGGCGGTTCAAAGCCCGGCGGCGGCATCATTGGCCAGTTCGATTCGTCGGCTGGCCTCACTGCCGAACCTGCCACGCTGAAGGCGAGCATCGTGTCCGCTACGGCCGATCACCCGGCCGTACTGCTGCTCAAGGTCAAGATCGCGGTCGGCAAGCACGCTTACTCCATTTCGCAACCGCCCGGCGGTCCGTTGCCCACGCGCATCCAGCTCGAGCCGTCCAAAGAGTACCGAGTGCTTGGCGAGTTCGCGGCCTACCCCGCGCCACACTCGCGCATCGAAAAAGGCCCCGTGTGGACCGGCCTCGAAATCCAAGAACACGAAGGCGAAGTCAATTGGTTTGTGCCGATCGAGCTCACGGCCGGCGTGTCGCCCGAAGCGCTTGCCGTGCAAGGCACGGTGCATATGGAAATCTGCCAGACGGGCGGTTACTGCGAACCGGTCGAAAAAACATTCACTGCAAAGCTCTCAGCCAACACACAACTGCCCGCCGACATGGTAGCCAAGCTGCCAACCGTTAAGCCGGCCACCCCAGCCATCGCTGCAAGCGACAACACGGTTTGGAGCAGCGGCAGCTTCCAATTCGAATCCTCTGCCGTGAAGTTTACCGGCAATGCCGCGCCAAGCTCGGTACAAGCCGGCGAGGCAACGACCCTTGAGTTCACCGCGACACTCCCGAAAGGTAGCCGCATTTATGCCCGCACCGATCGCGACCACCGGCCCGGCACCAAGCCAGTGCTGATCGCGCTCGACCAAACCTCGGGCCTCCTGGCACATCGTGCGACGACCGATGCGCCGGTGCAGTCGGACAATTCGGTGCCGCAATTTGGTGTGATGCGTTACCACGAAGGCGAGGTGAAATGGACACTACGCGTTGAAGTGCCGAAAACTGCTCCGGCCGGTGATTACCCGATCAGTGGCGTCATTGGCTACCAATCATGCGAATACAAGGCAGACGGCAAGAACATCTGCGAATTACCCCAAGCAATTCGCTTTCGCACCATGCTGCATGTGGGCGACTCCAAGTCGGCCACGTCCACCCCGATCGAGTTTGCCTCCGGCGTAACCTACCCCGAGGCCGCTCGCATCGCGGCCGCGTTTGCAAACTCGCTCGATGCACAATCGCCCTCGCCCAAAGCAACCGACCCAGAAAATATCGCCCCAGTGGTTCCGTTCAAAGATCACGGCCCTGCTTTAAGTTCTAGCAATCAGTACGACTTGGGCCAGATTCGCCTCAATCGCAAGGCTCATTCGATGGGTTACTACATCGCGATCGCGTTCGTCGGCGGTATGCTGCTGAACCTCATGCCGTGCGTGTTACCCGTCATTGGCCTCAAAGTGATGAGCTTCGTGGAACAGGCGGGCAAGAACCGCGCCCACGCATTGGTGTTGAATTTGTGGTTCTCGCTCGGCATTACCTCGGTGTTTCTCGTGTTGGCCATTTTGGCGTCGCTGCCTCAATTGGGTCTTGCCAGCGAAAGCCTCGGCTGGGGTGGTCAGTTCGGTAGCACGGCGTTCAATGTGATCATCGCTTCGATCGTATTCGCCATGGCACTCAGCTTGCTCGGTGTTTGGGAAGTACCCATCCCCGGCTTCTTCGGTAGCCGCTCGGTTCACGAAGCAACCAAACAAGAAGGCCCGCTCGGTGCCGTGCTGAAAGGCGTCGTTACCACCGTGCTTGCCACGCCCTGCACCGCACCGTTCATGGCCAGCGCGGTCGCCTGGGCCATCACTCAGCCGTTCGTAACGACGCTCATCGTGTTCGCAAGCCTGGGTGCCGGCATGGCGGTGCCATACATCGTCATCGGCGTATTTCCGGAGTTGCTGCGATTCCTTCCCAAGCCAGGCCCCTGGATGGAAACCTTCAAGCAAGTTAGCGGCTTCATACTGCTGGCCACGGTTATTTTTATTCTGTCGTTTATCGAACAGGCTGCACTCGTTCCGACAATTCTGCTGCTGCTCGGTATTGCGGTCGCCTGCTGGTTCGCCGCTCGCACCCCAATAACCGCCGAATCGCGCGATCGCCTGATCTCGTGGTGCTACTCTGGCGTGATCGTGCTGGTGTTCCTTGGCGTGTCGTTCGGCTGGCTCTACCGCGTGATCAACGCCCCGGCAGACCCAGGTTGGCAGCCGTTCTCCTTGGCCAAGTTGAAGGAGCTTAGCGTCGATCAACAAAAGACGGTGCTGGTCGATTTCTCGGCCGAGTGGTGCATCAACTGCAAGGTGTTGGAAAAGACAGTGCTCCACACGAAGCCTGTCGAGCAAGCGATCGAACGCTCGAACGTGGTCACGATGTACGCTGATTACACCAAGTACCCAGAGGAGATTCGCCGCACGATTCATGCACTCGGCGCGAACGGCGTGCCGGTAATTGCCATTTTCCCAGGAAACGCCCCGTACGAACCCATTGTATTCGGCGGCGGCTACTCGAAAGATGGCTTGATCTCCGCGATTCAACAAGCCACCCAGCAAGGCCGATCCTCCAGCGCCGAAGTCGCCGAGGCATCCATCATGCCCCGCAATTAGGAGATAAATCCATTCGCGTACTCAGTGCTTTTTCGTGGCGATCCACAATTGCCGCAAAAAGACACGAAAATGCACAAGTGTGGGAGGCCTCCCACAGCATGTTTTCAACCAAGCCGTTTGGCATCAAACCCAATCTGTGATCATCTGCGCAATCTGCGGACAAAACACAATTGGTCAAATCAGCGATTCACTCGGACAGTTCACCCAAAGCGGCATCGATCTCACCTGCCGACAAATGATCGGCAATATGTCGTCCATAGCGAGCTTCGCGGATAATACCATCTGACCCAATCAGAAAATCGGCCGGCATCGTCGCTAGCCGTTTCGTAATGCGGCCTCCACGGAATCCTTTCCGCCACGCTCGCAGCCCTTCGCGCAAAACGCTCGGTCGCATCATCGAAATCGCCAAACGCGGCCACGAAGGACAAACACCGTACTTGCGATAGACACGGAACTTCGGATCGGCCGCGATGAAAAACGGATAGCTACGCCCGCCTGCGTTCTCGGCAATGTACTCAGGCGACGAGTGAAAGAACGCGACCGCTTCCAACCCGCGCTCGTGCCAGGCCGGAAACCGCTTGGCAAAATCGTGCAACCGAATGTTGCACATCGGGCAGCCTGCGTAGCGATGAAACATGAGCAGCAACGGTCGACCGGAGAATTGTTCGAGCGAGACGGTGCCACCATCGAACGTTGCCACTTCAAACGACGGTGCCGGCTGACTAGGTTGAAGGCTCATGATGCTAAAAGTTAGTCAATCAACTATGTGGCATTCGCAACTGTCTTGAGGAATTCTAGAGAACAACCCTTTACCCAGAAACGGCCATTGGAACTCTTCGTGATCCGTAAATTTGCACCACCTAAAAAAATCGCAACGACTGAAGTCAGGAAAGCGAGAAATGCGATCGCAATAATCATATTATTGTCAGAGGCAGCAAAAAATGGCAGAAGAAGAAACAATGCGACCACAACCACTACCTTTTTGCGACGACGCTTCAATTGCCGCTGACGAATTTCAGGATGCAAGCCATATGTAATCTCGCATTGTTTCCTAAAAACGAAATACACCAGGATCAGTAACGGCCCGCTTATAAGAAAAAGAAGTCCTATCCATGGTGTACACCATGTTAGCACCTCTTTTTGAACATTCTCACTTTGTACTGGTTGATTCGTCTTTACACAAATCGCGGGAAGCACAACTCCGCTGTATACTACGAGCCGATCCCCCTCTACATAGAAGTCATTTTTTGTTATTGCTTTCTGTTGTTCGTCAATATTAGTGACAGCCATTTACAAAAATTCTCCCTACTACAATTTGCTGGGATCAGTTTTTTCATCCACTAGAGAAGAGATAATGACTCGGCAAGGCTCTTCCAATTAAGCCCAAACGACGCCTTCCGCCCCGTCCACCGCCCGCCCAATAACCCAATTCGCAAGCCCGATGCCGCTCAATTGCTGCTGAATGCTCTCCGCGTAGTACGGGCTCACCACGAGCACCAAGCCCACGCCCATGTTGAACACGCGGTGCATTTCATCATCGTCCACCTCGCCGAGTTCTTGTAACCACTCGAACACGGCTGGCACGGGCCAACTGCCGCGGTCGATCGTCACGCCCACGCCCGGCGGTAATACGCGCTCTAAGTTCTCGTGCAATCCGCCGCCCGTGATGTGCGCGATGCCATGCACCACGCCTTTCACTTTATAATGCGAAAACACGCTGCGCACCGCGCGTGCGTAAAGCTGCGTTGGCACGAGCAACGCTTCGCCGACCGTGGTGCCGAGCTTTTCCACTCGATCGCCAACGCTCAACCCCGCACGTTCGAACACGATCTTTCGCACCAGGCTAAAACCGTTCGAGTGCAAACCGCTCGAAGCCACGCCGATCGCCACATCACCGGGCACGATGGCTTTGCCATCGACCACTTTCTCGCGTTCGATCACACCCACGCAAAAGCCGGCCAGGTCGTAATCACCGCCGTGATACATATCGGGCATGATGGCCGTCTCGCCGCCGATGAGCGCCATGTCGCTTGCCACGCAACCATCGCTGATGCCTTGAACGATCGATTCCAGCAGTTGCGGGTCGTCCTTGCCCATGGCCACGTAATCGAGAAAGAACAACGGCTCCGCTCCGCAGCAAAGCACATCGTTCACGCACATGGCCACGAGGTCGATTCCGACCGTGTGATGCACGCCGGCCATTTGTGCCACTTTGAGCTTCGTGCCGACGCCATCGGTGCCGCTCACGAGCACGGGGTCTTTGTATCGCCGAGCGAACAGGCCATCGGCAAAGTCGAGCCGGAACAAGCCGGCAAAACCCCCTTCGGCAGGCAACACGCGCGGCGAATGCGTACGCCGTAGCAGCCGCGGGAGCCGCGACATGCTCTCCGCGTAAACCTCTAAATCAACGCCCGAATCTTTGTAGGTTGCTTTGGCCATCGTAAGATAAGACGATTCTAAAGATCGGCTGCGATTCACGGTAGGGGCACCGCGTAAGCCTTATCCGTGCAGCCGCTTTACCCAAAAACTTCAATGCCCGAACCCTACATCCCACAAATTCGCGACCTTGTTTACGGGCACAAAGACGGCTTGGCACTCGTGATGGACGTCTGCAAACCGCAAGAGCCAAACGGGGCCGCAATCCTGTACATGTTCAGCGGCGGCTTCCGCTCCGGTAGCGAACTGATTGCCTCGGGACTTTTTGGTCTTGATACCTTCGAGCTCTACCTCCAACGCGGCTACACCGTATTCATCGTGGCCCACGGTGCCAAGCCTCGCTATGCCGTGAATGAAATCGTGAACGACATCCACCGCGCGGTGCGATTCGTTCGCTTTCACGCAAACGATTACGGCATCGACGCCGATCGGCTCGGAATCTTCGGCATCAGCTCGGGCGGTTACCTATCGCTCATGATCGGCACCACCGGAGGCCCCGGCGATGAGCCATCCTCCGATCCAGTAGATCGTGAGTCGAGCCGAGTTGCGGCCATCGGCGCATTCTGCCCGCCCGTAGATTTCCTCGATTACGGCCCAGCCGGTGAATCGATTCTCGAATTCCGGTCGGCAGATTATGTGTGGTCGAGCTTCGACCTCGACGGCCAACCCGCCGACGAACAGCGCCGGCAGCTTACGAACCTTTCGCCCATCAACCACATCAGCGTGAGCACACCGCCCACATTCCTCATGCACGGCGAAAGAGACCCTCTCGTGCTGGTGCAACAGTCAGAACGCTTTGCCACAAAACTGGCCAAGTTCGGCGTCCCTCACGAGCTAATCATCCGCAAAGGCGGCAAACACGGCTGGCCCAACATGGTGGCCGACCATAACCTGGTCGCCGATTGGTTTGATAAGTACCTCGTCGATAGATAAAAAGCTTTCTGCACAATAACCAATGTGGGAGACTTCTCCCGACGCCGATTTCGCTTGCAGTCGGTGGATGTAATCGGCCTCAGAGAGGCTTCCTACAGCAAATAACGCCCCATCTGCACCGCCTACCTCAACCTTGCCGGTCGCAACACTTCCTTCCACAATCCGTAATTCGCGATGCACGCTCATCCTGCCGCTCACTCCAAGGATTCTAGCAAGCTAAGCTCTAGGGTAGGATAACTCATCATTAATTTTTGCTCCGTGCCCTTGTCGAAGAAAAGGACGCTTGTGAGCGCGACTCACTGCCAAACGACTCGGCTGCCCAATCCGACGCACCACGACCGGTTACACCGGTTAGGGGGCGGGTGCAGTCGTGGCCGTTTTCAGACTTATCTGTCGCGCTAGTCACAATCCTCCCACTCTTTTCCACGAGAGCCCGTTGCATCATGCTTAATACCGCTACGAGTTTCTTAGCCCGGCAGATCCCTGTCGCCATGCCGAAGTCGTCACGAAAAGCCCATCCACCGCTGCAATTCAACTACCCGCTGCCTTACGGCGCGGTGTTGCACGATGGCGGTGTGCAATTCGTGGTCTACAGCCGGTCGGCCACGGCCATGCGGGTGCTGCTCTACAAACGAGTTACCGATCGCGACCCCGATCGCATCGTGGAATTCAATCGAGACACCGATCGCTGGGGCGATATCTGGAGCGTATTCGTTCCCGGCCTTAAAGCCGACCAGCTTTACCACTTCCAAGCAGATGGGCCATTCGAACCCAGCCAGGGCCATCGCTTCAATCCGAACGCGCGATTGATCGACCCTTACGCCCGCGCACTCGCCGGCCGATTCCTCCCTTCCACCGACGGCATCGTGCGTCCGCCCAAATGCGTCGTCGTCGATGACCACTTCGATTGGCAAGGCGACCGCCACCTCCGCCGGCCGCTCTCCGAATCGATCATTTACGAAATGCACGTACGCGGCTTCACCAAAAGCCCCACGAGCGAAACTCAAAACTCTGGCACTTACGCCGGCATCGTCGAGAAAATTCCGTATTTGAAATCTCTCGGCGTCACCGCGGTCGAACTCATGCCCATGCACGAGTTCCCCACCGAAGAAGCCGACGGCTCGCGCCGCACGCGACACAACTACTGGGGCTACGACCCCATGGCCTTCTTCGCCCCACATCGCGGCTACATGCAAGGCAACAAGCCGGGCGACCAGGTGCGGCAGTTCAAGGAAATGGTCCGCGAGCTGCACGCGGCCGGTATCGAAGTCATTCTCGATGTCGTGTTCAACCACACGTCGGAAGGCAACGAGCACGGGCCCACGTTCGGTTTCAAAGGGCTCGAAAACCGCGTCTATTACATGATCAATAGCGATGGCACTTACCGGAACTATAGCGGTTGCGGCAACACCATCAACGGCAACCATCCGATCGTCCGAGAGATGATCTTCCATTGCCTCCGTCACTGGGTACACAACTACCACATCGATGGCTTCCGCTTCGATCTGGCTTCGATTCTGAGTCGCAACCGGCACGGCGAACTCGTTCCGAATCCGCCGCTCGTCGAACTCATTGCCGAAGACCCCATGCTCGCCGATACGAAAATCATCGCCGAAGCATGGGATGCCGCCGGTGCCTACCAAGTTGGCTCCTTCGCCAACCTGCGTTGGGCCGAGTGGAACGGCCACTACCGCGACGACATCCGCCGCTTCTGGCGCGGCGACCACGGCATGACCGGCCCCATGGCCACCCGCATTTCCGGCTCCAGCGATCTCTACCAACCGAGTGGCCGGCGGCCTTACCACAGCATCAATTTCATCACGTCGCACGACGGCTACACGCTCAACGACCTTAACAGCTACGAGCGTAAACACAACCTTGCCAACGGCGAGGACAACCGCGACGGCGATAACAATAACTACAGCTCCAACTACGGTGCCGAAGGCCCCACTCGAAGCACCGGCATCTCTCAACTGAGGCATCGCCAGGCCAAAAACTTCATGGCCTCACTCTTGCTCAGCCAAGGCGTTCCGATGATCCTTTCGGGCGACGAAGTGCTTCGCACCCAACGGGGCAATAACAACGCCTACTGCCAGGACAACGCCATCAGTTGGTTCGATTGGCGGCTCGTGGAAAAGAACACCGAGATGTTCCGCTTCGTTCAGGCGCTCATCGCGTTCCGCCGTCGGCAACCCAACGTGCGACGCCCCTCGTTCCTTTCGGGAAAAGCCTCAGGTGCCGATCGATTGCCCGATGTTAGCTGGTATAACCCGGCCGGCAGCTCGATCGACTGGCATGGCAACGGTCCCAGCTTCACTTGCGTGTTCGGCACCAGCGGCTTGAGCGACCCGGCCGCCCGTGCGGTGATGATCATGCTCCACGCCGGCCAGCATTCGCACGACTTCGTGCTGCCTCAAGCCGTTTTGGGCAAAAGCTGGCGACTGTTCATCGACACCGCCGCCGAAGCTCCCAACGACGTTTACCCCGAAATCAACGGCCCTGCCCCATCCAGCGAAATCACGATGGAACACCACTCGCTCCGCTGCTACGTGGCAGAGTGAATAGGGATCAGATGTCAGGTATCAGTCATCAAAAGTGATGCCCCAAACTTAATCAACATTCTCACTACTACATACCGTTTAGCCGCGATCGGAAGATCGCGGACAACTACCCCAAAAACTCTCTCCATAATCAACAAGGGCGAGGTGATTCCATCACCTCGCCCTTGATTTTTCCCCAAGCTCACCAATGCGCCCGCACCTACCCAACATCCTGCATCGGTCGCACTCGCGGCACCGGTAACGGTCGCCCTTCAACCGCAAAATGCTCCAACACTTCGTCGACGACATCACAAAGCTCGCCGTATAGCCGGGCCGAGTCGCTTCCGTGAATGCCCGTGACTACATCCGGACACTTACCAATATACGTATCATCCTCGTCACTCCATTCGACCCACTTATGATATCGGTCACTCAGTCTCATCGACGACCTCGATAGCACGCTTGATTTGCTTCTCTTGATAGGGCTTGGCATCGTCCCCAAGCCCTCCACTAACAGTCACTGCTCCAGGGTAACGATTGTGCATAAACTTTCGATGCGATCCTTTGCCTGCCTTCTTCGCCTCATAAAATCCAGCCCGCTCCAGATCTCGGATCAAATCCCGAACCTTCCGCGGCATAAAACATCATCCATTTGAATTATAGCTTCGGTCAAACGATAGAATGATATCCTGCATCTGTATTATTCGTCCATAACTGTCAAACGATGTCATCCTCCCCACCACCTCACTCCTCGCCTCTCCTTCTTACCCCCTCCCCGCCTATGGTATATTGCGTACTTGCCTGGTTCCCTGGCCCCTATCCCCCGACCTCTGACCCCTGATCCATCCCGTGCCCCATCCCATCCACGTCATCGGAATCGGCGACGACGGCCTCGAAGCCGTCTCACCCAACGTCCGCCAAATCATCGACGGTGCCGAACTCCTCCTCGGCACCGATCGCACTCTCGCACTCGTGCCCCAATCCAAGGCCGACCGCCAGATCATTAGCGCCGATCTCAACGAGCTTGTGAAAACGCTTGAATCGGCCGGCAACAAAAAAGTCGCCATGCTCATCTACGGCGACCCCATGTTCTACGGCCTTGCCCGCTACGTGATGGACCGCCTCGGCCGCGACCGCTTCGTGGTCATTCCCCACGTCTCCAGCATGCAACTCGCCTTCGCGCGCGTCATGGAATCGTGGGAAGACGCCTACCTCACCGACCTCGCCAAGCATCCGCTCGATAGCGTGCTGGAAAAAATCCGCACTGCTCAAAAAGTCGGCCTGTTCACCACCGACGCCACCGGCCCCGCCGCCGTGGCCAAGGCCCTGCTCGACCGCCGCATCGATTACTTCGCCGCCTACGTTTGCGAAAACCTGGGCGCTCGCGACGAACGCGTTACCCGCGGCACGCTCCAAGAAATCGCCTCGCAAAAATTCAATCCGCTGAACGTGATGATCCTCATCCGCGATGCCGACGCGCCCGACCGCCCGCGCGAAGCCGTCGGCCGCCGCCTGTTCGGCAACCCCGATGAAGCGTTCCTGCAATCGAAACCCAAGCAAGGCCTGCTAACCCCCGCCGAAGTGCGCGCCATTGCCCTCGCCCAAATGGATATCGCCCCTTCGAGCATCGTGTGGGACATCGGTGCCGGCTCCGGCTCCGTGAGCATCGAAGCGGCCCAAATGGCCAGCGACGGCCAGGTGTTCGCCATCGAAATGGACGCCGAAGATCATGGCCTCATCAAACAAAATGCCGAGCGCTTCGGCGTGGCCAACGTACAGGCCGTCCTCGGCCGCGCCCCGGAAGCCTGCGACGAACTCCCCGACCCCGACGCGGTATTCATCGCCGGCGGCGGCCGCGAAGTCACCCGCATCAGCGAATTCGCGTACCAACGCCTCCGCCCCGGCGGCCGCCTCGTCGTGAATACAACAAGCATCGACCACGTCGCCGAACTGAGAGACGCCCTGGCCAAACAAGGCCCCGACGTCAACCTCTGGCTCATCAACCTCTCCCGCACCACGAACCAACTAGAACGACTGTCGTTCGACCCACTGAAACCAAGCTTTTTGCTGGCAGTAACAAAAACCTAACTCACTGCCGGTGCCACTGCTGACTTTGCCCAGCAGTGCTCTGCCAGCCTTGGCCTTGCAGCATCCCTCGTCAAAAAACATTTAACTGAAAACGGCCCCCATGCTACTATGTAGATCGAACGTCGCGCACTTTCTGTAAACCGTACAAAACAGTACTGAGAACTAACAGTGCAACATTTATTATCGCTACTATATGGACTGGCACTTGGCACCATCTCTTGGGGACTTAGCTCCTGGATATCAGGAACGTTCGAGCCCTTTGATAGCTTGATTGGATTTCTAATTACTCAGGTCATACTCGGCAGTGCTGCCCTGCTAGTCGGGTTGAAATCCGGCGATAGTAAGCTCGCTACTTTGATGCTTGGTTGCTATCTCGGCCTTAACCTGTACGCTTATGCGTTTGGAGGCGTGGAGTCCAGAGCATGGGCTGGGTTGGGCGCGATTACAACGATGTCCTTAGTAGTCTTGCCAACCGCGGTTGGCGTGGTCGGCCTGCTGATAAACAGGATAACGTTTGCATCAAGAGCACGGCAATCGTAGCAACGTGAAATCGAGTCCACTGCCCGGTGTCCGGTGCCACTTTCGGCCGACTGTGCTATAACTTCGCGCCAACTCCCCACGCCGATTGTCGGTGCGGCGTAGCCATAGGCGATCTTAGGCCCGGCATTCATGCCGGGTCACGCGAACCGCCCACCCCCCGTCCCCCTGTGCCTGCCGTGGCGACGCCGCGGCAGGCACAGGGGGAAATTTCATTGACCAACACAAACCCGGCATTCATGCCCGGCCTAAGATCTCTCCACCCTCGATCTGCTTTCCTGCTAGAATTGATGAAGAGGACTCCAATGCCACTCACCATCGAACTCATCCCTGATCCTGACCAAGGCGGCTTCACGGCTCGCCTTCCCGATATCCCCGCGTACGGCGAAGGCGAAACAGAAAACGAAGCCATCGAGGATCTTAAAGAGGCCATCCGAGGCTATATCGAAACCTTCGGCCTGGACGATGCCCTCAGCCGCGTAGCCCACCCCGCGCTTCGCACGATCGACCTCGACCTGGCGGAATTAGCTCGTGCCTAAGCTGCCACGTGTCACCGGGCACGAGATGGTGCAGTTTCTGCAGAAGCAGGGCTTCACGCTGCTGCGAGTGCGCGGCAGCCATCACTTTCTTGCCTACAAAGAATCGAGAACCTCAGTTCCAGTTTACGGCAACCGCTCGCTAAAAGTGGGCACACTCCGAAGCATTCTGCGTGATATCCAAATGTCACCCACAGAATTCATTCAACGCCTGAACACGTAAATGCTTTGCCCAGCAGTGCTCTGCCAGCCCAGGCTTTGCAGCATCTTCATCAAAAAAGCATCTAACTGAAAATGGCTAACAGCCACCACTCCCCCCTACTTCCCATCACAAGCTGGCGGCCAGAAAACACACTGCTGGGCAAGCCAACAATGTCACAACTTAAGTACGACCAGAGCGTTCAGCTACCACCGATTAGCGGCGTCACATCCCTAGGGCACACCACCGGCATACAATTTGCGGTTCTCCGTTGCAATCAACATGCAACTTCAACGGAGGACATGCCATGTTACCGGCTACCGCAGAGCGTGTTACCAACAACACGTGTGAACATATTAACGAGGAAATCGCCGAGCAAACGCGACAAAATATCGCTGGCGTGGCTCGCAACCGGCAGGCGATCGACCATCGACTCGAAGAACTCGACTACGAATGGGATGTCGAGCGCTGCCTGGAAACCATGGCCTCGACTCTCTCTCTGGTGGGCCTCACGCTGGGCATCACCCGAAGCCGCAAATTCCTCGTGATTCCCGCGGTCGTACAGGGATTCTTCTTGCAACACGCGCTGCAAGGCTGGTGCCCGCCACTCCCCGTACTGAGAAAACTCGGCGTCCGCACGGCCGATGAAATCAATCAAGAACGATACGCCCTAAAAGCCCTCCGCGGCGACTTCGAAAACGTGTCGCGCAACAACCCAAGTGATGCCCTGGAAGCCACCGAAGTTTAGAAAAGTAGCGGCTCCCTCACCCTCACCAATCCAACTTAAAAACTCACCCAGAAACATTACCCACCCAATCAGCGACAATTAGCGTCCATCAGCGTTCCAAAAAACCTCTTCCGAACTCTTCTCCGTGCCCTCCGTGCCTCCGTGGTTAAATAACCCCGGTGGCCGCAAATTCCTACTTGAAAACGGCCATCGAATGTGTATATTCGTACACATATGAAATGGCCGCCCGGCTTGTTGCTGCCTGA
>CAZTWS010000065.1:0-17063 GCA_964618225.1 uncultured Planctomycetaceae bacterium
CGATGGACAACGTGTTCGTGTTCGTGGTGATCTTTTCGTACTTCGGCGTGCCGCTCAAGTATCAATATCGAGTACTGTTCTGGGGCATCATGGGCGCGATCGTGATGCGCCTGACGTTCATTCTGGTGGCAAGCCAACTGCTGAAACACTTCGAGTGGATGTTTCTTATTTTCGGCGCGTTCTTGGTCTACACGGGCATCAAGCTGGCCACGGCGCATGGGTCCGAAGCAAACCCCGAAGACAACATCGTGCTTCGCGTGGCTCGGCGCTTCTTGCGGGTGGCTTCGGGTTCGCACGGCGATAAGTTCTTCGTGCGGATGGATGGCAAGCTGTTCGTGACGTCGCTGTTCCTGGTGCTGCTGGTGATCGAGAGCACCGACGTGGTGTTCGCGATCGATAGCGTGCCTGCAATTTTCGGGATCACCAAGGAACCGTTCGTGGTGTTCACCTCGAACGTGTTCGCCATCATGGGCCTGCGGGCGCTCTACTTCCTGTTGGCCGGGGTGATGAACCTGTTCCGGTATTTGAGCTACGGATTGAGCGCGATTCTTATTTTTATTGGCACGAAGATGATCCTGAACTACCTGTTCGGTTGGCATCCGGAGCATTGGCAGTCGCTGACGGTGATCGTGGGGCTGCTCGCGGTGTCGATTATTGCTTCGCTCGTTGCGGAGCGGAGGGAGAGGCTGGCGGCGGTGGGGGGCGAGGAGCGAGGAGCGAGGAGCGAGGAGTAGGGAGTGTGCCTGCTACTTTGGGCGGTTTTTGGGGGGGAGCGAGATGGCTACATTATGCTCGGTCGTGGGGGCTTTTCTTGACACTCTTGGCTTGGTGAGGTGCAATAATAGGTAGGACAGAGCCTTTGCCGCAATCCGGGGCCCGCGGCGGGGTCGAGAGGAGTCTTTTCTGATGTATGAACTTTGTTCGCTGTCGGCTGTCGGCTGTCGGCTGTCGGCAAGAAAATTCGCGAAACGCCAGGCATTTACGTTGGTGGAAATGCTGGTGGCGATGGCGATTACGCTCGTGATGATGGCGGCCGTGGTGACGCTGTTTGCCAATGTTACCAGCAGCGTGAGCCGACGTCGCGCCACGACCGAAATGAGTAACCAGCTGCGGCAGTTGCGAAACACGCTGCAGCAAGATCTGCAGGGTGCCACCTGCCCCGGCGTCACCTGGCAGCGACCCGAGTCGAACCACGGGTATATCGAGGTGATCGAAGGGGTTTGGACGGATCAGAACCCAAGCGGGCTTGTTTTTATTGGGGATACTAACGGGGACGGTCAGCCGGATTTGGACCCAACGCAGTCGACAATCCCGAGAAATAATGTGGGACTGGATGGAGCCGATGGCACAGTGCCGAATGGCGAGATCACCACGCGCGAGATCGAAGCGCATTATCGAAATCAGAATACGAATAGTTTCGTACCGGGCGGCCTTGGCGACCACGACGATATACTCATGCTGACAACGCGGAACGAGCACGAGCCATTTGTGGGGCGGATGCCAACGAATGTGCGTTCGGGGAATACGGCCAACGCCTTCGATGTAAATGACAATACACCTGCCTGGGGTAGCACTACCATCGCATCTCCCTTGGCAGAGGTTGTGTGGTTCTGTGTTGAGAACCCCGCAACTGCTGCTGGTGAAGACACGGAACGTTTCTTTGGCGAGCCGGGCATTCGCACAGTCTATCGCCGCACGTTCCTGATTGCGCCGTGGTTGAATCCTTATAGCTTAACGAACAACAATGGCCAGGAAATCCCGTTTACGCATACGGGTCGTTCGATCAAGGCCGAGCCGGGATTGGTTCGTGTGCTTCCCAACTCGGTAGGCTTGGCAAATGTTGCCGAGGCGATTGCCGCGATCATCGCATTTCAGGATCGCTACGATTTATCGGTGCGATTGGAGTGGGATCAAAACATCCAGCGTTGGAAGATCATGGCCAACACGCTGGGCGATCTTACCAAACGCGAAAATCGATTCGGGCACTTTGGCTTTAACCCGGCGACGGGCACGCGTAGCTTCCCGTTCGTATTCGTAACGAATGGCCAAGGTTATTCGGGAACCGATGCTGGAGTAAGGTTTGTAACCGATCCCGAGTTAAATGATTCGGCAAATGCGGCATGGCGGGCGTTGATCGGCACTATTGCTAATTTCAATGCGTCGATGGTAAGTGGTTTCAAACCTACAGTGCCTGCTGATGTATATATGACGGGGCAGTTTCTTGCTCGGCCGTTTGCGTATGTTTCCGACGCTCCTTCGCCAGGCGGGATCCCTGCGACAGCCAATGCGACGCTTAACGAGCGAGGCCAAGTAGTGCGCTTAAGTGTAGGGCCTGCGCCATTGTGGGGTTCGCGGCGCGGGCAGGATGTGATGATGACCGAGGTGCTCGGTTTTGATTTACGTGTATATGACCCGGGTGCGCCATTGTATGGTCGGCGAGATATTCCTGGGAATACATCAACCGCATTGACCGTGTTACAACCGACCGATCCAGGGTGGAAGAATGCTTACAATCGACAGGTAGGTCAGCCTGGGAACGGGTTTGAGTTCGTCGGGCAAGGAGCGTACGTCGATATGGGGTACGTCTATCCGTATACGGCCGCTACGATGCCAATAGTTGCTCCAACCACATCGTGGGTTGTGCCATGGTTTGCAGAACCGCGAGGTGTGTCGAACGTGCTCGGTGCGGGACTGTCGCCGGGTTATAGCGTGTACGATACGTGGTCGTTCCATTATGAGAACAATGGTATCAATGAAGATGGCGATACCGAGATCGATGAAGGAACTAATGGTCTTGACGATATAGGGGTCTATAGAGACCCGGCAACATTAGCGTATGTCCCAGACAGACGTCTCGGCCCCGATGATCCCGGCGAGCGGGAAACGACGCCACCGTATGATCGGCCGTTGCGCGGGGTGCAGGTGTTGGTTCGTTCGTATGAGCCGGATAGCCGGGCGATTCGGCAGGTGCGGGTGAATCAGCACTTTTTGCAGGAGTAGGGGGAGAATCGAGGGTCGAGGGCCGAGAACGGAGAGATAGCGTTCTCTTAGCGAGCCGGGCCGTCCTCGGCCCCGTGGTGCGGGCTGAATTCTCGGGACGGCTTAATCATCCAATATCCATTTGCGGTTCGGTGGTAATAACTTTGCACTCGGAGGCGAGGACGCCCCGGCTCGCTGGATGAGGGGGAGATTCACCTCACGGAGGGCGGCTACTTTAACGCTTTGAGTTCGATGCACACGATTCGACTTCGCGGGCCTTGGGAAGTGCAGCCGCTCGTTCAGCAGCGAGGCGGAGAGCCGCGGTCGGAGGATTTGCCGACATGCATTCGGTGCCAGATGCCGGCCGATTGGGGCGGTGTGCTGGGGCCCGATTTTCTTGGCACGGTGCGTTACACGCGTACCTTCAATTGCCCCACGAATCTTGAAGCTCACGAGCACGTATGGCTGGTAGTGGAGCCGCCCCGATCGAGCGGTGCGGTGCGTTTGAACGGGCACGAGCTTGGCCTCGTGCGGCTTGGAGAATCGGCCGGGCGGTTTGACATCACGGCGTTGCTCAAGCAGCATAACGCGGTCGAGATCGATGTCGAACATTTGGATCCGGGCTCGTCGGCGGGCGGCCTGGTGGGCGAGGTTCGGTTGGAAATCGAGGCGTGAGTTGTTTCTATGGCCACGAAAAGGCACAAAAGGCTCAAAGAAGCCTTAAGAACTCTAACAAAACCGACTGAGAGAGGGAGACAGTCCCATTTTGCTCCGAAGACTCCGCAAAATTGGGACAGTCCCCGCTGGTTTTGTTAGAGTTCCTTATGCTTTTCGTGTCTTTTGTGCCTTTTCGTGGCTAAAACCTGAACGCTAATTTGAGTGGAAGATAATGCGTTATCGCTGTTTGAGTTTGAGCGTGTTGTTGGTGATTGCGATGCTTTGTGGCGTGAGCCGTGGTGAAGCGGTGGCGTTGCCGCGGGCGTTGCCGGTCGATCTGCTGGAACTGGGATGGATCAAACTGTTCGACGGCGAGTCGCTGTTCGGTTGGAAGCCGATCGGCGAGGCGAAGTGGGAAGTGACGGATGGCGAGATTCGCACCGACGGGCAGCAGCCCGGTTTTTTGATGTCGACCACGGAGTGGGCCGATTTTGAGTTGGTGCTCGAATTCAAAGCGCCTGCAACAACGAACAGCGGCGTGTTTTTGCGATCGGCGGCGGAGCCGAAGGATCCGGCGAAGGATTGTCTCGAGTTGAATATCGCGCCGGCCGATAATCCGTACCCGACCGGAAGTGTGGTTGCTCGGCAAAAGGCGCAGATCGAGAAGCCGCCCGCTGCCGATGAGTGGCACACGTTTCGAGTGACGGTGTGGGGCAAGTGGATCACGGTGGAACTCGACGGCCAGCGGGTGGCCGATTACAAGGCGGATGTAATCGCGCCGATCGGTTTTATTGCGCTGCAATCGAATTCGGGACCAGTGGCATTTCGCAACATTCGTTTGCGGCCGTTCGAGTTGAGCCCGCTACTTGCGCGGGGGGACCTAAGAAGTTTTAATTTGGAACGGGCCGAGAAATCGCAGTTTGAAGTGAATGATGAGAAAGAACTGCATGTGACGAACGGGCCGGGGCAAATCGAGACGAAGGCCGAGTTTGCGAACTTCGTGTTGCAACTGCAATGCAAAGTGGACGGCAAAGGGTTGAACTCGGGCGTTTTCTTTCGCACGCTGCGCGAAGGGCGATGGGCCGGTTACGAGAGCCAGATCAACAACGTGTACAAAGACGGCGACCGCTCGAAGCCGGCCGATTTCGGCACGGGCGGCATTTATCGTCGGCAACCGGCAAGGTTGGTGATGGCCGACGACGGCGAATGGCTGTTCAAAACCATCGTGGCCGACGGGCCCCACATGGCGGTGTGGGTGAACGGCATCCAGGTGAGCGACTGGACCGACACACGGCCTGAAAAGGAGAGCGCCCGCGAGGGATTGCGGCTCAAGCCGGGCGTGATTGCCATTCAGGGACACGACCCCACGACGAATTTCTGGTTTCGGGATTTGCGAGTGAAGAAATTGCCGCGGTAGGTGGGGCGCGGCCACAAATTGCGATGTTGCTGGGGCTTTTTTGTCCGCAGATTTCGCAGATGGTCGCAGATGGATTGGGCGGGGAGAGCGAACGATGGAAACCGTCGGGTACCGGCTGTCAGTCATTGGCTTGTCAGGCGACGGTTGGCGAACCACAATAGGCGGTTTGTGTCTTTTTCAAGCGTTTCATTCCCGTTCTTTCCCTTGTATCCCCGCGTTTAATTCTCCATGTCTTCTTGCGTACTTGCTTATTCGGGTGGTCTCGATACCTCAGTCATTTTGGGTTGGCTTCAGGATGAAGGCTACGAGGTTCACTGTGCTTACGTGGATTTGGGCCAGCCGTGCGAAGACCGTGAAGCAACTTTGAAGAAGGCTCACGATTGCGGGGCCGCTTCGGCGCGGATCATCGACGCACGCGAGGAGTTGTGCCGCGATTTTGCTTTCCCCGTGCTTAGTTGGCAGGCGAAGTACGAAGGCATTTATTTGCTGGGAACGTCGATCGCCCGGCCGCTGATTTCCAAGTGTTGTTTGCAGATGGCCCGCGAAGTGGGGGCCAAGGCGTTTGCCCATGGGGCGACGGGCAAAGGCAACGACCAGTGCCGGTTCCAATTGGCGGCCGAGGCGCTGGATCCGAGCATCGAAATCATCGCGCCGTGGCGGATTCAGAAGTATCGCGACATGTTTCCTGGGCGAAAGGAGATGATCGACTTCTGTGCCGAGAAGAACATTCCTGTGAAGGCGTCGATTTCGAAGCCGTACAGTTCGGATGAGAATTGCTTGCACATTAGCTACGAGGCGGGCAAGTTGGAAGACCCGGCCGTGGACGGCGTGTCGATCATTGATTTCGGAATGACCGTGTCGCCGCAGGATGCGCCAGATAAGGTGGAAGAGGTAACGGTGGGCTTCGAGCGCGGCGTGCCAGTGTCGATCAACGGCAAGAAGCGAAGCGCGCTCGAAATGGTGGAGGAAATGAACAAGATCGCCGGACGCAACGGCGTGGGGCGGATCGATATCGTCGAGAATCGTTTCGTGGGCATGAAAAGCCGGGGCGTGTACGAAGCGCCGGGCATGACGGCATTGTACGCGGCCCATTTGGCAATCGAGCAGTTGACGCTCGATCGCGATGCGGTGCATTTGCGCGATCGGTTGTCGCCCGAAGTGGCCGAGATGGTTTACTACGGCTTCTGGTACACGCCGAAGATGGACGCATTGATGGCGTTCTCGCGCGAAGTGCAGCAGTATGTGAACGGCGAGGTGACGCTCGGCTTGTATAAGGGCAACGTGTTGGTGCGTGGCCGCACGAGCCCGAATAGCCTGTATGATGCGGATGTAGCCAGCATGGAAGCGGGCGGCAGCTACAACCAGACCGACGCGGAAGGGTTTTTGAGAATCCAGGGCCTGCCAAGCCGCGTGCAAGGGAGGGTGAATCCGCGGGAGTACTGAGGGTGCATGTCAGATTGGTTTGTTGCTTCCTGCATTTTGCGACGATATGCTTTAATTATGCTCAAAATCGAAGTCGAACGCGAAACCGATGGCCGTTGGCTTGCCGAGATCGCTGATCTACCGGGAGTTCTTGCTTATGGCGATACTCGAGAGGAAGCGATCGAACGTGCCAAAGCGCTTTCGCTTCGTGTGCTAGCAGACAGGTTAGAACACGGCGAAGAAGTTCCGGAAGTGGGCGATGTTTTCGCGGTTGTCCCATGAGCCAATGGCGCTCGACAAAAGCAAGCCAGGTATTGGCCGCATTGCTTCGGATAGGATGGTCGGTGAAGTGCCAAACGGGGTCGCATCGAGTGCTGGAGCGGGCCGGATATCCAAACTACGTGTTCGCCTTTCACGATCGCGATGAGATTGGCCCTCGTATGCTGGCTCGAATTGCCAAACGCACGGGATTGGAACCGGACGATCTTTAGTAATGTATTTACGCGAAAATCCCGTTCTGCAGCATGAGCTTCTTACGAACCTGCGGATGCTGCGGGCGTTTGTGCTGTTATTCGCCTATGTGGCACTGCTGGGCATCGTGGTTTTCTTGGCGTGGCCGCAGGAGCAGCGGCTCGATATGGCCCAGCCCGAGGCGGCCAAGCGATTGGTCAACCTGTTTTTCTTTGGGCAGTTCATGCTGGCATCGCTCATGGCACCCAGCTTTGCGGCCGGGGCAATCACGGGCGAAAAAGAGCGCATGAGCTACGAAATGCTGCTTGCCAGCCCGTTGCGGCCAAGTGCGATCGTGCTAGGCAAGCTGTTCGCCGCGCTATGTCATCTCGGCATTCTCATGGTGTGCTCGCTGCCGATCGTCATGCTGTGCCTGCCGCTGGGCGGTGTGTCGTTGTACGAAGTGTTTGCGGCATACCTCGGCATGATTTCAATGGTGGGCCTGTTTGGCATGATCAGCCTATGGGCCAGTAGCTACTTCAAGCGTACCAGTGCGTCGCTCGTGGTGTCGTACCTTATGATTCTGCCGCTGGCGATGCTGAGCGTGCTGGGGTGGAACGCGATGTCGCAACTTGGCGAGTTGCGGTTGCTCGTGGTGGTTACCGTAGTGCCAATTGCCTGTTTAGCGATGGTCGCGCTCATGTGGCAGAACGTTTGCAAACGGCTCTTGCATCCGCCCGATTTAGGGAGCGAAGGCAAAGAAGTCGTCGACCTGGAGATGGAAGCCCGTGAGGCCGTAGGGCTATACATCAAACGCGATGAATTCCCCGATCGTTGGTTCGCGCCGCCCAAGCGGACCACGTTCATGGAAGAAGGGGTGAACCCCATTTACGACAAGGAGATGCGCAGCGAAATTTTCAGCCAGGGAACGCTGATGCTGCGGCTAGTGATCCAGATCAGCATGGTGCTGGCGCTATTCGTCATGGCTTGTTGTTTGTACATCTGGCCTCAGTATGCTGCTTGGTACATTTCTTATGTGTTGGTGTTCAACATGCTGGTGGGGCCGGTGTTTTCGGCTGGCAGCGTGACGAGCGAACGCGAGCGGCAAACGCTCGACCTGTTGCTCGTGACGCTCGTGACGCCCTGGCAGATGCTGTGGGGAAAGCTGCTGTCGGGGTTACGCGTGTCGAGCGTGCTGACGTCGTTTTTGCTGTGGCCGGTGTTGTTGGCGTGCATCATGCCGCTTCCGTTTTGGTGGAACCTGCCGACGATGGCCGGTTACTTGCTCATCGTGCTGCTCACATGCGTGACCACCGCGGTGACGGCCTTGTTTTGCTCGACCGTGTTTCAGAAGTCGTCAACGAGTTTGATTGCGACCTATTTGATCATTGCCACGATGTTCATGGCACCGTTGGCGGTGCTGTTTTTCACCAACACCTTCATGGCCAAATCGCCGGGAGTGGATGCGGCCGAGTTGACGAGCATCATGAGCCCCTTCGCGGCCACGTTTGCGTTGCCGCTGGACGTGTCGCGCGGTGAAGATCCCTCGGTTCATGTGACGGTTGGCAATTTATGGCTGTTTTTTGGCTTCGTTGCATGGTCGATTTTCTACAACACGGCGCTGGTGCTCGTAATGATGCGGCTGTTCCAGGTGCGCTGGCGCGTGGCGGATTAAGCTTTTTCCGAATTGATGCCAAACCAACCCCCTTTAGCGGCGGCGGCCACGCCGTCCAACCAGAGAACGACACAACGCAACCGCAAACCTAAAAACGTACTAATGGTCTGCCAGTCTTGAATTGCTGGGTGGCATGCTTTCACGCGGTAGCGGGTAAGCATGCCTACGCCCGGAAGGCGAAGGCATGCCACCCATCAAATGACCATGGACAGAGCACTAACTTGATAAGCGTGATCGAAGCCGGCACTTGACGAAGTTACCATGTGGGTGCGATAAAGATTTGCACCCACAACGCGGCCAAGCCGCCGGTGACAAAATGTCAACCGCCCCTCTTATGAAGCCTCCTAAAACGCAGGACGAACGCGACCTGCTACTCTATGAATCGCGTTTGCAGCGTCCGGTGCGAATGAAATCGCCCGAGTTTGAACGCAATGGCCGGATTCGTCACGTTATTTTTTCCGGTCAGTTCACGGCCCCGTTCTTGGAAGAGCTTGCCGGCATTGCCGACATGATTCGGCTGCTGTCAAAAAGCCGCGAAGGGCAGGATTTCTTGATCAACCTACTGCCGCACAAGCGGGCCATGCTGTACTTCACGCAGCCCTCGACGCGGACCTTCCTGTCGTTCATGGCGGCTTGCCAAATTCTTGGCGTCACCTGTAACGAAGTGCGCGATCCAAGCACCTCGTCGGAAACTAAGGGCGAAACGCGGTTCGATTCGATCCGCATGTTCAGCAGCTACTTCGATACGATCATCATGCGCAGCCCGATTGCCCGGCTAGCCGAGTCGTGTGCGTATTTGATGAACGATCTTGAATCGAGCGGGCAACGCAGCGTGCCGATTCTGAACGCCGGCTCGGGTGCCGATGAGCATCCCACCCAGGCTTTGCTCGATATTTACACCTTACAACGGTCTTTGCAGTTTACGAGTCCGAAAGATTCACCGTCTGCCAGCCGGCTTGAAGATTTACGCGATCGCCAAGGTTACTCGGGCCTCACCAGGGGGCTGGCCCATAAAACCTACGGATTTTGCGGCGATATTGGCCGCGGCCGTACCGTGCGCTCGCTGGCCATGTTGCTCGCGCTGTACGACGACGTGCGGCTGGTTTTCATCTCGCCGAGCCATCCCAAGCTGGCGATGCGCGACGATTTGCGGGAACGGCTGAAGGATCGCAATGTCCGTTTTTATGAAGTCGAATCGTTTGAAGAGCATCTCGACGGCAAGCCGGTGATCGAGCAACTCGACGCACTGTATATGACACGCATTCAGAAGGAGCACAACGACCCGGCCGACGCGACATCGTTCGAGGCGATGGACTTTTCCAAGTACTGTCTGACGTCGGAGTTAGTCAGTCGGATGCGCGAGTACGCCCCGATTTTGCACCCGTTCCCGCGCGATCAGCACTTCGGAGAAGTCCCGCCAGAGATAGACAACGACCCACGGGCCATGTATTTCCGGCAGGCAAGAAACGGCATGTGGATTCGGGCCGCGCTGTTGGCCCATATCTTCGACGTCGATCGGCTCATTTCTCGCCATTATCTTACCGAGTACGTCGAACGGCATAACTACAACGATTAAGCCAGCCTCACTCGGCGGTTGCTCAGGAATGCCTCGCCAGGTAGTAGGTTTTCCGAGCCGAGCGGAACCCTTAGCGGCGGCGGCAACGCCGTCCAGCCAGCTAACGGCCTACCTTGAAAAGGTGGTTTGCCCTGAACCGCGCTCGTGGACAGCCTCTCTGCGGCCATCTGCGGACAAAAAATAGAAAGAGATTCGACTGGGAGGCCGGTTGTAACGGGCGGGTAAAGCTTGCGCCCTTGGCGGAGCAACGTAATTTTCAGCCGCCCCGACGTTCGATGTCTTACGATGTGCCTGGGTAGCATTTGACCCGAGTGTCGTGAGGCCGAGCTATGCCACGTCGAGTAATTTCGTTGGTCGCCGTTTTTGCCGTCGCTTTGGCGATGGCTCCCACCGCTTGGGCGATCGGCTATTGGAATATTCCGGGAAATTTCTGCCAGTGCGCGGGCTACGGCTGGGGCGCGGGCCACCATGCTTGTTATGTAATGGGGCCAATTAATTGCAAAGGCTTCTGTACGCACCACGAGGTTCGTTTGCCGTGCGCGCCGCAGCCACCGTACGCAAGTTATGCCGACGGCGGCTACAGCTACGATTTTCGTGGCGCGGCTCCCTATGCACCCGCCAGTTACGTGCCTGGCAGTGTGTCGAACACGCCAGCGATCGAAGGCATATTGCCCGAGGATGAACCAACGCTGCGAGAAGCCCCTGTGGGGCCCATGCCGGAATTAATGCCAGATACACTGCCGCTACCTGCCGAATCAGCCCCTTCGGCCCCCACGTCGTTCCGGCCTTTGTTCGGAGCCCCGGTCGAGCGGTAGCTCGCGGCATGTTACACTGGCCCCATGTTTCGATTTCTTTTCTGGACGTTCGTCCTGCTGTTGATCGTAGCCGCGTCTTTGTTGTGGGCAGTGCTACGACCAGCGCTGTTCAGACGGCGTATCGAGCGGGCTTCTCGTGAGTTCCGTCGTGATCGCCCCAGTTTAGAATCGCTTTTTTTCGAAACGGCATCAGCCAGCGGCAAGCCACGAGGATTAGCCTGGAAGAGTTGCGCCTTTCAAGACGGCGTGCTGCTTGCCCGAGACCGCGCAAACGGGGAACTCGTGGGGTTGGTAGGCGTGACGATTGCCTTCGAGGCTATCGAAGGCGGCGGAATGGAAGAAGTCGAAGCCGTTGGCAACTTACGCGCGGCAACCGCTGTGTTCACCTGGAACGGTCGAGAATGGACAACCGCGGGCCGGGCCGTGTTCAATCTCGAGCCAGCCGAAGTGCTGGAGCGTTATAAATCAAACCTCGACCGCATCTAGGTCTACGCTTTTCACGCCTTACACAAAACGCAAAAATCGCAGAGTGTGAAATCACCACAACGGGCTGGTCCGCTTCAGCGACCAGTAGCCCCCACGAATTGCGCTCGGGGGAATTAACCACGGAGGCGCGGAGGACACGGAGAAGGACCTAGAAGAGTTTTATTAACCACCAAGACACAAAGGCACCTAGCCCGTAGCGTGGGTGCTTCCGCACCCACGAATTGCGCTCGGAACATGAATCCCAATCCAACTTAAAAATTCCCCCAGAAACATTACCCCACCCAATCAGCGCCGATTAGCGACAATCAGCGTTCCAAAAAACCTCTTCCGAACTCTTCTCCGTGCCCTCCGTGCCCTGTGGTTAATTCCTCCCCGTGGCCGAAAATAAGTACTTGAAAACGGCCACCGAATGTGTATATTCGTACACATATGAAATGGCCGCCCGGCTTGTTGCTGCCTGAAGCGCGCTCCCGGCGCTGCGCTTGGATTTTTCCGCTGGCGCAGTTTACCCGGACTATGAGTAGGCAGGTTCCAAACCGGACGGTTGGGTTCAGTATCCCACGTACGTCGCATCCCCATGCGCCGTCCCAGGATCCCGCCCCCAGTGGGCCCACCATTTTTTTGTTTGTTGTTAGTCGATAGTTGATAGTCGTTACCCCGTTAGCGGCGGCGGCCACGCCGTCCAACCACAACACGCTATCCATTACCCCACCAACAACCCCAACCTTCACACCACTCCGCACCCCCCCAACGCTTGCGGTTTAGCGCCCCCGTCGTACCTGCGTAATTCAAATATCCGCAGCAGCAGATGGCGTGCGCGAGACGGCCAGTTCCATGAGCTGTCGATGGACAAGCTCCAAAACAGAGGCTTCTCGCGGATGGACCGAGCCGCGGGTGAGCTTGACCGCGGCAATCGGGTTTTCCCAGATCAGTTGGCGAGGCTTCTGGCTTTCGTGGTTGGCGGGGCCGTATTTTTTAACGGCTGCTTCGCTGACCAAGTGAAACTGGTCGGTGGGGAAGGACGTCTCGATGCGGAATAGCTTGCCATCGATGAACTGGTAGAGCATTAGCTCGGTCTTTACGCCTGCCACGGTCGGTGAATCATCTTCGGCCGGGAGATCGATGCGTGCATTCACGATCCCCGCTTGCTGGTGCCACGGGGCTGAGTGCAGCGATGCTTTGTTCGTCCCCCAGGCCGTGTCGGATACAAGCGGAAGCTTCAACCCACCTTCACCGCTTCGGGCGTACTTCTGCTTGAATTCGTCGAGGCTCATGCCGAGTCGATCGCCCTTAAGTTCGTAGAGCTGTTCTTCGACCGTTTGGCCGGGAATACTCTTACGCCGAGGCGCGTATCGCTTGGCAAAGCTGGCCACAAGCTCCGAGAATCGAGCTTGGTTGATATCCTCGGTCGCAATGCACTTAAGCTCGCCATCGGGCACGTTCGCCAAGTCGTAGGAGTCTTTCTCAGGCTGGGGGAAAACTAGCAGCAAAGCGCTTTGCTGACGGCGATGCAACTCGCGAATCATCGACTCCGGAGTTGCTTCGAACAGGGAAGGAGTAAGGCCGGAAACGCTGGAACGGCCCGGTTGTTGCCCAGGAACGGTAATCCGATTGCCGCATTGCACGCAACGGCCTTGTTTGCCGGCAAGTTCATCGGCCACAAAGATCGTCGCTTTGCAACCAGGGCATTCAATTTGAATCGTCATTGCGATGTTGGCCAAGAAGAGCAGCCGACAGCGGCGAGTGGGCAAATATACGAGCCCGGCCGCTGCCGCGCGAAAAGGAACGGCGGCCCGCCTACTCTTAGTGTAACGTGGGCGTGAAAATCGTAAAACGGCGGTGCATGGAATGCACCGCAAAGCGGAGCAAGCACTGCTGGTTAAACCGTTGAGCCACTCTACTCGACGATCACACAACCCACGGCTAAATGGTCGGAGTAGCCGTTCTTGTGGAAGCTGTTTCTCGTGTAGCTCGTGGAGGGGCGGGCCACCGCATCGGGGTAGGGTGGTTGGTACATGAGTTCCGGCCGAATGATGCGATCGCTGCTGCCGTCTTTCCATTGGTAGCCGGCTTCATCGAGCAAGCCGGGCGAAATAATGATATGGTCGATCAGCTCCCACTTGTTTTTGTAAAGATAAGACCCCTTTTCATTGTCCACGAGAAAAGCGGTCGTATTGAACAAGCTGCCTGCGGGTAGGTTCTCTTTGGAAGTGGCGACTCGCAAGTTTTCCTTAATCGATTTGTTGTGAGGCTCATCGTTGAAGTCGCCCAATAGGATGATATCGGCCTTGGGATCGGCAGCCAGGATTTCGTCGATGCGTTTGCGTAAGACGTCGGCCGCCTTGAGCCGTTGCCACTCGTCGTTGCCGCGCGACGGCCAGTGATTGACGAATACGAACAGGTCGCCGCTGTCGCGGTGCAGTTTGGCTTCGACGATATCACGCGTACGCTCGGCATCGACAAAGTGGAATTTGGAATCAACGAGCGTAAACACGGCCGGGTCGTACAGCAACGCGCAATCGATGCCGCGATCGCTGGGAGAATCCTGGTGGACGATATCATACTTGCGGCTAAGTGGGGCCAGCTTGTCGCGCAGCATTTCCACCACCTTGCGGTTCTCGACCTCGCACAAGCCGAGGACATCCGGGCCCTTTCCCTCGTTCATTTTGCGGATGGCGTTCGAGAGGTTGTCGAGCTTGATATCGAGCCGTTCCTTGGTCCACTTCTTCGGAGAATTCGGAGTGTATTCCTCGTCGCCGGAGACTTTGGGGTCGTCTTCGGTATCGAACAGGTTCTCGATGTTCCAGCCGGCAATGTAGAACTCTTTGGCTAGAAGTCTTTGGGAGTGCAATGCGAACAATACAGAAAGCGAAATGATTATGGTCTTGAGATATTTCATTACGATCATAGGTAGAAAGGTGAGTGCTTAAGGGCGGACCTCGAGGTAGTCAGTGCTGTTTATGCGAACTGCGCGAAGATGATGGTCCAGCGAGAATAAAATTTTGTCATTTAGCACCTCGCTCGCACTAACCAGAGAGGCATCGGCTAAATCTAGTGGCATATCCGCGTAGAAGTTCATCAACTCTCGAATTCGTTGCCATTCCAACCCGACAGGTAAGTGTAGTAAGAGCACGCCATCGGCTAGCATTTGCCATAGTTGGTTTTGCGCTGCGATTCCGCTCGCACGATCGAGCAAGTACATCGCCTCGGTGAAACAAGGCCATGTAGTGGTTAATGGCATCGCAGGCAAAGAGGGCAGAGTTGCCACACATACAGAGTGATTCGAGTCATCTGTATCGATAAGTGCAACGAGTGGTCCCGTATCGCAAAGCGTCACAATCTTCCCTCGCGACGCTTTACCTCAAGGTGGTCGGCAAATCGTTGCCTGCAATTTTCTGAGAGCGTTTCTCTTCCGCCGCTATGGATGGTTCCGATGTACGGTGCCAGTAAATCGGCAAGGGACTTGGCTTCTGCCTGCTTGTATGGTTTCTGAGGCGATGGTAAATGGGCAGCAATCCAGCCGACCGGAGTCGTACCGCTAGCTGCCGCAGCTTGGTAAAGCGCGTCGAAAATCGGATCAGGGAGTTCCAGGTTCTGTGACATGGGAATATCTCGTCTAATCTCAATATAGGCGGCTTTAAGCACTGGGCCTAAAGAATTACGACCGCAACAATTTTCTCAACACCGTTTGCAGAATGCCGCCGTTTCGATAGTAGTCGAGCTCGACGGGTGTGTCGATTCGCATGGTGCAGGTGATTTCCTTGCGGGTGCCGTCGGGCGAAGTGGCAACCACTTTTACCTTCTGACGCGGCTTCATGTTGTCGCCCAACTCGGGAATGTCGAATGTTTCTTCGCCATTGAGGCCGGCCGATTGCCACGTGGTGCCGGGTTCGAATTCCAGCGGCAGGATGCCCATCATCACGAGGTTGCTGCGGTGGATGCGTTCGTAGCTGGCGGCCAGCACCGCGCGAACGCCTTGCAGAAAGGGGCCTTTGGCGGCCCAGTCGCGGCTGGAACCGCTGCCGTACTCGGCACCGGCGAGCACCACGGTCGGCGTGCCGTCGGCTTTGTACTTCATGGCCGCGTCGTAGATGGACATGGCTTCGCCATCGGGCAGGTGACGTGTGACGCCGCCTTCGGTGCCGGGGGCGAGCAAGTTACGAATGCGGATATTGGCGAACGTGCCGCGAGTCATCACGCGGTCGTTGCCGCGGCGGGCACCGTAGCTGTTGAAGTCGCGCGGCTCGACACCGAGTGACATGAGATACTTACCAGCCGGGCCGTCTTTGGCAATAGAACCTGCGGGTGAAATATGATCGGTCGTCACCGAGTCACCAAACGCTGCCAGGCAACGAGCGCCGCGAATCGGAGCGATCGGGGCCGGTTCGGTGGGCAGGTCGAACAGGAACGGGGGCTCTTGAATGTACGTGCTGTCGGGATCGAATTCGTACAGTTCCCCTTCGCTGGTTTTAATCTGATTCCATTTTTCGTTCTTGTTCCAAACATCGCCGTATTGGTTCTCGAACATTTCGGGGAGCACACACGAATCGACCACTTGCTGCACTTCGGTCTGCGAAGGCCAAATGTCGCGGAGGTAAACGGGCGAGCCGTTGTTGCCCGGGCCGATTGGCTCCTTCTCAAAATTGATGTCAGTCGTGCCGGCAAGCGCGTAGGCAACCACTAGCGGCGGGCTGGCCAAGTAGTTGGCCTTCACATCAGGGTTGATACGGCCTTCAAAGTTTCGATTGCCCGAGAGGACGCCGGATACCACGAGGTCGTTCTGTTTGATGGCCTGTGAAATCGGTTCGGGCAGCGGGCCGCTGTTGCCGATGCACGTGGTGCAGCCGTAGCCGACGGTGTAGAAGCCGACTTTATCCAAATAAGTGCTTAGGCCTGCTTTGTCGAAATAGTCGGTGACCACGCGCGAGCCGGGAGCGAGGCTGGTCTTCACCTGCGGAGAAACTTTGAGGCCTTTTTCGACAGCTTTTTTGGCGAGCAAGCCGGCGGCGACCATCACGCTCGGGTTGCTCGTGTTGGTGCAGCTTGTGATGGCCGCGATCACGACATCGCCGTGCTTCAAGTCGAAATTCTTGCCGTCGGAAGTTACAGGTACGCCGACAAAACCGGGGTCTAGTGGCTCAGCGGCCGGATCGGCTGGCGCCGCGCCCTTCGGATCAATTTTGTGTCCGCCTTCGCCTTCCCAGCGACCTTCGGGCGTGCCCTGCGAGCCGTTTCGCTTATTGTAAACGGTGCTCAGGGCTTCGCGCCACATCGTTTTCATGTTCGAAAGTGGCACGCGATCTTGCGGGCGCTTGGGGCCGGCCAAACTTGGTTCGACGGTCGAGAGGTCGAGCTTTACCACTTTCGTGAATGTCGGCACAGGGGAGCTATCGGTGCGGAACAGGCCTTGCTCTTTCGTGTAGCGTTCAACGAGCTCCACTTCGTCCTTGGTGCGACCTGTTTGATGCAAGTAACGCAGCGTTTGGTCGTCGACGGGGAAGAAACCCATGGTCGCACCATACTCGGGCGACATGTTGCCGATCGTCGCACGGTCGGCCACGGCCATCGTCGATACACCGGGGCCAA
>CAZTWS010000065.1:17073-27787 GCA_964618225.1 uncultured Planctomycetaceae bacterium
ACAAACTTGCCGACGACCTTCTCCTTGCGCAGTTGTTCGGTGACGGTGAGCACGAGGTCGGTGGCGGTGGCACCCGGCGCGAGTTTGCCGGTGAGTTCCATGCCGACCACTTCGGGCAGCAGCATGTAAATAGGTTGGCCAAGCATGACGCCTTCGGCCTCGATGCCGCCCACGCCCCAGCCGACAACGCCGAGGCCGTCGATCATGGTCGTGTGGCTGTCGGTGCCCACGAGCGAATCGGGGAACGCCACGGGGCCAATGCTGTCCTTCCCGACGAACACCACCTTGGCCAGGTACTCGAGGTTTACCTGGTGTACGATGCCGGTACCCGGCGGAACGACGCGGAAGTTGTTAAACGCTTTTTGACCCCAGCGCAGGAATTCATAGCGCTCCCGGTTGCGCGAGAATTCCATGTCGATGTTCAGGCCGAGCGCGTCGGGCGAGTTGAAGTAATCGACTTGCACCGAGTGGTCGATGACGAGGTCGACCGGCACGAGCGGGTTAATCTTTTTCGGGTCGCCGCCCAATCGCTTCATGGCGGCGCGCATGGCGGCCAGGTCGACCACGCAGGGCACGCCGGTGAAATCTTGCAACACAACGCGGGCCGGTTTGAAGGGAATTTCGACCTGGGCTGGCGAAGCCGCCTGCCACCCGGCGAGGGCCTTCACGTCGTCTTCCCTGACCACGTAGCCATCGCAGTTGCGAAGCAGCGATTCGAGAAGCACGCGGATGGAATAGGGCAGGGCCGCCACGTTGCCAAGGCCCGCTTGTTCGAGCTTCGACAGGCGGTAGATACCGACTTTTCCAGCGGGGGTGTCGATAATATCCCGCGCTCCGAACGGGTCGGTTTTCGTCGCTACGCTGCCCATCGATTAAACTCCTTCCAAATGATTGCTAAGCGGCAATGCTGCCGGGGTTGGCTGGGTGAACCTGGATTTTACAGGGCACACGCGTGGTGCGGGAGTCGTGCTGCTTGCGGTTCGTGCTCGCAGGGAGCCAAGAGGCCGCGCCGCAGCCCCGTGGGTGGCCTGTTTCGCTTGCCACGCGGTCGATCGAACCGGCTGGCGGGTGGCGGTGTCTTTGCGGTAAAACGGGCCGAAAATAACCCATCGTCAGCCCACAATGAACGGGTTACAATGGGCGGCATTCCGGGTGTCAAACCCCTCCCAGTGCGTAGCGGAATTCGTCAGAGTTCGGCTATCTTCCTTCCGTTGAACGCTGCGAAGTCTGGCGACTTCCGCCTGTTTACGGACGACACGGACGACCAGTTTCCATGACTCAGCGTGTTTACAATTTTTCGGCCGGACCGGCCGTTTTACCAGAACCTGTTCTTGCCGAAGTACAGCGCGACCTGATGGCCTTACCGGGCGTCGGTGCTTCGATCCTCGAAATCAGCCACCGCAGCAGCACTTTCGAGAACATTATTCACCAAGCTGAAACCAACCTGCGGCAGTTGCTCAACATTTCAGACGATTACGCCGTGCTCATGTTGCAAGGCGGTGGTCGACTGCAGTTCTCGATGGTTCCTATGAACCTGATGGGCGACGGCTGCAAATCGGCCGACTACATCATTACCGGTTCCTGGAGCAAGTACGCTGTTCAAGAAGCGCCCAAGTTTGGCGAGATTCGTACTATTTGGGATGGCAAGGCGGAAAACTACAACCGCGTGCCTGCGAATTCCGAGCTGCGCATCGACCCGAAGGCGGCCTATGTTTATTTCGCCTCGAACGAAACAATCCAGGGCGTGCAGTTCCAAGACGAGCCTGAAGTTGGCAACGTGCCGCTTGTGTGCGATGCATCGAGCGACTTCCTAAGCCGACCAGTCGATGTGAACAAGTACGGCATTTACTACGCCTGCGCTCAAAAGAACGCCGGTCCCTCGGGGCTCACGTTGCTCGTGATCCGCAAAGATTTATTGCAACGCAGCCGCGAATCGCTGCCGGGTTACTTGAATTATCACACGCATGCCGAGGCCGAATCGCTGTGGAACACAGCACCCACGTTCGCCATCTACGTTTTCATGTTGGTCACTAAGTGGTTGATCACCGACATCGGCGGCCTCGACCGCATGCAGCAAATGAATCGTGAAAAGTCGAAGTTGCTCTACGATGTGATCGACGAGTCGAACGGGTTTTACACCGGCCACGCGCAGCCAGAATGCCGTTCCATGATGAACGTGTCGTTCCGTTTGCCGAGCGACGAAATGACGAGCAAATTCGTCAAAGCCGCGGCAAGCCAGGGAATGACCGATCTCAAGGGCCATCGTTCGGTGGGCGGCATTCGTGCTTCGATTTACAACGCCATGCCGCGTGCGGGTGTTGAAAAGCTTCGCGATTTTATGATTGAGTTTAAGGACCAGAATTCATAAGGAACGATGCAGCGGTGTGAATCGCTCGGGCACGCGATCGGTATTACCGAAGGTGAACGGGGCGGTTTGCGTCGGCATCGAAAAATATGCCTCGCGTTATTGCACTCGATACGCTCGCTCAGGAAGGCCTCGATATGCTGGAGGCCGCGCCGGGAATCGAATACGAAGTCCGTACTGGTCTGAAAGGCGACGACCTGCGCGAGGCGCTCACGCAGTTCGACGGAGCCATCTGCCGTAGCGGCGTGAAAATTACGCCCGAATCGCTCGCGGGGAATCGTCGCCTCAAGGCGATCGTGCGCGCCGGGGTGGGTACCGACAATATCGATAAAGAAGCGGCTACCCGCGCGGGCATCGTCGTGATGAACACGCCCGGCGGCAACACGCTGAGCACCGCCGAACACGCCTTCGCGCTTATGCTCGCCATGTCGCGAAACATCGCGCCCGCTTACGAAAGCCTCAAAGCCGGCAAGTGGGATCGCAGTAAATACATGGGCACCCAAGTCGCGGGCAAAACGCTCGGCATCGTGGGCCTCGGTCGCATCGGCCTTGCGGTCGCCAAGCGCGCCCTGGCTTTCGACATGAAGGTTCTTGGCTTCGATCCTTTCATGTCACGCGAGCGAGCCACTGAACTAGGAATCGAGCTGGTCGACACCGTGGTCGATATGTTGCCCAGGGTCGATTATCTCACGGTGCATACACCGCTTACCGACGAAACCCGCGGCCTCATTGGCCCGGATCAAGTCGAAAAGCTCAAGCCAGGGGTCCGCCTGGTCAATGCGGCTCGCGGCGGCATCTTCGACGAAGCGGCTTTGGCCGAAGGGCTTAAGTCGGGAAAAATCGCCGGCGTCGCGCTCGACGTGTACGCTTCCGAGCCTTGCACCGATAGCCCGCTGTTCGGCCTTCCCGGCGTCGTATGCACGCCGCATCTTGGAGCAAGTACGGAAGAAGCTCAAACCCAAGTTGCTGTGGAAGCGGTTGAGTTGCTGGTGGCTTATCTAACGACCGGTGCCATTCGCCACTCCGTCAACGTGGCTTCGCTCGACTCGAAAACGCTGGCATCGATTCGCGGTTACCTGGATGTGGCCTATCGCCTGGGCATTCTGCTCGCCGGCATGGAGCCCACGGGCGTTGATTCTTGTCGCCTGCTCTATCGTGGCGAAATTGCGGATAAAGAAACCAAGATTCTCACGGCCGTGTTCGCCGCTGGCTTGCTGCAGGGCAAACTCGACCAGGAAGTGAACCTTGTAAATGCCGAAATGCTGCTCAAGCAACGCGGCATCAAACTCACCGAAGAATCGCGCAGCGAAATGGGGTCGTTTCGTTCTTCGATGACGGCCGAGATCGCGACCGACCATGGCATGCATAAAGCGGCCGGAACTATTTTTGGCCAGCACATGCCGCGGCTCGTGGCGTTGGACGACTTCCGGCTAGAAGCCTACCTCGACGGCCTGCTGCTCGTGTTCCGTCACAAAGATGTGCCCGGCATCATTGGTTCTGTCGGCACCGTGTTCGGCGAGCATGGTGTGAACATCGCGCAAATGGCGGTCGGCCGTGCTACACCCGGTGGCGAAGCGGTCGGTGTTCTCAATCTGGATGCCGAGCCATCGGCCGAGGCGCTTGCTGAAGTTCGCCAACTGCCGGCGATCATCTCCGCCACGGTCGTCAAGCTTCCCCCTGCCGGACAATTGCCGGGCTGGTTACAGGGCTAGAGAGTTTTTCAAGTTCGTGTACCGATACTTGATTTGGGTAACAGGTGCAACGCTCTGTTTTTTCAATTCCTGGGGCGTGCTCCAGTTGCTCGTCGCATGCCATTAGTCGCGCAGCGACGAAAGAGCGTAGCCGGGGACGCAAGTCCCCGGAACAGTCGAACGCCTGATGATTGGGAGCCGCGAAGCGGCGAAGCTAAATTCTTCCGCCGCCGCTACGCGGCTAGATCGTTTCAGTTTCAGGCTCCTCGTATCCCGGGGACTTGCGTCCCCGGCTACATTCCTTGGTCGCTGCGCGACCGATGGCACTTGCATCCCTCCTGCTTCGCAAAGTGGGACTGCCTATCCAGTAGGGATTTCCACCCAAACCAGTCCACGAACTTAAAAAACGTTCTAGCTGCCCCTGCCACGTAAAAACCGCTACAGGCGTTTCTACACGCAAAAGCGTCTCCGTTTAGGGCCATGTACGCCATCATTTCTGAAAAAGTGTGGTGCTTGTGCCTCACTACGCGCATTGCGGTGCTACTTTTTAGAAACTCGCCCGGTACATCCCACCTAAATCCTCCGCCCCTGCCATGAGCACCGCTACCATTACCCCGCCGCTGTTCGAGAAAATTCACGAAGCGCTCACGAGCAACCCGCATGTTCCGTTTCGGGAAGTTCGCTTTGAAGCGGCCGAGGGCCGAGTGGTGCTCAAGGGTTGTGTGCGATCGTTCTTCCAAAAGCAGATGGCCCAGGAAGCGATCCGCCGTATCGACGGTGTCGAGAGCATCGAGAATTTGCTCGAAGTGAACTGGTCGTAATGCAGAGGGCGGAGTGTGCCAAGGGTAGAGAGCTGGAAGAATACCTTCACTCAGCTCCAAGCCTTAACTTTCCATCCGCCCGAAGCACACGAGGCACATGTCGTCGCTTTGGTCGACTCCATCGACGAACGTGCGAACATCTTCGAGGATGTGTTGCCCAAATTCGGCGACGTTCAGCGCGGGCGAGCTGATTTGTGTCCTTAGTCGATCGAGGCCATATAACTCTCGCGTTGCATTCATTGCTTCACTGAAACCGTCGGTGAATAGCGTCAGCACGTCGCCCGGCTCCAGCACCTGAGTGTAGGCTTCGTATTCGTAGCCCGCCGCGACGCCTAACGGCAAACCGGTGGCCTCTTCGCCGATTTCCAGCACCGTGCCCCCTTTGCGGCGCAAAAGCGGTGCCATGTGGCCGGCATTCACCATCGTTAGTTCGTTGGTTGCCGGGTTGAGCACGGCGGCGATCATCGTCACAAACCGATCGGACCAATCGTGATGGGAAAATCCTTCGTTGATCTGCTGAATCGCCTTGGCCGGGTCGGGCTCGCTGGCTAGCGAGAACCGCACGTCGGATGAAAGCCGGGCCATCATGAGCGCGGCGGGAACGCCTTTGCCGGCAACGTCTCCCACAATAACGGCATAGCGCCCACCGGGAAGCTGCACGTAGTCGAAATAATCGCCGCCAACTTGGCGAGCAGCCTGGTAGTAATCGAAGAAGAAGTACCCAGGCACCTGCGGCGGCTTCGATGGCAGCAGCGTGCGCTGCATTTGCCGAGCAAGCTCCATATCGCGCTGCAGGGCGCGCTGGGCTATCACTTGCTCGTGCATTTTCGCGTTGTCGATCGCAACGGCCGCCTGGCTGGCAACGCTGGCCAGCACTTCGAGGTCTTCATCGGTAAACCGAGCCCGCTGATTGAGCGTATCGATTTGAATCACGCCCAACGCTTCGCCATCGCTGCTGATCATCGGGGCGCAAACGAGCGAGCGAATCGAGAAGTCGGCAATACTTTGAGCCATGCCGAAACGCTCGTCGGTGGCCGCGTCGGCGGAGAGGAACGCCGTTTTAGAGGTCATGGCCTCTTCCACGATCGTGCGGCTGATCCGCATGCGCTCCTCGTCGCCAGGACGACGGTTTTTAACCGCCACCGGCACGAGCGGACCATCCGGCTTGGTACGCATGACCACGAAACCGCGATCGGCCTGCACGAAGATTTTGAACAAGCTGTCGAGCAGCTTGGGTAAAATTTCCGACATGGAAAGCGTTTTGGCCAGGTTGTTCGAGATCTCGAGCAGCGCCGCGAGCTTGACCTCGGGCTTGGCCGAAAGACCCCAGCTTGCACTTTTGCCGCTCACATCGAACGTCGCCATGACGCTCGCCCGGCTTGAAGGCAGCTTGGTGTCGTCGATCAGTTCGGCCACGCTCGATTCTTGCACGAATCGCATGGGGTCCATGAGTCCTGTGCCACGGGTGCTAAAAAACAAGAATTCCTGATCGCAAACCAGGAATCGGTCGCCGTCTTTTAGCAGGGTGCGTTCGAGGACTGGTTTCTCATTGAGGATCGTCCCATTACGGCTTTTGAGATCCTCGATGTAGAAGCCCTGTCCATCTCGAACAATGGCCGCATGCCGCCGGCTGACGGCCGGGGCATCGACCGGAACCTCGCACTCGGCACTACGGCCGATGACCGAGATATCGCTATCGAGCTCGAATCGCGCACCGGGCGCGGAACCGCGAACAAGTTCCAAAAAAGCCATAATGACACCACGCCCGGCGGACGTCGAAAGTGAGCCGCCGAATCCTTGCGGAACGAAAAATGCCGGGAAACACATATTTTAGAAGCGACTCGCGCGGAGCGTCAACTATTCGCATGCGGGCCGGTTGGTCAATTCAGTGTGGTCCTCTTGCCCTCCACGAGTGGAATTTCTATTAACCGAGCGAGCGGCCAGCTTTTTTTGGCAAATTGGTGCCCTGAGCCAAAGTAGCAAATAGGACCGAGAAGCAAAGTCGATAGATGAACGATTCCCTTACGAAACGCCGCCAAACTGGCGTCTTTCGTTGCTGGCAGGTGCCGCGCGCCGGCGGTATTGACCGGCGCGTACCGTAGCGCATAGATTTGCATGGGCTCGGCCACGCCCATCGGAGGCAGCGGCCACGCCAAATACTGGGGAATAGTGTAACGGCAGCACGAAAGATTCTGACTCTTTTAGTCTAGGTTCAAATCCTAGTTCCCCAGCTTAGTTTTTTGCACTCTCGGGCTGCATGGTACCTAAATTGGTACCTTTAACCGCTGCCCATAGAACGTCGGCGGTCGCTTCCGCTTCTCGACCCACGTAGAACTTCATCGTGGTCGAAATATCGGCGTGCCTCATTAGCTGCATGAGAATCTGAGGCATAACACGAGCCGCCCACCGCTGGCCGAAAGATCGGCGTAGATCGTGGGCGGATGCCGTTTTGCCGGTGTCATGGTTCACTTTGACCCCCGCCTTCTTGCCGATGCTGCTGATCGTGGCCGATACGTGAATCAAGCGCATGTTACCTTCGTACCGTTCGCGCCTACGCTGAATGTTGAACACAGGGCCGGTACGATCGTCATCGGGAATAGCCTGCAAGAACTCAGCGAACTCCGGTGCCATCGGCAACAACCGCTCTTTGTTCGCTTTGTCGAGTGCGGCAGGAATCACCAGCATTGGCCTACGGCCGCTCATCTCGACTTCCAGGCACTTACCACCGGGGCAGTCTGCTTTATCCCAGTACAGCCCGAGGGCCTCACTGAGCCGTAGCCCTGAAAACCATAGGCCGCGTAATAGCTGCTTCCACGAGTCGGCAACCTCAGAGCCTACCACGTTCTCCACGTTGTCCAACATGCGCTCGAACTCTTCCAGCGTGATTGGTCGCCCTTTCATCGTGGTCGCCCGTTTTACGCGATGCTGACGGGGCAGGGCGGGGAGCTTGGCCAAGTAGCCCCATTCAACGGCATAACCCAGCGCAGCACGGAAGTGTGCAAGGTGGCTGGCAATGGTCGATTCTTTCAAACCAGCCTTGCGGAGTTTCTTGACGTAATGGCTCAGTCGCTCAGGCGTGATGTCGCGGACACGCTCCGGGTTGATATGCTCTTCGATGGCATCGAACACGCCGGAGATTCGCGTTTGCGTTCCGGTCGCTAAACCTTTTGCAACTTCCGATTCATACTTGTCGCGGAACTCCTCCCATGTCACGCGCGACGCGGCTTTGTAGCGGCCGTTGTGCAGATCATCTTCCCACTTAGCTGCTACTTTCAGCGCTTCCTTGTGAATCGTTGTGCCTGTTGAACGCTGGACTTGTCGGCCGTTGTAAGGATCCTTATATCGCATGACCAGATTCGCCCGGTCGGGGTACTTAACAACATGTACTTTGATTTCGTCGCTCACCTTAAAAAACTCCTTTCTGATACTTCAGTGTAAAAACGAACCGCCAACAGCACTGACCACCTCAACGATGGTCAAGCCGACTGCGATAAACAGTAGCCAGCGTGATCTCGTGACGAACCACGCGCCGATCACGCCGCCTACAAACAGATGGGCCAATGCTTCGTAGCTGCCCTGCAAACTGACCGGATGCGGTGCGAGGAATGGCCGGATCGCAGCTAACACGATCGCAGTAGCGATAACGGCAATCTTCATTAGGGAACCTCGCGAGGTGATTTCGTCGCTCATCGCTTTCCTTTCATAAAATCCCCCGGCCCTGCCCGCCGGGGTTGGGAGTAACTAAACTGCGACCGCTAGCCGTCGACGCTAGTGATTGCTGAACCGCTTGCGCCATTCCTCTGCGGTCATCGATTCCGCCGTGTCCTCGTCGTCCACCCGCATATTGTTCCAACCTTTCGCTACGCCTTCGGATTCGTATTGATAAAAGCATCTAGCCACTACTTGACCCGATGGAACCAGCACGCAGCAATACAGTTGGTCGGCTGGAATGAGAACTTCATCACCAACGAATTTGAGGGTATTCGTCATACCGCACCTCCTGCTGCCAGGATGACTTGCTGCAATAAACGCTGCATGGCCGCTTCGAACTCAGGCATGCGCAGCACGTCCCGGGTTCGTTTGCCAGATTCCCACTGGGTTCGCAGGAACGTCGTCAGGAACTCGCTGGCATCGATGCGATTGGGTTCACCGCACACGCTGAAAATTCGTTGCACGTCGGCATGAGTAAAGGTTTTGGTTGGAGATTTCATGTTTTGAATCCTGTATTGATAGAGTGTTGGTTAGCCGACTACCGCGGGCACGATCGGCGGGGTGGTGGTGGTTAGACTTCAAACAACTCGCGTAATCTTTCCTGCATACCGCTGGAAACCGGCAACGATCCTGCGCGCATCCTCTGAACATAATTCGCATGGAATCCAATGTTGTGTGCTAGCTTCCAGTTGCGTATTCCAAGTTGCCGCTTGGCATAGCTGACCACGCAATCTAGTTCATTCGCTCCGAACGATGGGGCGGTTAGCGCCTCTGCAATCTCTGGCGTAGCGGGAAGGCTACCGAGCGGAATTACGCCATCATCGGGCCGACTCTGCAATGGTAGGTCGAACGCGCGCCGTAGCTTGTCAGCCGATGCGAGCGTTATCTCTCGGTAGCCGTAGCGGTAGTCCTGGTAACGCTTGAACGCGACTCCCCACCATCCGGCTAGCTTGCTCTGACTAATCCCGTGCGCCGTTAAGTGGCCGACCAGCAATGCCAACTCAACATCCGTCAACGGGTGAACCAGCAATGCCGTTCGCACTTCATCGGTTAACGGAACTTCGGTTGCATGAGTGAATACCGGCTTCGCGGGTTTCGGCTTGGCTTCTGCAACTCGCTTTGGCTTTCGCTTTGGGGCACAGATACGCGCTACCGCTTCATGCACTGGCAACTCGGGCGGTGCGAGCGCATCGTCTTGGCATATCTCTGTATCGCGGTAATGGTCCTCAAACACGCGCGGGCACGAATGGTTCAGGAATCGCCAGCCCATGCCGGGTTGGGCCCGGTCCAACTCACTCGATGCGCCTCGCCGGATGAAGCGGGAAGTGCCCGAGAGTCCCGCGCGTTTAATCGTTTCCGAGAACCAGAACCCCAACGCTCGGCCTGTTCGATGACCGGGCCAAATTAGCTCCCGTTCTGGTGACTCGGCAATGCAGGCGGCAATCGCTTGCGTTGTCGTATCGTGCAACCGATGCCATCGCGACTTGCGAGTCTTTACCTCGAACACCCACAGTCGCCCGTTAGGATCGAACTTGGCCACCTCGATTCTCGGCACATCGCCCACGCGGCAACCAATGTTCCACATCGTGAGTAACATGGCCGTGTAATAGACGCTCTTGCGAGCGCCCACGTTGCGAACTTTGCCGCGAAGAGTCGCGACGTAGGCCAGCAAGTGGAGCATGCTCGCTTCGCCGAAGCCCTTCACTTCCAGCCGCGGGCAATGCACGCGGCGTAGTCGCTCGGGGTCAACGTCAATGATGCCCTCACGTTTTGCGAATCGCATCAGGGCACGCAGTCCCGTCCGTACGCTTTTCACGCTGTAGGGCGATAGTCCGCTTTCGAGTAATTTAGCCAATAGCTGATTGACATACTCGGGCCTTAAATCGTTGATGATTGGCTCGCGACCCAAGTGACGCCGGAACGAGTTAACGCATTCGACGTAGTGAGTTCGCGTTGCTGGTGACAACTCATGGCCAATCGGACGATCTTGGTTGCGGCTGTCGATATAGCAATCAACGATTCCTAGTAATGGGGTGTTTAGCTTCATGCTCCACCCCCATTTCTCGTGATGCTTTGAACCGCGCCCCGCAGCGAACGCACGAGCGCCATACGACTCTCTTCGAGCT
>CAZTWS010000066.1:0-27714 GCA_964618225.1 uncultured Planctomycetaceae bacterium
CGCTACCGCGTGAAAGCATGCCACCCATCAATTCAAGACTGACAGAACACTAGCCATCCTCCGCAAGCTGATTCCCCCTTTCGCGTCTTTTCGTGCCTCTTCGCGGCCAATCTCCCGCCGTCTACATATTTCAACAAGTGTGTAGAAAACGGCCACCCACTATGCTACCGTGTTTCTAACCAAAGCTTTCGACGCAATCGCAGCGCATCAATGTCGCGGCAACGCCAACAGCGCATAGCGAACGTCACGAACCACGAACACCCAATTGGCACGTAGATGCGCAAAACCCAGGGGGGAGTTTAGCGCATCTACGTGCCAACAACGGTAAATACAACTTGTGCGCGCACGTTGCGCGCTGACACCAAATTGCTTTGTTGAAAACATGCTGTAGGAGGACTCCCCGAGGCCGATTACGTACACCACTTGCAAGTGGTATCGGTATCGGAGATGCCTTCCACATTGGCACCCTGCACGCGGCACGAATCTCCAACTATAATCGCAACCATGAACACCAGGCGCTACACTACCGTTGTTTATACACTTCTTGCACTTCTCTTCATCGGCATCGGCTCGGTATCCCAGGCTGAACTCGTCGAGAACCCGCCGAACATTATCGTCATCCTCATCGATGACATGGGCTTCTCCGACCTCGGCTGCTATGGGGGCGAAGTACCCACGCCGAACATCGACGCACTCGCCAACGGCGGCGTCCGCTTCACGCAGTTCTACAACACGGCCCGTTGTAGTCCCACGCGTGCCTCGTTGATCACCGGCTTGTACCCGCACCAGGCCGGCCTGGGTTTTTTGGATAATCTCGTCGTGCCCGGCGCGATCGGTACTCAAGGCAAATTGCGTGACGATTGCGTCACCATGGCCGAAGTCCTCGGCGACGCGGGCTACTTCACGATCATGACCGGCAAATGGCACTTGGGCCAGCAACACGGTTGTACTCCCTGGGGTCGCGGTTTCGATCGCAACTTGAACTCCGCCAAGGGCGAGTTGTACTTTAAGAACCAACGCGACAAGAACGAGGCCAAGCTGTTTCTCAACGGCGAAACCAAGAATTGGAACGATCCGATTTTCGGCAAGGATTGGTACGGCCCCGATCTCATCACCGAGTGGGGCCTCAAGTTCATCGACGATGCAATCGCCGCCAAGAAACCCTTCTTCTATTACATGCCACATTCCTCGGTCCACTTCCCGCTGATGGTGCCGCCCGAAGATGTCGCACGCTACCGCGGAAAATACAAAGTCGGCTGGGACAAGCTCCGCGAAGCGCGTCACAAGAAGCAACTCGAAATGGGAATCGTCGAGGCCAAGTGGCCCCTCTCGGCCTTACCGCCCGATGTGCCTGAGTGGGATTCGCTCACCGATGAACAAAAAGATCGCTTCGACCACATTATGGCCGTGTATGCCGCCATGATCGACCGGCTCGATAAGAGCGTCGGCACGTTGGTCGAAGGGCTCAAAGAACGTGGCCAACTCGATAACACGATCATCATGGTGCTTTCCGATAACGGCGGTAACGCCGAGACGGGGCCCGATGGCATCCTCAAAGGCAAACGCCCGGGCGGTCGCATGTCCACGGTTTTCCTCGGCCAAAATTGGGCCACGCTCGCCAACACGCCCTTGCGCCGCTACAAGCACTTCACCCACGAAGGCGGTATCTCGACGCCGCTCATCGTTCACTGGCCCGCCGGCATTCCTAAAGAACGCAACGGCAAGCTCGAAACACAGCCCGGCCACTTGGTCGATATCATGCGAACCGCGGTCGACGTTTCCGGGGCCGAGTATCCGACCGAACGCAACGGGCACAAGATTCAACCCATGGAAGGCACCAGCTTGTTGCCGGCGTTTGCCGGCAAGCCGATTGATCGCAAGGCACCCATCTATTGGGAGCACGAGGGCAACCGAGCGATTCGCCAAGGCAAATGGAAGCTCGTGATGAAATTCATGAGCCCGTGGGAGCTTTACGATATCGAGGCCGACCGCACCGAGCAGAAGAATCTCATCAAAGAGCAACCAGAATTGGCCAAGCAATTGCAAGCCGAATGGGAGGCTTGGGCGAAGCGGGCCGACGTAAACCAATGGGTTGGCGAAGAACGCAGAGACTCGGGCGAACCCGTTTCACGGCAAAGACCCAAACCTAAGCCAGCGGAGGCCGCCGGTTGAGAACCGAGGTAGCATCGGCGGACCTGTCTCCACAGCAGATCGCTCCGTATCCCGGCTCCAAAGACATGCCGCGCTGGGATTTGGGCGAACTGCCCGAAGCGCCGCGCCTGACGCCGCGAAGCTGGCCACTGTTGATCGGCCCCGGCCTCGTTGCGGCAGGGGCCGCTATTGGCGGCGGCGAATGGCTTGCCGGCCCGCTCACCACCGCCAAGTACGGCGGCGGTATCCTCTGGCTCGCCACGCTCTCGATCCTCACGCAGGTCATATACAACCTCGAAATTTGTCGCTACACACTCTACTGTGGCGAACCAATCTTCACCGGCAAGTTTCGCGTTCTGCCAGGCCCGGCTTTTTGGCTCGTGGTTTATCTTTTCCTCGACTTCGGCTCGATCTTTCCCTACCTCATCGCCAGTTCCGCCATTCCCTTCGCGGCCATGCTGCTTGGTGAAATACCCGATATCACCAAGTCCTACGAACTATTCGGACTCTCCTGGAATGGTGAACCTCTGCTAGTAAATGGCAAGACGTTTATTCAAGGCGTGCAATATGTCGTGTTTATCATCGTGTTGCTGCCGCTGATTTTCGGCGGCAAAGTGTTCAACTCTTTGAAAGCGATCATGGCGTTCAAAATCGTCGTGGTGTTCAGCTTTCTTATCATCGTGGCCATCGCTTTCTCGAGTTGGCAAACGTGGATCGAGATATTTACCGGTTTCTTCAAGTTCGGCAGTGTGCCCGTGCATGGTGGAGAGGCGGGGGCACCGCCGCAAATGGAAAATATTTTCATCTCGTTGTGGAACGGGCGCGGGATGCCGCATGTGGACCTACAGATGATCGCGGTGCTCGGTGCGCTGGCGGCGATTTCCGGCAACGGCGGCCTCACGAACACGGCACTCAGCGGCTACGCTCGCGATCAAGGGTGGGGCATGGGCAGCCACGTCGGTGTGATTCCCAGCGCGATCGGCGGCCAGAAGTTCGAACTCTCGCACGTGGGAATGGTGTTCCCACTCAACAAATTATCGATTTCGCATTTCCGGAATTGGTACAAATTTTTATTACGCGATCAGCTCGTGATATGGATGCCCGCGTGCTTTGTGGGCGTCGCGCTGCCTAGTATGTTGAGCATGCAGTTCTTGCCGCGTGGCACCGAAGTGAAAGACCGTTGGGTCGCCGCCGGTATGACGGCCGACGGCGTTCGCGACGCGGTCGGTCCCTCGCTGGGCCCCTTCTTTTGGTGGATGACACTTTTCTGCGGCTTCCTTGTACTAGCCCCGGCAGCGGTTACCACGGTCGACGCCGCGCTTCGCCGCTGGGTCGACCTCGTATGGACTGCGGTGCCGCTCGTGCGCACCTGGGATCCCCACCGAATTCGCTGGCTCTACTTTTCGTCCGTGTGCGCTTATGCCGTGTTCGGTATCACGTCGATGACGCTCTGGGATCCGCAGAAACTACTCGAGTGGGCCACAAATATCTACAACTACGCGCTCGGCTTCAGTTGTTTCCACGTTCTCGCGGTAAACATCTGGCTGTTACCACGCGATTTGCGCCCGAATTGGTTTTTGAGAATCGGCCTCATGCTAGGCGGCTCGTTTTTTACCGCGCTGGCAATCATTGCCACGCTCAAGCTACTCGATTTTTTCCCGCCACCTGCATAGGGATAACCCAAAAACAACTTCGGCAGATAGAATTCACCACAGAGACACGGAGGACACGGAGGATGAAACAGGGAGCGTGGAGCAAGGAGAAGAGAAGACGGAGTTTAATTGAACCACGAAGACACGAAGGCACAAAGGGTTTGTAGGATGCGGGATCGTGGATGCAGGGGCAGGGTATCTTACTGAATGCCTTGGCCCTACTCCCCGCATCCACCATCCTGAATCCTAAATCAACAACTCTTCTTTGTGCCTTCGTGGTTAATAAAACTCTTCCGAATCTCCGTGTCTCTGTGGTTATTCTAAAAATCGGGAAGTTATTATTGAAGCGTTCCTTAAGGGCGTAGATTCATGTTGCTTTGTTGAACCCAACCTACAGCCGAGTTGATGGCACAAGCCCGTGATTGAACATTAAAGAACTCTAACAAAACCGACTGAGAGAGGGAGACAGTCCCATTTTGCTGCGAAGACTCCGCAAAATCGGGACAGTCCCCGCCGGTTTTGTTAGAGTTCCTAAGTTAACCAGCAGACCCGCTATGGCCCGTTCCTCTTTCACCGATGCCGAACTTCTGCAGTACCAGCGGGATGGTTACGTTCTAGTCGGCAATCTGTTCGACGGCGGCGAAATTACCCTGCTGCGGAACAAAGCAAAGCAAGATCGTGATCTCGATGAGCAGGCCTATGGGCGGAGTGACGGCGAAGGTGGCAGTGTGCGGCTATCGCTGTGGAATTATGCGGGCGACGACCTGTATGGTGCGTTCAGCCGTAACGAACGCGTGGTGGATCGCGTCGAGCAAATCCTTGGGGACGAGCCGTATCACTACCATTCCAAAATGATCATGAAAGAGGCCCGCACGGGCGGAGCCTGGGCATGGCACCAGGATTATGGTTACTGGTACGAGAACGGTGTGTTGTTTCCGCATCTGTGCAGCGTGTTTATCGCGGTGGACCCGGCCACACGAGAAAATGGTTGCCTGCAAGTATTAAAGGCATCGCACGAAATGGGACGCATCAATCATGTTAAGACCGGCGATCAAACGGGGGCCGACCCCGAGCGAGTGGCGGCAGCCGAGCAGCGATTGGAGCTTGTGTACGTTGAAATGAGCCCAGGCGATGCTTTGTTCTTCCATCCGAATTTGCTGCATCGCAGCGATCAAAACCACTCGGCAAACGATCGTTGGGCGCTCGTGTGTTGTTACAACGCCCGCGGCAACGATCCTTATCGAGACGGCCGTCATCCGCGTTATCATCCGCTGGAACGTGTCGAAGCAAACGCCATCGACCAATACAAATAGCGTTTACGCCATGTTGGCAGCTTAAGGGCCGCTTTGCCGCCACCGAGTTGGCGGTTTGGCAGACTTATGCCATGAAATCCAGCATTTTTTGATTTTGACCATGCTGGCACAGCGTTTGCTTTCTACGCCGATGAGAAACGCAAAGGTCGCAAGATACTTCGATAGGGTTCGTTTGCTTAGGCTTATTGAAACGAAGCAGCGAACAGTCGAACCAGATTGAACTGATTGCAATGAGTGCTGCAGGCCGTGTATTTCGGCAACAGTGCGGAGGTCAATAAAATGATTCGGCCACTCATAAACCCGTTATTTGGTGCGATGTATTTTTGGGCGAGCCCTTATGAGTCGATGGCTCTTCTCGCGAGTTGGAATGCGGGCCGTTCGAACCGAAACGCGCTCTCCATTCAGGCGATCAATCCTGGTCTGCCGACCGAGGAGCCGATCGAACCTTCGCCGAACCCAACTGAATTTCCGACCGACGTACCGGCACCGGAGCCTCATGACGTTCCGGCACCCGAGCCGACCGATCCTGTTCCAGTAGAGCCGAGTGAGAATCCACCACCGCGTCCAGGGCAGGACCCTCAGCCACGGCCGATACCGTGAGAAGAGGTTGGAGGTGAGGGATCAGAGGCAAGTGGTTTGATAGAGCCACTCAGAGAAAATAAAAATAGCCCGACCGATTTGGCCGGGCTATCTGGTTTGATGGATAGAGCAGGTGCCTGCGACAGCAATTTAGTCGAGCACTGTAAGCTTGAGGTCCTTCCAGCGGACTTCCCTGGTGTCTTTGGCGGCTCCGACGCCATGCACTTGGAGAGCGATGAAGCCGTTTTTGATCGCAGCCTTTTTGTCTTTGTCGGTGAAGTCGGCTGCCGGAACTCCGTTCAACCAGGTTTGGATACGATTACCTTTGGCCTTGATTTTGAAGTGGTTCCACTCGCCGTGCTTGAACGCTTTACGGGCTTCATCCTTGCCGTCGAGGTTTTGCAGCCAACCCGCCTTACGTTCGGGGCTGCCACCTTCGAAATAGATGCCGCCGGAGTACGCGCGTGGCAAGGGATCAATTTCGACCTGGTAGCCGTAAACGCGACCGTTCTGATGCTTCGGATCGCTATGGCTACGAATTTGCACGCCCGAGTTGAAGTCGCCTTCGTCGATCTTGAAGTCGAGTTCGAGGATGAAATCGCCGTACTCATCATTGGTGGCCATGAAGGTATTTGGCGTATTCGGCACGCTGCGGCCGACGATGACACCGTCTTCCACGGCATAAGTTGCTTCGCCACCTTTTTGGGTCCAGCCTTCAAAATCTTTGCCGTTGAAAATCTTTACTTCACGCTCTGCATAACTTGATGAAACGGCACAGCAGGCAATGACCAATGCAGTGGAGAACAACTTCAGGGTTCGCATACTAATTCCAACCTTCCGCTTGAACTGTAGGGTGAGTCACGGTTGATCGTGGTTTTTACGTTCCCTCGATTTTCGGTGAGAGAGGGCGTGATTGCAAGCGTGGAAAAACGCGGGGGAGACTAAGAAGGTGTTTTCAAACGCTTTAAAAGGCATGTGGGGTGCCACTGGCTTCGCCAGTGCATTCAACGAATATCGTCAAGGTATAGGTTCCGATGGGAGTATGAATCAGCTTGCGGACGAGACTCTATCCAGTCTAAAAAGCCAACTAGAGTTTCGACTGCAAGCTGGCGGCATGAGGAAGCACTGGCGGAGCCAGTGGCACCCTTATTCCAAACACGTTCTGAGTGCGCTAAGTCGCGAGCGGCTTGGAGAGGAGAGGGGAGTGGAGACGCGGGGTTAGTAACTCAGCGTGCCGCGGAGGAGGAGGGAGTCGGCGAGGCTGATGTCGTCGCCCGAGATGCTGGCGACTTTGATGTCGCGGTTGAAGATCCAGCCGAGTTCGATCTTTGAGGAGATGCCACCGACCTTCTTATGCTCGAAACCTAGCACGGCGCGGAAGTCGCGATAGGCAAGCACGTCGGGATCGCCGTTGGATTGCTGGAAGGCCCAGGCTACGCTGGCGAACTCGCCCAGGATGAAGAACCAGTATTCGTCTTTGCCCGGAATGGGCGAACTAGCCAGCCGCCATGCGGCGCGCGGCGCGGGGAAGACGGCTTCGTAAATTGCATCGTCGTGGGGTTCGTAGGCGAAGCCGGCGACGGGAACGACCTTTGCCCAACCGCCGTTCACGTAAGTTACGCCGAGAACCCATTTCCAGCGGAGGTTGGGAGCGTAAATTCCTAAAGCGCGCCCATTCCAACGAAGCGCGTCGGACGAGTCGAAGCTGTGGTCGTCGGTATACAAACCGGGGGTGATGGCCACGTCGGCGATCCAGCGATCGTCGAAGATGCGAAACGTGTGGAAATCGACGACCACATCGTTCAGGCGCGGCGGCAACTCGATTCCTTGGGGCGCTTCGAGGAAGTGAAGCGTATAGCTGGGCGTGATGAGAATCGGATTCTCGCGAGTGAAGAACGGCAATGCGGTGATAACTTCGGCCTTGATGTCGGTCCAACCGAGGCTGTCCTCTTGGAGTTGCGGAATCCACGACGATTGAATTCGTGCTTTTTGGAAGAAGCCGTCGCGCGCGTCGATGGGGGTGATCGATTCTCGAAGCGTTTGTGGCTTGGCGGGGTAAAGCGGATCGGGAAACGCCTCGGGCGCTGCGAAGGGCACTCCGTTAGGATCGATGTAGACGGGGGCTACACCGTTTGTAATCGGGTAGGGCGAGATTTCGCTCGGCAGCGTTGGTTGGTAGGGCACTTGCGGTTCGATCACATGGCCACCCCAGCTTGCATCCGGGATGACCGTGGAGGGCAGGAGGTCTTGCGCGTTGGCGGCAAGAGCTACTAATGAGAGTAGCACGGAGAGTGCCAGGGTTTTGGCTGGCTTGTGCAGGCTATTCGCGGTATCACGCGGACTGCGTGAGGAGGTTGTTTGCATGCCGGCGTATCCTGTTAAAAATCCACGCCAGCGCGGATCATGAAGGTGTCGTCGGGCTTAAAGTTGCCGGGGTCGCCAGAGCGGAACAGGACTTCACGATCCCATACGTAACCGATTTCGATGTGTCCGCGGATCGAGGTTTGGGTTTCCCACTCGAAACCACCGCTTACGCGGATGTCGTTGTAGTCGAACTGGTCGTCGGTGGTTTGCCGAGCGACGGTCCAGGTGCCACCGCCGTACTCGCCAGCGCCAAAGCCGTACCACTTCGTATTACCAATGTTCGAAAGGTACTTGCGAACCTTAGGGTTCGGAAACACGAGGTACATGTCCCACTCGGGAGTTGGCCGGTAGTAAACGCCCGCCACGGGCAGCATCTTCACGTTGAGCCGATCGAGGTAAGCAACGCCGAGCACGATATCGAGTGTGTTCGAAGTGGCCATCGACGCGACGGCGCGGCCCATGAAGCGAAGTGACTGAGAATCGACATTGTCGAAGTCGGTCCAAACACCGGTGCGGAATCCGAGTTCGCCGCTGAGCCAATCGTAACAGCGTGGATACCAGGCAAAGTCGAGGTAGGCATCGTAAACGCGCGGCGGCAAATCGGGGCCGCCTGCCATCGGTGGTGGGCCGGGGATTGGAGGCCCGCTCACGGGGCCTTCCAGCCAGTTAAACGCGAAACCGGGAGTAACCAACAGCGGCGTTTCGATATTGTAGAACATGGGGAACGCAAACGTGCTCGATAGCTCGACGCGATTCCAGCCGAAATCGCTCGGATCGGATTGCTTGCCGTAGAGGAATGTGTATTCGAAGCTCAACTCTTGCAGCAGCCGCTGTGTTTTTTGCCAGTAACCTTCGTTGCTGGAGATGACATCGTAGGGAGCCGGTTGATAGGGCGTTGGAGGGGGACCGGGCATCAATGGCGTTGGCTGCTGCGATAGCGGCGTTGGTGTAAACGGCGTGGTCGTGGGGGGGGCTCCATACGAATACGGGAGCGAAGGAGGTGGTGCGACCGAAGAGCCGCCGATGGCATAGGGGTCAAAAGTGGGCGGCGGTCCAACGGCCGCTGGCGAATAAGGGGGCGGCTGAACGGCATACGGCGATACGCTGGGCGTTGTGGTCGGGTAGGGCGACACCGCGGCCGGAGCCTGCACAGGCGTGGTTGGGGCCGCGAACGTGGATGGCGGAGCTGGTGTCGTTGGCGTGACGGCGTATGGAGATGGTGCGGCCGTGTAGGGGCTTGTGGCTTGTACCGGTTGTGCCGGCGTGGGGAACTGCACTCGCTGCGCGTGTGCAGGCGATGCCAGCATTGGCAGTAAAATTGCAACGCAAACGACCGATAAAACCAAGAAGGTTGGTCGGTTATCCGTGCCAGCGGTTGTGCGTTTGAACCGGTTCAACGTGGTGTCCGTATCACGTCTTGGGAGAAGAGTGCCGAGCCCGGTGGGGGCGCGCAAAATTTCCGCGTGCCGGGTAGTTACCAATCGGGGCGCTACGGGTCAAGATTAGCCGCATTCGTGCTCGGGGCTCGAGCACAGAAAAATGCGGTTCAATCGGCCCGCTCGCGAAAAATGCCGAGGTCGGAGGCCTTGGCGATAGCGGCACGCGCACTGATAGCAGAACGGATTCGACGTATGACTCTCTATCAACGCTTGCGAATGGTACATCGCTTGTTTCGATACCGCTGGCATGCGGAGCGGGCCGAATTGCGATACTTGCTAGGCCGCGACATCCGCGGCGGCTCGGCCTTCGATGTGGGGGCGCACCGGGGCGTTTACAGCTACTGGATGCACCGTCGTTTTCGGGATACGAAAATCGTCGCGTTCGAGCCGCAGCGCGAGTTGGTCCAGCATCTCCATGATTTCAAGCAAGCGTTCAAGCTCGATCGATTGACGATCGAGCCGATGGGCTTATCGTCGCAAGGCGGCATGTTGGAGATGCACCGTCCGAAGGCGCACTGGTCGGCCGCCACGTTGGATCAATTTTACGACGACTGCGAGAACGACATATTCAACGTGCCGGTGATGACCATTGATGAATATGTGGAGCAGCACCCGGAATTGCGGCCGGTGCGGTTCATCAAATGCGACGTGGAGTGCCACGAGGCAAACGTGTTGATGGGAGCGGCCAAAACTCTACGCGAAGATCGGCCTGAAATCATTCTCGAATGGTCGACGCCGCGAAGGCTTTATCGGGAGCGCATGTTTCGGCTCGCACAACAAATGAGCTATGCGATTTTTCAATTCGAGTGCGGCCGGCTCACGCGGTGCAACTCACCCGAGCGTAGCGTAGCACCCTGCTGGGAACTCGGCGCGAATTACGTACTGCTGCCTCACGAAACGGCCGCGATGGCGGTTGCGGCGTAAGGCGGTTTGATGGGTAGTCCGCTACGCGATATTCGATATTCTATTGGTTTGCTTTTTTGAACCACGAAGGCACAAAGGCACGAAGATTCGAGGCAATTGCTTTTGAGTCTTTCACCTCTGAGAATCAATATGCTTAGCGATTTTAAGAAGTTTCCGACTGTGACCACTCTTTGTGTACTTCGTGCCTTCGTGGTTGAATAACAACTCACGATTCTTGCCGTGCAATCAGCTCATCGAGTTCCGACTTGAGCCGTGGCAGGATTTCAGTGTAGGAGAACTGTCCGATGGGTTCGCCGCCGCGTTTGAGGTTCACGAAGTTGGGGCCGCACCAGAGGCCCAGGTCGGCGTCGTCGGTTTCGCCGGGGCCGTTCACGCGGCAGCCCATGACGGCGATCGTGATTTTGTGTTCGCTCGCGTATTGCGTCATACGTTTAACATCTTGGGCAAGCTCCACGAACGCTTCGTTTTCCACACGCGAGCAGCTTGGGCAGCTAATGATGTTGAGCGTGGAAAGGCCGTAATCAACGACCGAGCGCACGCGGCCGGCGGCGATGTCGCCCAGGATGCCGCGGCCGGCGGCGATTTCCTCGGGCTTGCGATCGTTCGGCACGGTGAGCGATACGCGGATCGTGTCGCCGATGCCACGGCTGATGAGCTGTTCGAACGCGATTCTTGTTTTGATGATGCCATCGGGCGGCAGGCCCGCTTCGGTCACCCCGAGGTGCAGCGGTACATCGGGGCGGGTGTCGGCAAAGCGGCGGTTGACCTCGATCACTTCGCGGGGATCGGAATCTTTGAGCGAGACACAGTAGCGCGTGAAGCCGATTTCATCGAGCAGGCGGCAGTGGTCGAGCGCGCTATCGAGCATCGGCGAGAGTTTGTCGCTCGGATCGTACTTGGCTTGCTGTGCCGGGTCGACACTGCCGCAATTCACGCCGACGCGGAGCGCGCAGTCATTTGCGCGAGCGACTTCAACGAGATATTGCACTTTCTCTTGCCACGGCTTCGTGCGTTCGTGGTGGTAGAGGTGGCCCGGGTTGTAGCGGAGTTTATCGACATGCGGCGCAATGCGTTCGGCGAGGCGGTAGTTTTCTTGCAGGTCGACCACGAGGTTCGCCGTGGTTTGGTTGCGAATTTTGGCCACGGCTTCGGCTTCTGCGGTACTGTCGACGGCGATCCGCACGACGTCGGCCCCGGCAGCGGTGAGGGCGTTGACTTGGCCGACGGTGGCGTCGATATCACGCGTCGAGGTGGCCGTCATGCTTTGCACGGCGATGGGATTACCATTGCCGATGGTGATCGTGCCGATACGAATGGTGCGAGTTGGATTTCTGGTGATTTCCATGTGATATTTTGTGGCGGGATGTAGACTTAGCCCATTTTACACCCAAAGAAGCGAGCCGACTCGAACGATGGTCGCGCCTTCGCGGATTGCCACTTCGAAGTCGCCGCTCATGCCCATGGATAGCTCGTTTAGCTGGACATTCGGTGGAATTGATTTTTCGAGGCGATTGCGGAGCTGGCGAAGTGACGCGAAGTTTCGTGCGGCAACGCTTTCGCCCCCTTCGAGCGCCGCCATCGTCATTAGCCCCATTACGAATACATGGGGATACAGTTGAGCGGTATCGAGCAGGCGAGCAACATCGTCGGGCATCAGGCCGTGTTTCGCGCTTTCACCCGAGGTGTTGACTTCGACTAGAACATCGACGCACTTGGGTAAAAGATCGCTCAATTCACAAGCTTGATTTATTTCCTTCAAAAGTCGTTCGCTATCGACACTGTGAATGAGCGTTACAAGCGGAAGAGTCCGGCGGATCTTATTGCGTTGTAAATGACCTATTAGGTGCCAATGGACGGGCGATGACACTGCCATCGGTAGTTTAGATTCTGCTCGCGATGACGAGAGGATTTGTGCCTTAGTCCAAAGTTCCTGGGGCCGGCTTTCTCCGAGATGGGTGCAGCCGGCGGTGACGAGTTCGGCGGCATCGGCTGCGGAGACATACTTTGTGACGCCGACCAGCGTGATGTCATTCGGATGGCGACCGCTAGCTGCGGCTGCAGATGCAATGCGTTCGCGAATGCGTGATAGATTCTCGGCGATACCCATGTCGCTATTTTACACGCCTTCGACTTCGATCCACTCGTTGTATTTGCCGCTGCTATGGAACCGGCCTGCCGTGAATTCGCCGGCGATGTTGTGGCCGAGGAAGGTGCGATTGCCCCGCTCGCCGAGCGAACGGTAGTAGAGCCACTGGCCGTTTCCAGATTGCGCGCGGTAAGCAACGGCCAAGTCGTGCGGCAAGATTTCCATCCACTCGGCCACGGTGAGCTGTCGCCAGGTGCGATCGTGCTTGGTGCGTGTTTTTTGCAAATCGAGGAACAGTGGGCAACACATGGCCCGGCCGTTGGATTCCTGCGTGAGGACCAAGACGCCATTTTCGGCGGTGAGGCTGCCGCCGCGCGGGTCGGAACGCCATTCGTTGAGCGCCAAGGGCATCGCGGCCGCTCGCAGTTTGTTGCCAACCAGCGTTCCATCGCGAGTTTCGAATTCCGGGTTCCATACGATGCCGGGCTCCAAGGGGAGTTGCAGCGTGTGATGTAGCCGGTGCGGCTCGCCTTCCTCGGAGCGGATCGTGTCGATGAAGAACAGCACGCGGTCTTTGCGGCCGAGTAGCAGTTGGCGGTCGAGTCTTAATCCGTGCGACAATTCCACACCGAGCTCGAGGTAAGCATATTCTTTGCTGGTTTCCCAACAAAGGTGGTCCCACTCGCCGACGACGGTCACTGGTTCGTCATCGCAGGTGGTGCTGCCAAGCCACGGACCTGCCACGAGCTGTTCGCCATCGACGGCAAGTTCTAAGAGAAGAGTTGTGTCCGAGTAATCGACTGCCAGGCGAATATCGGATTGCGACCAGCCATTCGCCAAAACGGCCAGGCACGACCAATCGGAATTGATCGACGAGTTGGGCAGGTCTTTGTCGCGGAATTTAGTTTGCTTAGGAAGGATTTTCTTGGAGATAGCTTTTGCGGCGGCAGCGCGGTCGTGGCGATCGCCGGCCAGGGCAATTGCCACGTGGAAAAGTTCGTTAGTCCATGCGGGGGCCGAGCTATCGGGGGTCGTAAGCAGGAAGCGGCCATCGGCATCTGCAAAACGCAAGGCATGGCGTACAAGCCATTCGTATTGCACTTCGGCTTTGCTCGACCATGCTCCGCCTTTCAGGCGAGCGCCGAGCCAGCGACATCGCGTCCAAAGAGCAAACAGGGGGCCGAGGACCGGAAGGAGACGTGCGTGCGGCAGGCCTTGGCCATCGGTTAATTCAATAAGTCCTTCGGCAAGCGTTTGGCGTGCCGTTTTGCGAAGTTGGCGCAGCGTGCTGATTTCGGGAAACAGATAGCCGAGGGCCAGCGGCAATTCGCCGGCGAGCAATTGTTGACGGACGACGTCGGTCGTGTCGGCAGGCCAGTCGACACGGTGTTGCTGCGCATCGTTGGCAAGGGAATAGAGTTGATGCACAAGTTGCCACCAATGCTCGGCCGACATGTGCTTGCTCAACTTCGGCAATGCGTATGCGAGGCCAACTAATTGGAGCGATGCGGGTAAGTCGGGAGTTGCCGCCGCCTCGACCGATAAGAGCCGTGAGGCAGCCATGGCGAGATCGATAACACGTTTGTTCTTCTTGGCAGCTAACAGCGAGTGGATTGCGTCGTGTCGCCAGGCTTGCGGCCAACCCCACAAAAGTGGCGGATGCTTGCCATCCAAGAACGGCGGCAGCTTGGGATCGCGTCGCTTGGCAAGGTGTTTTTGCCATTCGCTCCACCCGCCCAAAGGGTCGTCTGGCGTCGATTTTTCAACCACGCTACGGGGTGCGGAATCATGCCATTGAGGCTGAAAGTTCTGAAAGCGAACCGGCGAATGCTCACCAATAACGACGGCCATGGTTGTCTATTCAATGGGGGGTAGATCGACGTTGTGCAGGAGTGACGGTATCTTACAGATTGGCGAGACAAGGGTCGAGGGTTGGCCCCTGCGGATAGGGTGTCCGTTTCAAGAACCGCTCGCTTTCGAGGAAGTTGCGATGGCTTGCAAACTGTTGGGGAGAAGGCCACAAGTTGGCTTATTCTGTAGGATTGCCCCGCTTGTTGCTTTGGTCGTGGCATCGCCATGGACCCTCGCCAGGGCCCAGGAGCCACCAATTGCCACGCCAGCCTCTACCGCCGAGGTCACGAAAGCCCCCAACGACTCTCCGCAAGTCAAAAAGCAGGTTCCAGCCCCCAAGCTGCCGGAGCCCAAGGGCGCGAAGCGATTATCGCCCGATTTCGACGTGTGGATTGACCCCACCCGCAAGGCCGTTATTGTGGACGGTCAAATCTGTTTGCGCGAGGGAATGCTTGAAATGCTCGCCTGCACTCGCAACACCAAGGAGCACGAATCGATCGTGTCGGCCAATACGAAGGCGTTTCTGGTCCATGCCGGGCTATTGTCGCTTGGCGCGGAACCGGGGCGACCGGTGCAATTCGTGCCCAAATATCGTCCGCCCGAGGGAACGGAGATTGACATCGTGGTCGAATGGCGCGATGAAAAAGGGAACCCGCAAACAGCTCGGGCACAGGATTGGATCCTGGATATCAACACGAAGAAAGCAATGATTCACCCGTTCGTGTTTGCAGGGAGCTCGTTTTGGACGGACGAAGAGACGGGCAAGAAGTTTTATCAGGCCGAGGGAGGCGATTTCATTTGCGTATCGAATTTCAGCACGGCGATGCTGGATATTCCGATCGAAAGCTCGCAGCAAAACACCGAACTGGGATTCGAAGCATTTACTAAACGCATCCCGCCGATCGGGGCTCCCGTGCGATTGATATTAACGCCGAAACTTGAACAGGGAGCGAAGCAGTCCAAAACGCCGACTCCATCGCCGAAATCGAATGTCAACGATTCCAAGAAATCGAACCCCACTAGTTCGGAGAAGGGCAGTACGAAATGAAAGCTCTTGTAGGTGTTGATGGCTCGTCGAATTCGTTAGGAGCTGTTTCGTTTATCGGCCAGCTATTGTCGCCGGAACACGACGAACTCATTTTATTCTTTGCGACGCCTGTGATGTCGATTGACGACGAACGGCTCGATTTGAGTGTCGAAGAGCGGGTTCGTTCGATGTTGACCCATAATATTCTGGATGCCGCGCTGGAGCGGTTGCCCGCTGAGTGGCGGCCGCGAGCCCAAAGAAAAGACATGATCGGTCTGCCGGGCTCAGCACTCATCGAAGCGGCCCAGGCGGAGGGAGCCGACCTTATCGTGGTCGGTTACCAGGGCACGAGCAGTATCCTTGAAACGTTTCTCCTTGGCAGTGTGAGCCGTAAAGTGATCCATTCTGCTACGGTACCAGTGCTGGTGGTTAAACCGGAGAAAACTGACAGCGGAGCGAACAAGCCAGTAAGTAAGCCGTTGCATCTGTTAACTGCATACGACGGCGAGCATGCAGCCGATTCGATTGCCAGCGTGCTGTCGAAATTTAATTGGCCGGCGGGTACCGAAGGGCAAGTAATCAGCGTGGTGAAGCCGATGTTTTTGTCGGATTTGCCAGATTGGGTGAAAAATAAACCACGCGATCCCGATGTGGCCGCGATGGCTGACGCTTGGAAGGAGGAGCACTCGCAAAATTTGGTCGCCGCTAAACAGGAACTCGAGCGATTCCGCGATCTATTGCCCACTTGCTTCGCCGGTAAAGAACCTGTTGTTGCGGAAGGTCGGCCTGGCGATCAGATTATTGCCGCCGCACGGAATTCGAATGCTGATTTGATTGTACTAGGCATTAGTGCGAGACGCCGGCTTGAACGACTTCTTATTGGCGGGACTACCGAACAAGTATTGGCTTCAGGGGCCTGTTCGGTGCTGATCGTGCGATAAACGCGTGATGTTGAGAACTGGGCGTTGCCCGGCCACTCCCGCAGCTTGTAAAGCCAGGAACTGTGCCTCAACAAAGAACGGTGCCGCAATAAAAAATGGGAGGCGTCGCGGGATACGCCTCCCATTCGTTTAGCGCTCGTTCAGAACGGCGCTGGTAAGTTTATTGGCCAGCCGGTCTCAGGGAGACCAGCCACAGTTTTTCCATGCCAGAGGCAACAAGATCACTTGGATGCACTGCTCCAGCCGATCGCATCCTGGCGGGCTTGCTCGGCAGTGATTTTGCCGGCTGAAACGCTACGGTAGCTGGTGGCCTGCTTATAAACGGCGGTCTTCACCGGGGCCATGGTGTTCTTGTAGACCGTGCGATCGTTGGGGTCGTGTAACGCCGGCGCTTCGAAGAAGGTGGAGCCATCGTCACTGTTCTGTTTATAGAACTGGCCCTCGTCGGTTTCGGGTGGTGTCGATTCGTCTGATGCAGGAGGCGATTGTACTTCTTGCGTGCTGGGCGTGGCCGGCTTTTCGACTCGCTCCGTAGGCACATCGGTATGAGGGTCGATGTTGGGAGCACCACCCTTGCTTAGCACCGAGCTTTCCCCCGAAGCCGGGGGAACAAAGGTTGACGGTGGGGCCACGTCGGGCGTGTTGCTCGACACCGGGGCTGAAACTTGCTGCTGTGCTGTTGCGCAGGTTGCACAGCCGGGTTGCTGCGATTGTACGTAGGACACTTGCGTGACGGTGGACGCGGCGCAGGCCGAGCAACCGCCGTCGCAAGTTCCGCAAGTGCTACACGGCGAGGAGCACGCAGTGGTGCATACGGGCCGTAGCGTAACCGTTTGTACGCCGCAGGTGCTGCACGAAGGTGCGTAACCAACCGTGCTGGTTGAGCACGATGAGCAAGCGGGAGCGACATACGCCGTTGTCGAAGCATACGTAGGCGCGTAGCCTACGGTGTACGATGGCACCGACGTGGCATAGTACGTGGTTGTGGGATATGCGGCGGTATAAGTTACCGGCGCGCCCCACATGCGTGCGCGGAATCGGTCCCAGTAATAGCCGGGATACCAACCGCCCGAGTAGTACGACGTGGTCGCCACGGCGGTCGTTGGGTAGGCCGCAGTGTAGGTTGTGGGATAGAAAGCCGTCGTCGTTGCGCCGCCGCAACAAGCAGCGTTTGCCTGCGAAGCAACGATGAACATCGCCAACAATGCGAAGGCGACAATCGTTCGACGTGTTGTAATGGCAATCATGATTCGTTTCACTTAGTCAGAGATGAGTGATGACCCTACCTTCTGTTTACTCACCGCGGCGCTGGAAAGCAACCAGCCAACGCGGCGAAAACCCATTTGGTGGGGATTGCATGCTGGGCAAGCTTTGCCGGCTAGCAAAGCAGTGAGGCCATTTTTCGGCTGTTGGCCGTGGACACTGCGATCGCCGGAGTCGGCATTTGAGTCGTAGACCCAAAGACGAGGGGTTGATGAAATGTACATCAAGGTATGAGTTCCGGCGAAAATGTTGCGGCGATTCAACAATCGGCCCGCCAATGTTGCAACGAAGCAACACGGCAGTGCAAACAGCGAGCAAAGATCCGCAAAAAAAGGCTTCGATACCGAGTGCAAGTTGCGGACCAACGCGACGGCCCTTGCGTTACGCAACCGAGCCGGTTGCCGTTCGATTCGAGCGCCGCGATCGTTCGTGGCGGTCGTAGAGATCGAAGAAAATTTCCCGCACGTTGCTACCATGGCATTCATGGCTAGCATCGATTTCGGCCGGGGCGATGTGCGTCGGCGCAAGTTTTCCTAACTCCGCGACGAGCCGCTGCACAAGTTCCTTGGTCGGATGCAATTCGACCAACGTGGGCAGTGGGGTTGGTTTATGAGAGGTCAGAAGAATTCCACATTGCGTTCGACGGCAGTGCCACATGACCTTGATCCGCTCGAACCAGCCGAGTTGCTCGTAGCCATCGATGATGAGCATCGAGCCCGTGACCATTACCGATTGCGAGAGGAAATCGGGAGGCAGGCGACGTTGGCCGTCGCGTAGTGTGATCGAGTGTCCGTGTCGTCCACGGTCCATCAATTCTTGCTTGATCGTTTCGAGAAGCGTGCTCTTCCCGCTTCCATGGGGACCGACAATCGTGCCTCGCCATTGGAGGGTTGCCAGGTGGTCAACCAAGTTACTGGCTGATTCTCCGTTTCTGAATTGAAATGCTAACGCTCCAGGACGAGTCCAACACGTGGCAAAAGGGTTCGTGTGTCGTGATGGAATCGTGGAGGCTTGCATGGGGGCGCTCGACAAGCTGAGCTATGCCGGTGATGAAATTATTCCGGCTCGGTTTCATCGGGAGTGGTTGCGACGGGTGCAGGCACATCGCCAAGCTGGAATGGAATTTCCGCAACCACTTCCTGCCCTTGAGGTAGGAAAAGGCGGATCCGCACACACCAGCACACTTTTACAATTTCGCCGTCGTAGCTCAAAGGACTGGGCGGCAACTCGGTGGCGAATCGTTGAGGCATGCGCAAATCGAGCGGCTTGGCAAGATCATCGACAACGCGCTCGAAATGATGAACGGAAAAATCTTCGTCACCTTTGCCTGCCGTGTACCACAACACGCTCAACTCGACTGCTCGCGCGGCATCTGCCTGAGAGCCCTCGCCAACGTATCGACCGCTGAGTCGTTCGCCCGGATGGTAATGGGCTTGGGTGGAATCGAGCGAAATTCTTATTACCGGACTACTCATCGGCTGCCGCTCCCCAAGGGGGCACTTGCCGCCACGGTTACCGGGCTATTGGTTCGCACCGGGTAGATGAACACGGGAAATCGCCGTTCGAATTCACCCCAACGCGCCATGCGGCCACTCACTACGATAGACCACAAAATAGCGTTATGACCGGCTACAAAAGAGTGCATGGCAGACGCGGGAACCGGCACGTCGAATTCCGCTTCGAACGTTTCACGCGGAGTAATGTCGAACTTTCGCTGCTTGAATAAAGGAATATCTTGTACTCGATTCGAGGCTTGGCGTGTATCGGTGCCTTGTTGATACACGGCCTGTTCGTCGCAAACGAGTTTTACTTCATACCAGCGAACATGCGAACGCCCGGTTTGCGACACGCGACCTTGAAAACGACCGCCCGGATAGAACGGGTGGTCTGAAACTTCTACCCGCGTCGTGCCCATGATAATATCGAGCACCACTTGCCGGATCAGGGCTGCGAGAGTCCAGCCGCTGGCGATAACGAACGGCACAATGAGCCAAGTAAGCAGCCAACGGTTGGGGTCTTCATTCAAATGCTGTTGGACCACATGGTAAACAAAGATCGCTACGAGCGTATTCCAGACGACACACACGGCCGCCATGGTGAACGAAATCCAGCCCTTGGCTGCATCGGGCGGTAGCCGATAGGCGAGCCGCACGCCGGGGCTATCGGTTACCGTGTGATAACTCGGAATCCCAGGTAGTGAAATCTGGCCGGGCTTGGAAAGACCAGCGGGCAATTCCCAGTCGGTGGCCTTACGAACGGCCGCCGCTCGACGTTCGCTCGACGCCGCGCTTTGCCAGAGCAAAAGCGAAAGTCCCATGATTCCGTAACCAAGCAGCGCCAGCGGAATGACTACCGCGAGCCAAAGCCAAATGCCGTGTCGCGATCCTTCGGCCAGCAGCACGCTGCCGATCAACCAATACAAGCCATAAGCGCCCGCGACGATCAGCGCAAGAAACAGCAGGGCCTCGGCGATCATCCCGGTCCAGCGCGGACCAGTGCGGCGAGTGCCTCGCTTCTTGACGAACAGGCGTAGGCGAGATGGCATCGGAACTCAACGAATAAAGCTAGCGGTGGTTCTGCTCGACCACCGCTAGCTTATTGTTCCATAAACCATGCTAGTGCAACAGCCGCGCAATGCCTGTCGAGCGGGCAGCGAAACGACGGTTGCGGATTTCTAACCGGCCAAAACTCGATTAGACGTGGGCCGGCTCGCGGCTGGGACGGAAGAAGCCAATGTTCTCGAGCGCTTTGTAAACTTCTTCGAGTGTCTTCTCGCCGAAGTTGGAAATGCTCAGCAGATCTTCACGCGTGCAATGCAATAAATCGTTCACGGTGAAAACGCCGCGCTCTTCCAGGCAGTTGGTCGTGCGAACTGCAAGGCCGATCTCGGCCGTGCTCATCTCGAGCTTTTCCTTAAGGTCGATCGATTGTTCGTAAGAACGATTGAGCGGAATGCGGGTCATGGCGGGGTCCCTCCCTAATGATGGTGATTGAGTGCCGCGTCCACAAAATTGCGGCGAATCGCCTGTTGAATTGGTAGAGAAGTATACCAACTTTCCACCGCAATGCGAGCATTCGCCGCTGAAAATTGCGATAAAATCCATCGGCAGTGCTAGCATTGTCGGGCAGTCGCGTGGGCAGGGGGTGTACGCTCGATCATGAATCGGGAATGATGGCAATAGCAGGCCGTTGAAAAACAAAAACAACGCGCCTGCGTCGTCGCATGGATGCGACGTCAAAACGAGCGTTTGAAAAACGCTCGTTTTGCGAGCCGCGGCGAGCTTGGCTCGACGCTTGGCGAGGTTGAAAAACGCCACGACGGCGTTTTTCAACAGGCTGATAGACGCCGGGGATTAAGCGTTTAATAACGGAATGTAAATCGAGGAATGCTGTGGATCGGCTTTTAGAATCGTTGACGGAACCACAAAAGGCCGCGGTCACCCATCGTGATGGCCCGTTACTTGTTCTGGCGGGGCCCGGAAGCGGTAAAACCCGGGTGATTACCCACCGCATTGCTCGACTGCTCGAAGAGGGCGTGCCCGCCTCGCAAATCCTGGCGCTAACCTTCACCAACAAAGCGGCCGACGAAATGCAACGCCGTGTCGCCGAGTTAGCTCCGGGCGACCGCGTGTGGCTGAGTACGTTCCATCGGTTCGGCGCGAGAATTCTGCGCCGCTATGCCGATTACATCGGCCTGCAGCCGAACTTCACCATTTACGATACGGCCGACGTTCGGCAAACGATGAAACGCGTCATCGAAGCACGCGAAATCAACACCCTCAATTATTCACCCGATCGCATCGCCGATGCGATCAGCGGACTCAAGAACAAGCTCATCACGCCCGATCGTTACGAACCGCGTACTGGCAGCATGCTGGCCCGCGTGGTGGCCGGGGTCTACCCGGCCTACCAGGAGCGAATGCTGGCCTCTTCGGCGGTCGATTTCGACGACCTCCTGCTGCACGTGGCCCAGCTTTTACACGACCATGCGGAAGTGCGAGCCGATTTGGACGCCCAGTTCCGATATGTGCTGGTGGATGAGTACCAGGACACGAACCGCGCCCAGTATGTGATTCTGCGCGCACTTTCGACGGATTATCCCAACCTGGCGGTGACGGGCGACCCCGACCAGTCGATTTACGGTTGGCGTGGGGCCGACCTCAATAACATTCTCGAATTCGAGAACGATTACCCGCAGGTGAAAATCGTTCGACTAGAGCGAAACTACAGAAGCACCAAGCGGATTCTGAGCATCGCCGATGCACTGATCAGCCACAACGTTCGCCGCAAGAAAAAATCGCTTTGGACCGAGAACGACGACGGCACCAGCGTGCGGTTGGCCGCGTATGCCGATCAGGATCGCGAAGCGGCCAATATTGCCGAGCAAATTCGCGCGGCGGTGGAAAGTGGCCGTCGCAAGCCGAGCGACTTCGCGATTTTTTATCGCGTCAATGCATTGTCGCGGGCCGTGGAAAAAGCTTTGCGAGCCGCCGGCGTGCCTTATCAAATGGTCCGCGGCCAGGAGTTCTACGCCCGCAAGGAAATCAAAGACGTGCTCGCTTACTGCCAGCTTGTGAATAACCCACGCGACGATATGGCGTTCGAGCGAACGGTCAATAACCCGCCCCGCGGGATTGGCCGCAAATCAATCGAAAAGCTTACCGCTTATTCCTACCGCCACGGTTTGCCGCTGCTCGAAACAGCCCGTGTGGCGAACCAAGTGGAAGGCTTGCCGAAAGGTGCCGCCGCGAAAATCTCGGCCTTCGTCGAGATCATCGATCGCGTTGCCGCGGTGGCGCATGGTGAAGTCGAGGAAATCATCGGCACGGTCCTCGAAGCATCGGGCTATCGCTTTGCTTTGGCCGGCAGCGACGATGAGCAAGATCAAACGCGGCTTGCGAACATCGAAGAATTGCTCACCGATGCCCGGCAGTTCGACGAGCAGAACCCGCACGGCGGCGGACTCGAGGAATATCTCGAACGCAGTTGGTTGGTGAACGATACTGACGATTGGGATTCGCAAACCGATAAAGCCACGCTCATGACGCTTCACGCGGCCAAGGGATTGGAGTTTCCCGTGGTGTTTATCGTCGCGGTGGAAGACGGCGTGTTGCCGCATGAGCGAGTCGGGCAGCATCCGGACGAGCTGGAAGAAGAACGGCGGCTGGCGTTCGTCGGCATCACCCGCGCAAAAGAAGAACTGCAGCTTAGCTACGCAATTACCCGCGACTACCGTGGCATCCGCCGCCGAACGATTCCTAGCTCGTTCCTTATGGAAATGCCGCGCGAGGAAATGGAAATCGTGGACGGTGCGAGTGCCTTCGAGCATTCATTCGATCCGTGGGAAGATCCCGAAGGCGACCCAGACGACACCCCATGGGATGATTGGCAAATCGAAGACGTAGCCGTTGACGTACCTTCTGATGACGATGCCGAAGGGCGAGAAAAGAAGCCAGCCGTTCGTGTGGCAGCTTCGGCAATTACCACGGCGGCCGCCATGTCTCTTGCTGCTGGCGACGATTCGGCTGCTGCCATTTCGCCCACCGCTTCATTGCCGCGCGTGTCGCCCGATGCTTTCAAGCAGGGAATGACCGTTATCCATCCGGAATACGGTCCAGGTAAAATCGTGGCCTTGTCGGGTTCCGGCAAGAATCGCCGCGCTACGATCCAGTTCGCCACGGTCGGGCAAAAGAAAATCATTCTGGCTCATAGCACTGTGCGCCCGGCGAAGTCTTAGTGCCTTTTTCGAGTTTGCGTCCCACTGGTGTTCGCCCCTTAGCGCTACGCCGTTAACCATTTTTTGTCCACAGATGACGCAGATGGGCGCAGATAGATCGGCTAATTGGCAGCGGTTTCAGGTTCCTTGTTGTTTTCATGGAATCGAAAAATCTGCGATAATCTGCGCCATCTGTGGACTCTTTGAATTGAAAAATGGTTAACGGCGTAACCCTTAGCGGCGGCGGCCACGCCGTCCAACCAGCGAACACTATCCTATTAGGTGGTGACTCAACAACATCGGCAGATAGGATTCACCACAGAGACACGGAGAAGATGAGGATTCAGGATGGTGGATACGGGGGGCAGGGCCAAGGCATTCAAAAAATACCCTCCCCCCTGCATCCACTATCCCGCATCCTACAAAATCTCCGTGCCTCTGTGTTATTCCGAAAATCGAGATGTTACTATCGAGCATTCTCAAGCCACACGTTCAAGCCGACTCGGTTTGATGAATCTGCAATTTCGCGGCGGCTCCGCGTGCTAATTTCACGGCGTCGGCCAGTGTGGTTGCGATGCGGCTTTCGTGGTCACCAGGCGGCGGCAGCAGCGATTCTGTCGCCTCGGGGCCGACCCAGTAACCTACGATGATGGGCAATTGAGGATACGCTTGCCGCAGGCGCTTCCATAGCAAGCGACTGTCCCGCGGGCGGATCGGAGGGAGAACGGAAATGATGACCAAATTGGCATCGCCAGAGGCCACGCGATCGACGACTTCGCTGGTGAGCGCCCCGTGTTCGCTCCTATCCACCATGAAGCCTTCGGCCGTTAAAAGTTGCGCTAGCATTCGCGAAGTAACTTCATCCGCATGGTCGCGAAGCGGGATCACCAGCACCTTGGCTGGCGGCAATTTGGGGCCATGAGGCTCTGGGGATTCAGCCCGTTCCGAATCTTTTTCGGCCGCCGCTACGGCAACACTTTCCTCTTCGCCTAGGTCTTCGATTAAATCTTCCGTTGCCTCGCGAACGAATGTTTCTTGTTCTTCGTTCAAGAGGCCGGCGTGACGGTCGCGCTCTGCCAAACTCAAGGCCGGAATCACGATGTCGTCGTAGAAGTTTGCTAACGACGAATGTTTCAAATGGTGATGTGCCAGCTTCAACGGTTCGTTGTAATCGAACGCCAGCAGTCGTTGGTAAACGCGCTGGGCGGGTGACAGCGGCGGTTCATCCGCGAGCAGAACCGTGATGAATCGTAGTTGCGGCACGTAGCGAGCCATTACCACGAGGCAAACCGTCATTGGCATGGCCAGCAAGAGCCCGATCGGCCCCCATAGCCATGTCCAGAAGATCGCCGAAATAATGACCCCCACCGTGGAAACGCCGGTGCTGTTTCCGTACAGCATTGGCTCCGCCACATTATTCAAAATGAGTTCGTAAACCACATACATGCAACCGACGAGAATCGGAACGGTCCAACCGTCGGAAACGGCGAGGGATACAAGGATCGGCAAAACGGCCGCCAGCCAAGGCCCAATGTAGGGCAAGAACCGTAGCGTGAAACCAAGCGCGCCCCACATGATGGCGCTGGGCACACCCAAGAAATACAAACCAAAGGCGACAGCCACTCCGTAACCCGCATTGATGTAAAACTGCATTCGCAGGTACTTGCCGACCCTGTGGGTGGCGTCGTGCAAGGCTTCGGTCGTGGTATGCAGGTTCGAGGTGCCAAATAGTTGAATCAACCTGTTACGCTGATTTTCGCGATCCAGCAGCATGAAGAACACGAGCACGATCACCATGCCGGCAGCCGTGAGAGGCGCGCCCAGAGCACCGAGCACGGTTTGGGCTTGGGTCAGCGGCGAGGGAGGCATTTCCACCACTTTTACCGGAATTGCCTGACCACTTGCCGCGGGGCTGGTTGCCTGCTCTATCTCTCGCAATCGTTGCCGAGCCTGCGAGGCGAACGATTCGACTTCCTCGTCCGGGTCATGCGGCGGCGATGAAGATGGTGAAGCCGAGTCGGAATCAGAGGTGACGTCTGCCTTGTTCGATTGGTCATCCTTGGTGCCCTCTTCAGCATTTTTCTCGGTCTTCTCTTGAGGCGAATCCGAGTCTTTTGCGCTGTTCGTAATTTCCTCGCCCACTTGGCGGAACTTGGCTGCGAAATTCTTCAAAGTGGTTGTTTTGGCAACGATCTTGGCGCGATGTTGCGGCAACTCGGCTCGAAGTGCAACCAGTTGGTCAGTGACGATCCACCCCAGAATGCCGAACATTGCAAATGCCGCTAAAACGACCAAGATCGTGGCCGGAATGCGCGGCAGGTGAAATCGCTCGATACGATTGGCAAGCGGCGTAAGCAGGAAGCTAAGCAAGGTTGCCAGCGCGAGCGGCAGCAGAATCTGCTTGGCAAAATACAGCGCAGCGACCACCGCGATGATCGCGACGAGTAAGAACAGCGGCGAGAATTGGCGTTCGCGAGGCATAGTTTGTACCAAAGATGCAAAGAGAGTACCCAGTATTGGTCGTAGGATGCGAAGCGAAACAAAGTCTCGCCGAAATGGCTACCGCTTGGAATCGGGCCTTTTATCCGGCAGCGTCAAACTCACTTTCGTGCCGTTACCGCTTTCTACCCAAACTTCTCCCCCCATGGGCTTGCACTAGTGTTCTGTCCATGGTCATTTGCTGGGTGGCATGCCTTCGCCTTCTGGGCGTAGGCATGCTTACCCGCTACCGCGTGAAAGCATGCCACCCAGCAATTCAAGACTGACAGAACACTAGCAGGGTGCTGAAAAACTCCTATCCGGTCGAACCACTCGACATAAGTCCTTTTGCATCGGTTAATGTCCTGTCAACAAATAAGGACTTACGACAAATCAGGGTTTGTCGGCCGACTTTTTCAGCACCCTGCTAGGCACTCGCAGCCGCTTGCGGCTTAGCGGGTATTTTTAGGCAAAGCCAAGCCTGAAGTGCAGAGCCGTTCAGCATATCCGCGAGCCCCCACCCTCACCAGATAGCGACAGAAAACGACGCGGGGATTTAACCACCCACCAAACGGCCACGAAGCAGCGCAAGGAATGTAGTCACCGGGTAAACGTCCACGAAGTGGCCCAGGGACTGCTGCACCAACCAATTGGCCACGAAGTGGCCCCGGAGTGTAGCGACGGGCGCAAGCCCGTCGTTGCCGGTTCCCACCATCACCCTCAGCCACGCAGCGGCGACGGAGCTTCCTGGCCTGCTGCTTCCACGGGGTTCGTTATATGCGGCATAGCGCTAACCGCAACGCCTACAGAGGCACTGGCCTAAACGGGGGCGGGTTTATTTTTAATTGGATTTGTTTGTAACAGTTTGCCACACGGTCGAGTGCATCGATCAGCAGGATGGGGAACGTAAATTCGTCATGGCAAAAATAGAATTGCCTGGGCTTTAGATCACGATCTTCCAGTCCACCACCGCTGAGAGTCAGTAGTACTCCAGAAACTATGTCGTGGAATGCTTGTTCGTATTCCCCGGCCAAATAGTACGCTCGAGCGCGATAAAAAAAGATTCGCGGGTCGTTGGGACGCAATTGTGTGAGTCCCGTGCATTCTCCAATCGCCCGCTTGAAATCTCCTCGCCGCGTATAAAGCAAACTCAACATTAACGACCCACGGACAGCCAATTCTTCGTTGACACCCATTTTCAGTGCGGTCGTGTAATCCTGCTCTGCTTTGTCCAGTAAACCGTTCGCTTTATAAATCTCGGCGCGCTCGAATATTACTTCAGAATCGTCGGGATTCAATTTTAGAGAATGGTTGAAATCATCTAGTGCAAGGTCCAATTTACCTAGTTGTGCCTGGGTAATTCCTCGCTGAAAATAAGCATAAGATTCATGGGGATACAACCGAATCGACGTGTCGAAGTCTGTGAACGCTCCATGCAGATCGCCCAACCTCCGCTTCGCTAAACCCCGATTGTGATACGCGCCATAATCCTCCGGATTCGCTCGAATGCTCTCTGTGCACTCCTGGATTTCTTCCAGAGGCCATAGGCTCCAAGCCACAACCGAAGTGATCGTTTTGGGGGGAGAATTGGGAGCATGATTGCTGCACCCCGTAGTAAGCACCAGATATGTGAAAACACAAATTCTAAAAAGGCGAAACATAGAACTGAATTGCCTGAGTGCTTGTAAATCACATTATTCAAAGTTCGGTAGTGGCTTATGCTCTCTCATATGACCGAGCCAGTCCCTCATAATATACTTTGTTTGGTGCCACTGCTGGCTCTCTGCCGCCCAGGCCTTGCTGCTTTTCATGATTGCAAAAGCATCCAATTTGAAATAACGAGTGGCCACATGCCGCCCCCCCTAGCCTCCGTTCCCCCAGTCCCCAACCCCCGACCCCCAGCCCCCAAATATTCTGAGAACAACTTTGT
>CAZTWS010000067.1:0-27318 GCA_964618225.1 uncultured Planctomycetaceae bacterium
GGGCACGGAGGATGAAGCGTGGAGCAAGGAGCAGGGAGAAGAAAGACGGAGTTTCATTGAACCACGAAGGCACCAAGACACGAAGAAGAATTGCTGATTTAGGATGCAGGACGCGAGGAGCAGGGCCAAGGCATTCAGTAAATACCTCTCCCCTGTATCCACGATCCCGCATCCTACAAATCCTTTGTGTCTTCGTGCCTTCGTGGTTCAAAAATTCTTATCTGAACTCTGTGTCCTCGGCGTCTCTGTGGTGAATACCATCTGCCGAAGTTGTTTTGAGTTATTCTTAAGGTTTATGCCGTTCGCTGGTTGGACGGCGTGGCCGCCGCCGCTAAGGGGTTTGTTTTCACATCGATCATCAGCGGAACGCCAATTCGAAAGATGCACTAGTGTTCTGTCCATGGTCATTTGATGGGTGGCATGCCTTCGCCTTGTGGGCGTAGGCATGCTTACCCGCTACCGCGTGAAAGCATGCCACCCAGCAATTCAAGACTGACAGAACACTAGCTCGGCTAGAAGTGGAAGCCGTAGTGGATGTGGGTGCGTGGCCGGTGGTGGTAGTAGTGGCGTGGCGGTCCGTAGCAGCCCCAAGGGGCAGGGGCCACGATAACGGCCGGGGGCGGCGCCATATGGACGACCGGTGCTGGCGCTAAGATCGGCGCGGGGCCGACAACGGCCGGGCCGGTTGGGCCTGTGGATTGCGCGGCGAGCACCACGCGGTCGCTGACGCCGGCTTGTTTGAGCGCGATCAAGGAGCTGGGGCTTAAATCGAGCCGTGTGCCGCGCGATCGCATCGTGCTGATGATGACGTCTTCGCTGACGCCGGCGCGAGTCATTTCTTGCAAGTCGTAGTTGGTAACGGCCTGAGCGGCCACTTGTTGATTCATTTGTCCGACGGCGGCGGCTCCGTAGGCGGCGCGTTGTTCGTCGGCGCGATCTTTCGCGCGGCCCATCAGGTTCCCCGTGAGCGCCCCAACGCCGAGACCGATGAGCGCGCCTTCGCCACGGTTATCGCGGCCGCCGATCATGGCACCCGTGACCGCTCCCAGCGCGCCACCCGCGACGGTTCCGGCCGCCGTATCGTTCTGGTAGTAGCTTGGCGGCGGGGCGTAGTAGTACGGTTGTGCGAGGACTTCCGTGGAGCCCGAGATCGCGATGATTCCTGGGAGAAACAGAATGGCGACAGTCGGCAGAAACGAGCGGCGAGCGAATGGCAGACGCATGGGGTGTTCCTTCAAAATCGCTGGCGGGTGTCGAATGGCTGGTCCGTACTATGGCCACAGCATTGTTATCGACGCGTAGGATCGCGCAGAGCGTGGAACACTACTGAAATTACGAGAAGCGGGCTAGCGGAGTTTGCACCGTGCCGCTGCTGGCTTGCCAGCAGTGCTCTGCCAACCAAGGCGTTGCGGCATCTCTTCTTTTCAAAAGAACATGTAACCCAAAACGGCCCCAAGCCACCACCACTTCTCTACTTCCCACCGCAAGCTAGCGACCAGAAAACACACTGCTGGGGGATTAACCACAGAGGCACAGAGGACACGGAGATTCGGAAGAGATTTTTTGAACCACAAAGACACAAAGGCACGAAGAAGAATTACTGAATTTAGGATTCAGGATGGCGGATGCGGGGGGGCAGGGCCAAGGCATTCGGTAAATACCCTGCATCCCGCATCCTACAAACAAATCTTGCTCCACGCTCCCTGCTTCATCCTCCGTGCCCTCTGTGTCTCTGTGGTTCAATAATAAAGATTAGGAAGATGTGACCACGGAGACGTCATTTCCTTTCGAGTAGTTTTTGCTTGGTGCCCGGTGCCACTGCTGGCGAGCCAGCTACTTTGCGGAGGTTTCTTCGGCCTGTTCGATGTCTTCGTCGTCGGTCTGTGGCTCCTCTTGGGAGCCGGGGGGCGGTTCGGGAGGGCCGCCGGTGATGAGCGAGTGGTCGATGTTCTGTTCGAGTTCGTAGAGGATTTCGTCTGTCTTATAGCGCTCGAATTTGTAATCGTCGATGACGAATCGTTGTTTGCTACCGTTTTGAACGTAGGTGACTTTGGCGATGCCTTTGTTACGCCACTGGCGCTTTTCGAGGTTAGTCACTTCATCGAATCGGAAGGTTTGGCCCCAGCTTGAGGTGATGCCGTCGGCCGTGGATTCGATCCACCGACCGCGAGCGCGAAGCGGGATCGAGATGAGCCAAACGCCGACTAAGCCCGCGACGGCTGCCATGGAGTATTGGGTCCAGATGGACGTTTTATAGTCGTCTTCGGGTTTCGATTCGCCGGGCGTGGAGGCCGACCAGCCACGAGCCGTGGCGTAGGCTTGCCAAGTGTCGGCTTTGCCTTCGGCATACAGTTCTTCCCAGGCGAGGGCGCGTTCTTGTTCGTGCGGATAGCCGATGGTGCCGTCGTAGAGCGACCAAAGAGAGAATCCGAGGGCCGCGATTCCCATGTAAAAGAAGCGTCGTGAGAACTTCGGATCGTTTTCTGCCCGAACTGCCATGTTAGCCGCCCTAGCGCCGAGAAGCTTTGGTGATGTGTGCTAAAGGCGCACGGTGGTGCGCCTAGTGTTCTGTCAGTCTTGAAATGCTGGGTGGCATGCCTTCGCCTTCCGAGCGTAGGCATGCTTACCCGCTACCGCGTGAAAGCATGCCACCCAGCAAATGACCATGGACGGAACACTAGATCCGATTGTAGCGGACGGCGATCAAGCTGGCGAATCGTGCGATGCTTTCGTCTCGCGGAACGTGCCTGCTATTTTGTTGCGCGGTCGGTCGTGCGTGTGGCCGTTTCGGCGGGGCGCATACGGGGGAAAATTTGCAACGACTCGACCAGGTCGCGATCAGCATTTCCGACGCGTTCGACCATGGGCTTTTCGAGGGTGATGGCCACGGAAACGCGGTTGCCGCTTTCGGGGGCGAGCAGGTAGTAGTGCCATTCGACGGGGACTTCATCGACGATGCCGCGGACGACGAGCTCGTAGCAGTAGAGTCCGGCCGCGTTTTGCCACTGCCGGCTGGAAACCATCTCGCCGAAGTTTTTGCCGAGGGCGTAGGTGACGTCTTTTTGGAATTGCTCGAGGGACGTTTGCCGGCCGGCGGACTTGGGCGGCAGCGCGGCGAGCGTGCATTGGGCCACCAGGTCGCCTTTATCGACGCGTCGGAGCGTGACCGACTCGCGTTGCTCGCCGGTGACATACCATTGGCGATCGTGTTGGAATCGCAAGCCGAGCGGGGTGGATTCATAGAGCAGGGTGCGAGCGGTCGTTCGATCGGCGTCAAGGGCTTTCGTGATTTCGGCTTCGTTGAGATGGGAGGACTTCTCGATGTTCTTGATATCAATTTGGAGCTTGGCGACCGCATCGACGCCCGGCGTTGCACCGCCGATGGAGCGACGTTCGCGAATCGCGAGATTCATTTTGGCGATTTGTTTGGCTTGCCGATCGTACAAGTAAACGGCCCGGACTTCGATTTCCGTGGCGGCACCGTCGGCAGTGCCTTGAACGGTACCGGCAAAGCGGACTTTGGCAAATTCGTTGTTAAAGCTTTCCAGCACGCTTTTCACTTCGCACACAGCCACGGAGTCGAGCGTTAATAGCGAGGCCATGCTGGCGGCGTCGTTCGACCATGTGGCGTCGACGGCAACGGGCTCGGAGGGGAGCAAAGTGTTGTAGGCTGCCGCATCGCCTCCGATATCGATGAGGTCGAGCTGCTCACGGGTTAGGGAGTTGGTTGGGCAAACCAAGCGAGCACGATCGGAGGTGCTCTCCACAACGATGAGTCGGTAATCGTCGTCGAGCTTGGGTGTGCGGCCGCCGTTGTCGACTTTGATGACGGCCTCGGCCTTATCATAATAACGCACGGCGGTCGGCGTACCGTCTTCGGAATCGACCGTCGAAGCGAGGCGCTGTTCGTCGTACTCGATGTCGGCGGTGACGCTCATCGGCAGCTTTTGTTCGGGCAGTTTGCCCTCGGTATCGCCTTCTGCGCGAACTAATGTGTGGCCACCGGCTTCTAAATGAATAACGACACGCGTGAGCGTATCGGCTTTACATGGAGAAAGCTCGATTGTTTCTTGGGCCGCAGCAATTGAGGGGATTGCAACGGAAATTGACAACACAAGTGTGAAATACCAGCAGGATTGCCGCATATGACAGGCCCTTGACCTTAGGTGTCGCGGTGGACGGAAGACGATCGGACTTCCGCTAAATCGGCCAAAGTTTGGTCGACTGTCCACCGCAATGCGGCCTGTTTAGACAGATGTAAAGATGGGAATGGTGGAGGAGGAGAGCGGGTGAAGAATGCTAGCTCTCGGTTCGATAGCGTGCCACGAGTGGTGGATTGGCTGTAAGTTATTGTTTTGTAATGATTTGCGTTGATTTTAGTGGTTGCTTTTGCCGGCTAGCTGGCTATATTGTGCGAAAAGTGCCGGGGAAAAAACGATCCGTTTGAACTTATTTGCGTATTAAGTAGACAGCTTGCATGTAGGTCTAGCGACTTGACTTGCGTTCCGGTGGCTCCTAAGGGGCGGCCGGGAAAAATCAAGCCCCGCGGACCTAGCGGTATCGTAATTGCGGGTGTTGTGATCGACCGCAGTTTTGGCAGTCGGTTTGGTTAGTTTCGCCGCAGTTGTGCCCTTAATTGAGCAGCACAGGCGTTATCCGCGAATAGAGAAACAAAACAAGCAAAAAAGTAACAAGAAAGCAAAAGAGGATTTTCGGCAGCGTTTGCTACAAGGCTAAGAACTCGAATGACCGTTTGGCATGAGTGCGTTATCGCATTCGTTAATGCACCCCATGGCAGCCGGTAATTCGAGTGGTGGGCGATGGAATCGCAAGGAACACCACGACAGCGCAGGACGGAAGTAGCAGAGAAATGAGGTGGACCATGCAACGAGATTATCAAAGCCCAGCATTACAAGATCTTTGCGATCAGCAAATTCGTTTCGCTCCGCGCGCGAAGAAGCTGCAGCAAGTCGAGGCTGCCGAACGTTTGATCGGTGAAGTCGATACGCAGAGAGATTACCCGTACGACTATGTGTGTTTCCGTGTAACCGGTTACCGGCCGGAGGCGGCTGCGCCGTCGAAGATTGCAGGCCGCGACTTGGTACACGACTTGCGCCTGTTCGTTGAGGATTTGTCAGACTCGGCCGACATGTCGGCCGAGAACATCGGTGAGCAAGTGCTCACGGTGGAAGAGCTGGCAAGGCAGTTCAACGTATCGACCAAAACGATTTCGCGGTGGCGTGAGCTCGGTTTGGTAAGCCGTCGATTGGTATTCGATGGCCGCAAGCGTGTTGGCTTCCTGCGTAGCAGTGTCGATCGGTTCGTGAAGAATAATCACGATCGAGTGGCCCGTGGTGCGCGCTTTAGCCAACTTACCGAGGAGCAGCGTCAAGATATCATCGACCGTGCTCGTCGTTTAGCGACGGCCGGCGGCGGGCAATCGGAGATTTCGCGGCGCTTGGCAAAGCGTGCCGGTCGAAGCGTGGAAACGATCCGCTCGACGATTCGGCAGTTCGATAAGCAGAACCCCGAGTTGGCGATTTTCCCGGATTTGACGGGGCCGCTTACCGAAGCGCAAAAGACCCGCATTTTCCAGGCATTCAAGCGTGGTGCGACCGTTGACAAGCTGATGAAGCAGTTCGGCCGTACCAAGACGACGATTTATCGTGTGATCAATGAAGTGCGTGCGGCTCGCATCATGGAGTTGCCGCTCGACTTGATTCCGAATCCACGATTCTCGCGCAAGGGTGCCGAGAAAACGTGTTTGGGCCCGATGCCCGAGAGTGACTCGCCCGCGAAGAAGGCGCGTCGTCCGTCTGGTTTGCCGCCGTACTTGGCCAGCTTGTACGAGATGCCGTTGCTTACACGCGAGCAAGAAGCGCACTTGTTCCGGAAGTACAACTTCCTGAAGTACAAGGCTTCGAAACTTCGCGAAGAGCTGGACCCGGCGCAACCTAAGTCGAGCTTGATGGACGAAATCGAATCGCTGCAAGAGCAGATCGTGGCGACGAAGAATGAAATCGCCCGAGCCAACTTGCGGTTGGTGGTTTCGATTGCCAAGCGGCACGTAACGCCGGATCAAAATTTCTTCGAGCTTGTGAGCGATGGTAACATTTCGCTGTTGCGAGCGATCGAGAAATTTGATTTTTCGCGAGGCTTTAAGTTCAGCACGTACGCGAGCTGGGCGATCATGAAGAACTTTGCTCGGACCATTCCGGGCGAGTTCAAGCACCGCGACCGGTTCCGTACGAGCCAGGACGAGTTGTTTGCCGCAACGCAGGAGCATCGTGGCAACCCGCTTGTGGAAGAAGGTGCTCAGCACCAACGCGAAGAGCAGATCGAGCGAATCCTGCGTCGGTTGGATGAGCGCGAACGCCAAATCGTGATTGGCCGATTCGGATTGGACCACGCCCATGAGCCGCAAACACTGAAAGAGGTGGGAGCGTCGCTGGGGGTGACCAAGGAGCGAATTCGCCAGTTGGAGGCGCGAGCGTTGTCGAAACTGCGTCAGGCCGCGAGAGAGGAAAAGATTCTGCTCGACACGCTGGACTAAGGTTTGAATAGCCCGGTTCGTCTTGGAACCAAGTTGAACCTATTGAAACTCGCGGCTGGAGACGATTTTTGGCGTCTCCAGCCGTTTTTACTTGATACCCCTTGGTGAAGTTAAGCCGGGTTGAGATGAAAGTTTGGGGGTGTTTCGATTCTCAAAGAACAGAAACGCGCGCCGCCCAGGTGTCGTGGTGGGCAAGGCTTGGGTGGAAAATTGAGCGTGAATTGGCTTTCCCAGCAAAAGCTGGGCCATGAGTTAGAAAAGTCGGAATAGTCGCCCTTGCGGCCGGGCCGAAGACCGCTATATTAACTGATTCGCACGAGTTTGCCACCGGTTCGGCTAGTGTAGCTCAATTGGCAGAGCAGCGGTTTTGTAAACCGCAGGTTGTGGGTTCAAGTCCCTCCACTAGCTCGTAAACGTGGATAGTGCGGCGGGTTTCGGGAATCGGATCGGTGCAGCGGCAGGCAGCATTGCCATGCGGCCTGTGAAGTGTTCGGACCATCGCAACTTTTGGCACGTGGCGACGAACGATCGTCGGACAGGCCCATCGACCCCGAGTCGACGCCGTCCACGATCTGCAATCGCTGAAGCGCGTCGGTCCCCGGCGTGGTAGCTCGGCAAGAGTTGCTTAATGCTCGGGGAGTTACCGAAGCGGTCAAACGGGTCAGACTGTAAATCTGATGGCTATGCCTTCGCAGGTTCGAATCCTGCACTCCCCAATTGTTGTGGATGAGAAGAGTCGAGAGTCGAGAGTCGAGAGTCGAGAGCCAGAGAAGCAACCACGAGTTGTCCATGAGTTCTGGCTCTTGACTCTCGGCCCTTAGCCCTCGGCCAGCCTGCGGGTGTAGCTCAATGGTAGAGCAACAGCCTTCCAAGCTGATGACGAGGGTTCGATTCCCTTCACCCGCTTTGCGGTCAAGAGTCGAGAGTTAAGAGTCGAGAGCCAGAGGTAATTTAGTTGAGAATGAGTTCTGGCTTTTGACTCTTGGCCCTTAGCTTTCGGCTTTGCTGCTGCTGTAGCTCAGTCGGTAGAGCGCGTCCTTGGTAAGGACGAGGTCATGAGTTCAAGTCTCATCAGCAGCTTTGCATTGAAGTAGAAGTATACGGAACGGATTCGTAACGAAAACGATTTTGAATAACAAGGTTTTGACTTCCTCTTAGTTGTCAGGGATTAACAATGGCAAAGGATACGTTTGTACGCAAAAAGCCGCACGTCAATGTCGGCACGATTGGCCATATCGATCACGGTAAAACGACCACTACGGGCGCCATCTTGGCGGTCCAGGGCGCTAAGGGCTTGGCCACGCCAAAGGCTTACTCGGAAATCGCCAAGGGCGGTACCGTCCGCGACGAAACCAAAACGGTGACGATTGCCGTTTCGCACGTTGAGTACGAAACGCCAAATCGCCACTACGCTCACATCGACTGCCCGGGCCACGCCGACTTCATCAAGAACATGATCACCGGTGCCGCCCAGATGGACGGCGCGATCCTGGTCGTGTCGGCCGCTGACGGCCCGATGCCGCAGACTCGTGAGCACATTCTGCTTGCCCGCCAGGTGGGTGTGCCACGTATCGTGGTGTTCCTCAATAAGTGCGACCTCGTGGATGATGAAGAATTGCTCGACTTGGTTGAGCTTGAAGTTCGCGAACTGCTCTCGAAGTACGACTTCCCCGGCGATGAAATCCCAATCGTTCGCGGCGCTGCTAAAGCCGCTTACGATAATCCAGCCGATCCGGAAGCCGGCAAGTGCATTACCGAATTGATGGAAGCCATTGATTCGTATATTCCGGAACCCGTTCGTGAAGTCGACAAGCCATTCCTCATGGCTATCGAAGACGTGTTCTCGATCGAAGGCCGCGGTACCGTGGCAACCGGTCGTATTGAGCGCGGCATCGTGAAGGTCGGCGACACGGTCGATATCATCGGCCTCGAAGCCGCTCCGAAGAGCACGACCTGCACGGGCGTTGAAATGTTCAACAAGACGCTCGACCAAGGTCAGGCCGGCGACAATGTCGGTTGCTTGCTCCGCGGCGTGAAGCGCGAAGATATTCAGCGTGGCCAGGTTTTGGCCAAGCCGGGTTCGATTACCCCGCACACAAAGTTCGAGGCCGAAGTTTACGTGTTGAGCAAAGAGGAAGGTGGTCGTCATACGCCGTTCTTCAGCGGCTATCGTCCACAGTTCTACTTTCGCACGACAGACGTAACCGGTTCGGCAAACCTGCTTGGCGGCGCTGAAATGTGCATGCCTGGCGATAATGCCCGCCTGAGCGTCGAGTTGTCGAAGCCGATCGCTATGGACGAAGGCGTTCGTTTTGCTATCCGCGAAGGTGGCAAGACGGTCGGTTCGGGCGTTGTAACGAAGATTTTGGAGTAAATGAAGCAAGGAGCGAGGGGCGGGGAGCGTGGAGTGAGAAATTGACTCCATGCTCCCTGCTCCAAGCTCTGTGCTCCACAGGGGCGTAGCTCAATTGGCAGAGCACCGGTCTCCAAAACCGGGGGTTGAGAGTTCGAGCCCCTCCGCCCCTGCTATTGAAGAGAGTTGACAAGCACGTCGGGTTGAAAGTGGTCGGGTAGTTACGTCGCGAAAGGACGCAGCGTGGAAGCCGTCGTTCGGGAATTATTCAGCCTCGGGCTGTACAAACGCAATCAAGGACGAATCGCCAGGCAGGCGACGTTTGCCGCGCTGGCATTGCTCATTGCCCTGGGGGCTTGGGCTTTCAGCACGTACTTCGAACATCACGGTCCGACGTTCAAATACTACATTCCGCTTGCGATAGTCGCGGTCGGTTTGTGGGCCAGCTTCCGGGTTGTGCATATACCGGCGTTTGCAGATTTTTTGATTTCCGTCGAAGGAGAAATGAACAAGGTTTCATGGCCATCGCGCGCTGAATTGTTTCGTGCGTCGGTCGTGGTGATTCTTGTGATTTTCTTTCTCGCGGCCCTGCTGTTCGGTTACGACACGTTGCTCTCCATGTTGATGAAGGGCATCGATCGGGTCGTAAGCGGTATAGTGGGTAGGTAATTTGGGGTTCGTTTAAAGACGATGTCCAGCGAAGCAGATACACCGAAGGCAGATGATGCGGTAACCAACCGCAGCGACGATACCGCGCTCGACGAGTCCGGTGCGTCGGCGGCCAGTGGTGAAGCTGCGCCGATCCTAACTCCGAAAGCCGACGAAGCGGCTTCCGTCGAAGAAAGCGATGCGGTCGGCCCGGACACCGAAGAACAAGCTGCCTACGAAGCGGTCGAAGCCGAAGAGGCAGCCGAAGCGAACGGTGACGAAGAAGTTGTCGCCGACGAAGAAGCTGAGTCGGAAGCAGAAGCAGATGAGTCCGATGAGGCGGAAGAGCCATCTCGCCCAAGTCGCGGGCCCATCGAGGAAATTCTCGATACGGACGACGACATCCGGATGGATTGGTACATCCTCAAGGTGCAGAGCAACCGCGAACGAACCATCGCCGAAGCGCTTGAGAGGAAGATGCGGATCGAAGGGCTCGACAAGTACTTCGACCAAGTCATCGTACCGACCGAGAAAGTCACCGAGTTCAAAGGCGGGAAGAAAAAGATTGTCGAGCGAAAGCTGTATCCGGGTTACATCGTGGTGCATATGCACATCAACGATGACACTTGGTTTGCAGTGCGGGAAACCGCGGGCGTTGGTGATTTTACCGGTGCTAACGGCAAGCCGTCGCCGATGCTGGCCAGTGAAGTGGCTCGTATCGTTCAGACGGAAGAAGAAGAAGCGAGTGAAGCACCAAAGCTAGATATTCGTTTCGCCACGGGCGATAAGGTGAAGGTCAAAGAAGGCAATTTCGAGAGCTTTGAAGGCGAAGTGAACTCGATCGACGAAGCCAGTGGTCGCGTGACTGTGATGATCAATATCTTCGGTCGCAGCACACCGGTTGAGTTGGAATATTGGCAAATCGAAGCAGTGTAGGGAGAGGGGCTGTCAGCTATTAGCTGTCAGCTATCAGCCAGAGGTTGATCCTCTGACCGATAGCTGATAGCCGACAGCTACAAGCCAACAAAAATGGCAAAGCAATTCGCAGGTCAAGCAAAGTTTCAAATTCCGGGCGGCCAGGCCACGCCTGCGCCACCGGTTGGTACTTCGCTCGGTAAGTACGGCATCAACCTGGGCCAGTTCGTGCAGCAATTCAACGACCGCACGAAAGAAGCTGGTGGGATGATGATCCCGGTCGTGGTCACCGTCTATAGCGACCGTTCATTCGAATTCATTACGAAGAGCCCTCCAGCGGCAGTGCTGCTCAAGAAAGCGGCGAACATCGCCAAGGGCTCGCCCGTCCCCAACAAGGATAAGGTGGGCACGGTTACCCGCGCTCAAATGGAAGAAATCGCCAAAACCAAAATGGCGGACCTCAACGCGAGTGACGTGGATATGGCCGTAAACATGGTGGCTGGCACGGCGCGCAGCATGGGGCTCGAGGTCAAGGATTAATTAAGAGCTATTAGCTGATAGCTGAAAGCTAACAGCCAAACAATTTTATTTCTGGCCGAGAGCCGAGAGCTAACGGCTGAAAGCTACTAACATGGCAAAGCAATCTAAACGATACCGGGCATTGTCCGAGAAGCGCAAAGACGACACCGCGTTTCCCGTGGCTGATGCCGTTAAAACGCTCAAGGGTTTTGAAGGCACCAAGTTCGATCAATCGGTCGAAATCGCCATTCGCCTGGGGATCGATAACACCCAAGCCGATCAATTGGTGCGCGGCTCGATCGTGCTTCCGCACGGCATTGGCAAGCAGCAGCGCGTCGTGGTTTTCGCCAAGGGCGCGAAGGCCGACGAAGCCAAGGCCGCCGGTGCCGAGTTCGTGGGCGAAGAAGACCTGGCCGAGAAAATCAAAGGCGGCTGGACCGAGTTCGACGTATGCATCGCCGCACCGGACATGATGAAGCTTGTCGGTCCGTTGGGTAAGGTGCTCGGCCCGCGTGGCCTAATGCCGTCGCCCCGCGCCGGCACGGTAACGCCGGACGTTGGCAAAACGGTCAGCGAGTACAAGGCGGGTAAGGTTGAGTTCCGCAACGATAAAGCCGGCATCGTGCAGGCTGTCGTCGGCAAGCTCAGCTTCGACGCCCCGAAGCTGGCCGATAACATTCAAGCCATTTTGGACAAAGTTGCCGCGCTTAAGCCATCGGCGGTAAAGGGCACCTTCATCAAAGGCGCTCATATCAGCGCCACGATGAGCCCAAGTGTGAGATTAGCAGTATAGGAGAAAGCTGTTAGCTATCAACTATTAGCTGTCGGCCAGCATCATTTATGTTCTGGCTAATAGCTAGTGGCTAAAAACTAGTAGCTTCGATTCAATGAGCAAATTCGTAAAAGACCTGATCACGAAAGACCTGCAGAGTCGCCTTCAAGGTGTCGACGATGCGTTGTTGGTCGATGTCATCGGCCTCGAAAATAACAAGAACGTGGCGCTTCGCCAGCGGCTTCGCAAGAAGAATATTCACCTGCTTGTGGTGAAGAACAGCCTGGCACGTCGCGCGACGGAAGGCACTCGGCTTGCCTCGGCCTTCGACGATGCCGGCGGCACGCTCGCCCTCATTTGGGGCGGCGAAGACGTCATTTCGCTGGCCAAAGAGGTTATCGCCATTGCGGAGGATAAGGGATTCGAGAAGTTCCTTCCCAAGGGCGGTGTCATCGATGGCCAGGCGATTGCGGCCGACCAAGTGAAGGTTGTCAGTAAGTGGCCAACCCGAGCCGAGCAATTGAGCATTCTCTCGGGCCAAATTTTGTCGCCGGGAGCCAAGCTCTCCAGTCAATTGCTGGGGGCGGGTGCCAAGTTGGCCAGCCAAATCAAGAAGAAGGGCGAAGGCGACGAAGCTGCTGCCTCATCGTCTTCCGATTCGAACTAAAAATAAACTGCTGGGTCTTGAAGACTCGGCCAATTCGCAAACAATTAGAATTCACGACCCAGTTACGAGAAAGGTACCCCCGCCATGTCCACCGCGACTTTGGAATTTGCTGAATCGACCAAGAAGTTGGGCGATCAAATCGTCGGCCTCACTCTGAAAGAGGCCAAGGAATTGAGCGACTATTTGAAGGACATTCACGGCATCGAGCCGGCAGCCGGTGGCGGTGTTGTGATGGCAGCCCCAGCCGGTGGTGGCGGCGGTGCGGAAGCCGCGGCCGCTCAGACTGAATTCGACGTTATTCTCGATGGTTTCGGCGACAACAAGATCGCCGTCATCAAGGTCGTTCGCCAAGCCACGGGCCTGGGCTTGAAGGAAGCCAAGGACCTGGTCGAAGGCGTTCCGAGCAAGATCAAGGAAGGTTTGTCCGACGCCGACGCGAAGAAGCTGAAAACCGAATTGGAAGCCTCCGGTGCTACCTGCTCGATCAAGTAGTCGAGTCGTGCACTTGGGTCGGTTTTCCTACCAAGCCTGAGTGGCATTCGTCAGTTCGGCGGATGTTTTATCGGGCCAAATTCGGCACCAGTTGCATGAGCGTTCTTGATCGCTTGGTTCTTAATTTTGCACATAAGTCGATGCCGACGTTCGCGGCTGCGCCTAGCGTTTCCGTGTGCCGTCGGCTTTGGCCATTCTTGCGCTCTGATTGGGAGTAACGTGTCCTATGGCAGTCACTGAAAAACGACGCCTGGAAACCACCACCACTCGCCGCTTCGGCAGCGGTCGCGAAGTGTATTCGATTCCGGATCTCACCGAGATTCAAACGAAGAGCTACGCGCGTTTTTTACAGTACGATACACCGACCGATAAGCGCAAAGACGAAGGTCTGGAAGGTGTGTTGCGCGAAATCTTCCCGATCGAGAGCTACGACAAGAAGCTCAAGCTCGATTACCTGCGCTACGAGCTTGGCAAGCCGCGTTACGAACCCGACGAGTGCCGCCAGTTGCGTTTAACGTACGGTCGGCCTTTCCGCATTTGGTTGCGTTTGAACAAAGAGCAACCGATTGAAGAAGAAGTCTATCTGGGTGATCTTCCCATCATGCTGGGTGGTGGTGAGTTCATCATCAACGGTGCAGAGCGCGTGGTCGTGAGCCAGCTCCACCGTAGCCCTGGTATCGATTTCGTGTCCGACATGGATGCCGGCGAAAAGCGGCTTCATAGCTGCCGCATTATCCCCGAACGCGGTAGCTGGATCGAAATCAACACCACGAAGAAAGACAGCATTACGGTCCGCATCGACCAAAGTGGCAAGTTTTCGGTAATGACTTTGCTGCGAGCGATGGATCCGAAGTTCAGTCTCGATGCGGATATTCTCAACACGTTTTATGAGGTGACCAAGCAGAAAATCGCAGACGGCCGCAGTGTCTCGAAGATCGAAGGCCGCATTGCGGTGGGCGATATCGTTTACCCTGTCGGTAGCGAGCGCGCCGGCGAAATTTTGGTCGAGAGCGGCCAGAAGATTACCAAGACGATGGCCGAAGCGATCTGCGAGTCTGGCCTCAAGTCGGTCGACATCATGGAACCGCCCGCCGCGCCTCTGTTGCTCAATGCACTGGCCGACGACGGCACGTCGAGCCACGAAGAAGCGTTACTTCGGATTTACCAACGCCTGCGTCCGGGTAATCCGCCGCAGCTCGAAAAAGCCAAGGCTCTGTTCACCGAAAAATTCTACGACACGAATCGGTATCGCTTGGGTCGTGTTGGCCGATTCCGTATCAATCGCAAGTTGAATCTCGATGTTCCCGAAGACGAAATGGTTCTTCGTCCCGAGGATTTGATCAACTCCGTGAAGTACATCATGAAGCTGGTCACGGGCGAGGCGGATGCTTACGTCGACGACATCGACCACTTGGGCAATCGTCGTTTACGCACGATCGACGAACTGGCGTCGGACGAAATGCGAAAGGGTTTCCTCAAGCTTCGTCGCACCGTGCAGGAGCGTATGAGCCTCAAAGATATTGAGGACATGACGCCGCGCAGTTTGATCAACCCGAAGAGCATCTCGGCCGCCATCGAATACTTCTTCGGCCGTGGCGAGTTGTCTCAGGTGGTCGATCAAACCAACCCGCTTTCGATGCTCACGCACGAACGCCGCCTTTCGGCACTTGGTCCGGGCGGTTTGAATCGTAAGCGTGCCGGCTTCGAAGTGCGCGACGTGCATATTTCGCACTACGGTCGTATCTGCCCGATCGAAACGCCTGAAGGCACGAACATCGGTTTGATTTCGAGCCTGGCCATGTACGCCGCGGTGGACGAATACGGCTTCCTGATTACGCCTTATCGTAAGGTGACCAAGGGCAAGCTTATCGACGAAGTTGTATGGCTGCGTGCCGATGAAGAATCGGAGGCCTATGTGGCATCGGCCGACTCGCCGATTGTCGATAACAAGATTCAGGGCGAAACGATCGTTGCACGTCATCGTGCCGACTTCGTGCTGATCCCGGTCGAGCAGATCCAGTATATTGACGTCACGCCGAGCCAAATGATCGGCGTGTCGGCTGGTTTGATTCCGTTCCTCGAGCACGATGACGCGAACCGCGCACTCATGGGTTCGAACATGCAGCGGCAAGCCGTGCCGTTGCTTGTTACCGAGCCGCCGATCGTGGGCACCGGCCTCGAACGCGATGTGGCCCTGCACTCGGGCATGATTATTCGTGCCGGCCACAAAGGCACCGTTACTTATTGCGATGCCGATCGTATCGAGATTGGTCCCGAATCGCACAAGCTGCGAAAATTCGTGGGGCTTAACGAACGAACCTGCCAAAACCAAAAGCCGATCGTGAAGGTCGGCGACAAGGTTGAAAAGGGCCAGGTGATCGCCGATGGTGCCGCGACTTACCAGGGCGAATTAGCTTTGGGCCGCAACGTGCTCGTGGCGTTCATGTCGTGGGAAGGCTTCAACTTCGAAGACGCGATCATCATCAGCGAAGAACTGGTGAAGAACGACACCTACACGTCGCTCCACATCGAAGAGTTCGACGTGGAAATTCGCGAGACAAAGCTCGGTCGCGAAGAATTTACTCGCGACATCCCGAACGTCAGCGAAAAGATGCTCCGTAACCTCGATGAGAACGGCATCGTTCAAATCGGCACTTACGTTGAACCGGGCGATATTCTTGTTGGTAAAGTTTCTCCCAAGTCGAAGACCGAGCTTACGCCGGAAGAAAAGTTGCTCCACGCGATTTTTGGTCGTGCGGGTGAAGACGTAAAGAACGATTCGCTCGAAGTGCCATCGGGTGTGGAAGGTATCGTGATCGATACGCAACGTTTCTCGCGCCGCATGAGCCTTACCGAGGATCAGCGTAAAGAATTCGAGCGTTCGCTGAAGGCGGTCGAGAAAGAAGGTAACGAGCGCATTGCCACGGTATTCGGCGAATTGATTGTCGAAATCGAAAAAATCATCGGCAAGAAAGTGACCGACGACGACGGGAACCCGATCTTCCAAGACCAAGACCCGGCCTATGTGGCTGAGCGTGCCGCGTCGTTCAAGATCGAGTCGCTCGACATCCGCAGCCCTGAACGCAAGAAAGCCGCCGAGAAGACCTATAAGCAGCTTTGGCCAAATGTTGAAGAGGCCATTGATGCTCGCGATCGCAAGCTCAACAGCATGAAACGCGGCGACGAACTCCGCAGCGGCGTGTTGCAGATGGTGAAGGTCTACATCGCCACGAAGCGAGTGATTTCGGTGGGCGATAAGATGGCCGGTCGCCACGGTAACAAGGGTGTTATCTCCAAGATTCTGCCCGTGCAAGACATGCCGTTCCTCGAAGACGGCACACCGGTTCAGATCATGCTCAACCCGCTGGGCGTGCCTAGCCGTATGAACGTGGGGCAGATTCTCGAAACCCACCTTGGCTGGGCCGGTGCGAAGCTTGGCTTCCGCGCCATTACGCCCGTGTTCGATGGTGCCGACGAGTCGGAAATCAATACCGCACTTGCCGAAGCTGGTCTGCCAAAACATGGCAAAGCCAAGTTGTACGACGGCCGCACCGGTGAAGCGTTCGAGCAAGAAACGACCGTGGGTTACATCTACATGCTCAAGCTGCATCACTTGGTGGATGACAAGGTGCATGCTCGCAGCACGGGCCCGTACTCGCTTATCACGCAGCAACCGCTCGGCGGCAAGGCCCGTTTCGGTGGCCAGCGTTTTGGAGAAATGGAAGTGTGGGCACTCGAAGCTTACGGTGCCGCTTACATTCTCCAAGAATTGCTCACCGTAAAGAGCGACGACGTGGAAGGCCGCACGAAGATTTACGAGTCCATGGTCAAGGGCGAGAACACGCTCGAAGCCGGCACGCCCGCCAGCTTCGACGTGCTTACCAATGAAATCCGTGGGCTTGGTTTGAATATGCAATTGGAGAAAAGACGGATTTAATTGACGAGGAGATTGCAAATTGCAAAGTGAAAAATGCAAATTGCAAAGTGAGGAACAGCCTCCCGATAGATTTTGTTCACCGAATGATCTGTCGGAGCGGTTCCTTGATTTCGCCGATCGTGTTGCCACGGTCGTTGAGTCGCTCCCAGACACAAGACTTGGTCGACGAATTGCCGATCAGTTGCTGCGAAGTGGTACGTCTCCTTTGGCCAATTACGAGGAGGCTTGTGCCGCAGAGAGCAAAAACGATTTTACCCACAAGCTACGAATTTGTTTGAAGGAAATTCGCGAATCACGAGCTTGGCTACGTTTGATAGCTCGGCGAGAACTGCTTTCAGCTAATCGTCTGGGCCAATTGATCGATGAGGCCGATCAGCTTGCTCGCATTTTGGGCAAGTCGATCGCAACCGCAAAAGGAATTTTCCGCAAGAGTTAACGCTCGGAAACAGATGGCTCGTAAATTTGCATTTTGCAATTCCCATTTTGCATTTTGCAATTTCCGACAAACAGCGAGTTAGAAATATGAGCAGCATTCTCGATACCGCCAGTTACGATCGCATCAACGACTATTCGTCGGTGAAGATCAGCCTCGCCCGTCCGCACGATATTCGTAGCTGGTCGTTCGGCGAAGTGAAAAAACCCGAAACGATTAACTATCGTACCTACCGTCCCGAAAAAGACGGTTTGTTCTGCGAGCGCATTTTCGGGCCGGAAAAGGACTGGGAATGTGCGTGCGGCAAGTACCGTGGCATGAAGTACAAAGGCATGATCTGCGATCGTTGCGGCGTGAAGGTTACTCACAGCCGCGTGCGTCGCAAGCGCATGGGCCATATCGAGCTGGCCGCGCCGGTCGTACACATTTGGTTCTTCAAGGCCATGCCGAGCCGCCTCGGCAGCCTGCTTGCCATGAAGACCACGAGCTTGGAAAAGGTCATTTACTTCCAAGACTACGTCGTCATCAACCCCGGCGACACCGCGCTCAAGCCGCAGCAATTGCTCACCGAAGAAGAGTATCGTCAAGCTCGCGAGCAGTACGGCGAAAATGCTTTTGAAGCCTCGATGGGTGCCGAAGCGATCCGCAAGCTGCTCCAACAGCTTGACCTCGTGAAGCTCTCTGTCGAGCTTCGAGAAGAACTTAGGGAAACGGGCTCGAAGCAGAAGGCTAAGGATCTTATCAACCGTTTGAAGACGGTTGAGGCGATTCGCGACTCGGATAACAAGCCTGAGTGGATGGTGCTGGATGTAATCCCCGTGATTCCTCCCGATCTGCGCCCGCTCGTGTTGCTCGATAGCGGCAACTTCGCGACGAGTGATTTGAACGACTTGTATCGCCGTATCATCAACCGCAACAACCGCCTCAAGAAGCTGGTCGACCTCAACGCGCCGGAAGTCATTATCCGCAACGAAAAGCGTATGTTGCAGCAATCGGTCGACGCGCTGTTCGATAACAACCGCTGCAAGCGGCCGGTGCTCGGTTCGTCGAACCGACCGCTCAAGTCGCTCACGGACATGATTAAAGGTAAGCAGGGTCGTTTCCGCGAAAACCTGCTCGGTAAGCGTGTCGATTACTCGGCCCGTTCGGTGATCGTCGTGGGGCCAAGCCTCAAGTTGCATCAGTGCGGTTTGCCAAAGAAGATCGCGCTCGAGCTTTACCAGCCGTTCATCATTCGCCGCCTCAAAGAGCTTGGCCATGCCGATACGATCAAGAGCGCGAAGAAAATGTTGGAGCGCAAGGATGATGAGGTATGGGATATCCTCGAAGAGGTGATCCGCAATCACCCGGTGCTTCTCAATCGTGCTCCTACGCTGCACCGTATGGGCATTCAGGCGTTTGAGCCGGTGCTCGTGGAAGGTAACGCGATTCAGCTCCATCCGCTTGTGTGCAAAGGCTTCAATGCCGACTTCGACGGCGACCAGATGGCCGTTCACTTGCCGCTATCGATCGAAGCGCAAGTCGAAGCGCACACGCTCATGATGAGCACGCACAACATCTTCAGTCCGGCCAACGGTGCCCCGATTATCAGCCCGTCACAAGACGTGGTTATGGGGTGCTACTACCTCACGATGAGCGTGCCCGAGGCCAAGGGCGACGACATGTCGTTCTCCTCGATGGAAGAAGTCGAAATGGCCTACGCCGCGGGCAAGGTGCATACTCATGCGTCGATCAAACTGCGCCTGCCAAAACATCGCTGCATGCGAGAAGATTACGAAGCCAAGACCGGCTTTGGTAAAGTCGTCGATACCACGGTCGGCCGCGTAATTTTCAACATGATCCTTCCCAAGGGCATGCCGTATTACAACATCGCGTTGCGATCTTCGGCATTGGCAAAGGTTATCAGCGATTGCTACCAAATGTTGGGTCGGTCACGCACGATCGAACTCCTGGACGACATGAACCAACTCGGGTTCCGTTTCGCGACCCGTAGCGGCCTGTCGTTCGCGACCGACGACCTGATTACACCCGAAGCCAAGTCGCGCATCATCGCGGCCGCCGAGAAGGAAGTTCTTCGCAAGAACAAGCTCTACCAACGCGGTATCATCACCGAGGGTGAGCGCTACAACCAGGTGCTCGATGCCTGGACGCACGCGCGCGAACAAATCACCACCGAAATGATGGCCGCTCTGGAAAGCGACTTCCGCCAAGATGGCTACGTGAATCCGATCTTCCTGATGGCGCACTCCGGTGCTCGTGGTGGTGTCGAACAGATGCGTCAGCTCGGCGGTATGCGCGGTCTTATGGCCAAGCCGAGCGGCAAGATTATCGAAACGCCGATCAAGGCCAACTTCCGCGAAGGCCTCACGGTGCTCGAGTATTTCAGCTCGACCCACGGTGCTCGTAAGGGTTTGGCCGATACGGCTCTCAAGACGGCCGACTCGGGTTACCTCACCCGTAAGCTGGCAGACGTGGCGCAGAACGTGGTTATCACCATGGACGACTGCGGCACTACGCAAGGCATCACCAAAGGTATCATTTACCGTGGTGAGAAGGTCGAAGTGAGCCTTGCCGATTCGATTCGCGGTCGCGTGAGTCGGACCAACATCGTGAATCCGATTACCGACGAAGTGATCGTTCACGAAAGCGAGCTCATCACGGCTGAAATTGGCCGCAAGATCGAAGAGCTTGGCTTGGAGAAGATTCAGGTTCGCAGCGGTATGACTTGCGACGCACCGCTCGGCATCTGCCGCAAGTGCTACGGCATGGACCTTTCGACCGGCTCGCTGGTGGAAGAGGGCATGGCCGTGGGGATCATCGCCGCACAGTCGATCGGTGAACCCGGTACTCAGCTCACGATGCGTACGTTCCACATCGGTGGTGTGGGTCAGCACGATGTGGAAGAAAGCGATATCAAAGCCAAGCGTGGCGGTATCGTGAAGTACACCCGCCTCAAGGTCGTCACCAACGATGAAGGCCAGAGCATTGTACTCACCCGAAACGGTGAAGTCGCGCTCGTCGACGAAAAGGGCCGCGAGGTCGAGAAGTACGAAGTGCCTGCCGGTGCCATTTTGAAAGTCGCCGAGAACGACACTGTCGCCGCCGGCGGCGTACTTTGCGAATGGGATCCGCACAGTATTCCAATTCTTGCCGAAACGGGTGGTCGAGTTCGCTTCGAAGACCTCGCCGAAGGCCTGACGATGCGTAAGGAACGGGACCCGTCCGGTCACGACCGTTACATCATCATGGAACACAAGGGCGACATGCACCCGCAGGTTGTCGTGGAAGACCCGAAGGACGGCAAGATTCTCGACTTCTACTACATGCCAGAACGGGCACACTTGGAAGTCGACGAAGGCCAAATAATTTCGCCGGGTACACTCGTTGCCAAAACGCCGCGCGAAGCTTCGGGAACCCAAGACATTACGGGTGGTCTGCCACGCGTTACGGAAATCTTTGAAGCTCGCAAGCCAAAAGATCCGGCGGTTATCGCCGAAATCGATGGCAAGGTCGAACTGCTTTCCGAAAAGAAGCGCGGTAAGCGCTCCATTATCGTCCGCAGCGAAAGCGGCATCGAACGCGAGCACCTCATTACGCACAACAAGCACTTGCGCGTCCACTCGGGAGACATGGTGCGTGCGGGCGATGCGCTCGTCGATGGTCCGCTTGTGCCCCACGATATTCTCCGCATCTCCGGCGAAGAAGCCGTGCAGCAGTATCTCACTCGCGAAATCCAAAACGTGTATCGCAGCCAACGCGTCGAAATCAACGATAAGCACATCGAGATCATCGTTGCCCGCATGTTGCGGAAAGTACGTATCGAGCACCCGGGCGATACCAACCTGTTGCCGGGCAGCGTGATGGATAAGTTCGATTTCCGTCAGGCGAACGAGCAGGTGATGCAGTGTCTGAAAATCACCGAGAAAGGCGATAGCGAATTCGCTCTCGGTTCGATCGTGCCGAAGGACGTGCTCGATCAGGCCAACGCTCAAATCGAAGCGCTTGGCGGCCAGATTGCCAAAGGCACCAAGCCGAAACGTGCCACTGCCGCCACGCAGCTCTTGGGTATCACCAAGGCGTCTGTTCAAAGCTCAAGCTTCATTTCGGCAGCCAGTTTCCAAGAAACCACCAAGGTGCTCACTGAAGCCGCCCTCGCAGGCCGCACGGATCACCTGGTTGGTCTCAAGGAAAATGTCATCCTGGGCCACCTCATTCCGGCCGGTACCGGCTTCCGCAACATCCACGAGTCGGAAGTACGGATTCGTCCGGAAGCACTCGAAGCCTTAGCGGCCGAAAAGGGCCGCGTGCTCGAACGCGCGTTTCCGCTGCTCCAAACGGGCGACCATGGTACCCGCGGCAACGGAGATGGTGCTCCACCAGCACCGGCAGCCGCCCCGCCGCAGCCAGCGGCACCGACGGGTCTCGACGCTCTGCTCGGCGGGCTCAATCCGTTGGATATGCCCGGTTCCGAGGGCGACGATGACGGCGACCTCTAAAAACACCGTTTGAGCGCCTAAAGCTCGATTTTTTCGCAAATTTCAAAGGGGCGAGGTCTATTAGACCTCGCCCTTGTTTTTGCGGAGGAAATGAACCATTGCCCGATTTGAAGCGTCTTATACAATTGATTAAAACAATTGTTTGAAACATCCGCTTGTCGGAGGCATTATGGCATCTGGTAGCACTGCTGCAATTACCAAGGATCTCGACACCACCCGCGATCGAATCGTCGACGCGGCGGGAGAGATTTTTGCGCAGCGAGGGTTCGATGCCACCACCATTCGCGACATCTGCCAACAGGCTGGTGCGAATGTGGCGGCTGTGAACTACTACTTCGGCGACAAACAGCGCCTGTATGTAGAGGCCGTGGTTCGGGCTCACCAATGGCGTATGCAGCAAGTGCGACTGCCTGAGTGGACCGACGATACGCCCGCGGAGCAGCGGTTGCACGATTTCATCAACACATTTTTGCGGCGAGTTAAAAGCGGCCCGAACGATACGTGGCACACAAAACTCATCATGCGTGAGGTGGGGAATCCCACGGCTGCTTGCGCGGAATTAGTGCAGTCGTCAATTCGCCCGCAATTCGAAATTCTCAGCCAGATTCTTCGCGAGCTGTTGCCGGCCAATACGAAGGATGAAGACCTCCATCTCGTTGCATTCAGCATCGTAGGGCAATGCTTGTTTTACCATTTCGCCGATGCGGTGATTCGCAACCTCCTTGATGACAACGAATACGAAACGCTCGGTGTCGAGAAACTTTCATCGCATATCGCTCAGTTTTCATTGGCCTTTCTGAAGAAACGCGCACAAAGCGTAGGAGCATCGTGATGAACTGGATCGCCTTCAAAATGCTCACCGGCAACCGAGGTAAGTACCTCGGCATCATCCTCGGCATCGCGTTCGCCACGCTGCTCATTGCGCAGCAGGCATCGATTTTTTGCGGTCTCATGCTGCAAACGAGCGGCCAGATTCGCGACATCACGGGTGCCGGTATTTGGGTGATGGACCGCAACGTGCAGTTTGTCGACGACGTGAAGCCGCTGTCCGATAGCGATCTCTATCGTGTACGCGGTGTGCCCGGAGTGTCTTGGGCCGTACGACTGTATAAAGGCCTCACTCGCTCGCGGCTCGAAGATGGCAACTTCCAACAAACCATTTTACTTGGCCTCGATGATGCAACGCTCGTGGGCGCGCCACCCAAAATGATTCTAGGGAGCCTGTTCGATCTGCGCAAGCCGGACGCGGTCATCATGGATCTCGAAGGCTACCAACTGCTGTGGCCGGGCGAAGAGCCTCGCATTGGTAAGCGATTCGAAATGAACGATAAAGAGGCTGAAATCGTGGGCATTTGTCGTTCTAGTCGCACGTTTCAAACATTCCCGGTCGTGTATACCCGCTACTCGCAGGCCCTCGAATACGTGCCGCCCGAGCGTAAGGTGCTGTCGTTTGTATTGGCCGAAGCCGAAGAGGGAACCAACGTGGATGAAGCATGTCGTCGCATCGAGTCGCAAACGGGTCTGCGGGCCGTAACGGGCGAGCAGTTCGAATGGATCACCATGTGGTACTTCATGGAGAAGACCGGCATCCCGTTCAACTTCGGCATTACCGTGGCGCTCGGTTTCATCGTGGGTACGGCCATCGCCGCTCAAACGTTCTATTTATTCACGATTGAAAACATCAAGCAATACGGGGCGCTCAAAGCCATGGGGGCCGGCAACTGGAGCCTGATGTCGATGATTCTTCTGCAAGCCATGTTAGTGAGCATCATTGGCTTCGGTTTAGGAATGGGTGCCGCCACGTGGTTCGGCACGATCGCCAACGCGCCGGGTTCACGTCTCGCGTTTTATATGCCGGCCGAAGTATTTGTCGCCACGGGGTTGGCCGTCATCGCCATCGGTATGTTGTCGAGCTTGTTGAGTATGCAACGAGTGATGGTCGTGGAGCCGGCCGTTGTTTTCCAAGGGTAACAGTAACAAATAATTGTCGCGTCCGATGAACGGTAAATCGCCGAAACCTGTGGTTACCTGCCGCCAAGTCGTAAAGACATACGGCCGTGGTAACTCCGAAGTACACGCGCTTCGCGGCGTCGATCTCGACGTGTACCCGGGCGAAATCACCATGTTGGTCGGGCCGAGCGGTTGTGGCAAAACGACATTGCTCTCGGTGATGGCCGGCATTTTGAGGCCCACTTCGGGCAGCGTGGAGGTTTTTGATGCCAAGATCACCAGCCTTTCCTCGTGGCGGCGCACCGCGTTCCGCCGCGACAACGTGGGCTTCGTTTTCCAGCAATTCAATTTGCTGCCGGCACTTACGGCAGCCGAAAATGCCGCGGTACCGCTCGTTATTCAAGGCCACTCGCGGCGCTTCGCCATCGCGCGGGCTAAAGAATTGTTGGGAAAAATGGGGATGGCAGAACGCGTGAATAACTTGCCCGGTAATCTATCGGGCGGCCAGCAGCAGCGAGTGGCGATCGCGCGGGCGCTCATTCATCACCCACATGTGCTCGTCTGCGACGAACCCACATCGGCGCTCGATGCAAAAACAGGCCACACGATTCTTGAGTTGCTTCGCTCGATCGCGGTCGAAGGCGATCGCGCCGTGGTGATCGTAACCCACGACAGCCGTATTTTTGAATTTGCAGATACGCTGGCTCGCATGGACGACGGCAGCATTGTTTCCCTGGAGCGCAAGAAGCAACGACCAGCCCACGACCAAATAGAACTACCGCATCCAGCGATTGTATCGTGACACTAGCCATTGCTAATCGCCATTCATACGAGTTGAATCATGTTGACCAAGTTCGGACTACCCATCCTCGCCCTGGTTGCGATTTTGTTTTCGGTGAGCTACTTATCGCAGGCGCGCGAACGAATGCCAACGCTTCCACCGCCCGTGCAGCCGGCCGAGAATCCGTTTCCTAATACCGTGGCAGGTGCCGGCATGGTGGAGCCAGAAACCGAGAACATTTCGGTCGGCTCTTCGGTACCAGGAGTGGTGACGGAAGTGTTGGTGAAGGTTGGTCAAAAGGTCAGCAAGGGTGATCCGCTGTTTCGATTGGATGACCGCCAACTCAAAGCCGAATTAGAAATTCAACAAGCCGAATTGATCGATGCCACGGCTCAGTTGGAACGATTGAATGCCATGCCCCGGCCCGAGGAACTGCCTCAGGCCGAAGCGGCCTCTCGCGAAGCCAAAGCCGACTGGGAAAATTGGGAACGTCAATGGGCTCGCGGCGAAGATCTTATGACCAAGCGAGCGATCTCCGAGGAAGAGTTCATCGAACGCAAGCAATCGGCCATTCAGGCACGGGAACGATACAATCGCGCGGTCGCTCAAGAAAACTTGCTGAAGGCCGGTGCATGGGGGCCCGATAAAGTGGTCGCCCAAGCGGCCGTGGATAGCGCTCGCGCCAAAATTCGCCAAGTCGAAATCGAGCTAGATCGACTCACCGCCAGGGCACTCGTCGATGGCGAAGTATTGCAGGTGAACGTTCGCCCCGGCGAGTTCGTGGGAGCACCTCCGGGGCAGCCGCTAGTCGTGCTGGGGAGCGTGAATCAACTGCACGTGCGTGTGGATATCGATGAATACGATATCCCACGCTTTGTGCCCAATTCGCAAGCTAGAGCTACTCTCAAAGGCCAGCCCAAAGAATGGTTCCCACTAAAGTTCGTTCGCGTGGAACCTTACGTGATCCCCAAAAAATCGCTCACCGGCGACAACACCGAACGAGTCGATGTCCGCGTGCTGCAAGTGATTTATCAAATCGATACCGAGGGCAAACGACTATTCGTCGGCCAACAGTTAGATGTGTTCATCGACGCGGCGACTCCGCTGCCTGCTGATTCGACTGCAAGAGAGTAGCGTGGGTGCTTCCGCACCCACGTATTGTGCTCCTACCCGATGCCTTCACCCACTAAAATTCCTGAAGAACCCTTTTTTCTTGGTTCGCTACTTTGCCATACTGGCAGCGTGGCCTAATGGGGGGCTGCTTGGCCAGTCGAGCATTTTACGACGGAGAGATGTTATGCGAATTACTTTTTGCCAATTGGTATTCCTCGGAGTGGCATTGCTTACGACCCCAGCATTTTCAGCAGACCCGCCGCTAGACAGCCCAGAACAAAAAGTTCTGGATAAGTGGGTCGGTAAGTGGCAAACCACCTACAAGATGTCCATCGCCGGGGTGATCTCGGACAAGACAGTAACGGCAGAAGTCACTGCAAAACGCATCCTCGGGGGGCGTTACGTTCAAGAGACGTCCGAGCATTCGGATAAAAACAGTGGCATGTTTATACTCACATATGATCCGGAGCAAAAACGCTATCGAGGCTGGTGGTTTTCCTCAACTGGACCGACGGGCGAATACGCGGGCGAATGGGACGAAGCCTCGCAGACCATGACAATGACTGGGGTAAGAGTGGAACCAGCAACCATCTCGTTGACGCATCACTTCGAGGACGACGACCACGCAAAGTGGAAACTAGAAATCAAAGACGGCAGTGGCAAGACCGCAGTGCATATGCAGGGAACTACCATCCGCGTCAAAGAATCAAAGGGTGATTAAAGCGCCGAAATTCTATGCCAATTGTATTCGGTGGCGATTTGAAACTGCCCCGCTATCAAGATGGGTAGAGTGGCCCCACGCTACTCTGCTGGAACTTAAGGTTTCACGCGGTTCAGCTTGCCATTACAGAAGAGTGGCTCATAATAAGGGTAGCTTTCACCAATTGATTTAGGAACTCTAACAAAACCGGCGGGGACTGTCCCGATTTTGCGGAGTCTTCGCAGCAAAATGGGACTGTCTCCCTCTCTCAGACGGTTTTGTTAGAGTTCCTTAGGTTCGGAGGCATCTTATGGTAACTGTCGAGAACGAACCACTGCTTCCACCGCTCGAAACCTCCACGCGACTGCTCACAGCCGCTGACCTCGTTGCGTTTCCGAGCGATCTTCCATCTGGCCCAATTGATTTCGAATTAGACAATGGGAGGCTCGTACCCATCATGGTTCCGCCCGGCAATCTTCATGGTGCGGCACAGTTGCGGATCGGAACCCAATTGATGGTTCAAGGCGAGCTAAAGGGGTTTGGCAAAGCCCGAACTGAAGTCGGCGTCATCTTGTGGAAGAATCCTGACAGGGTGGTTACCCCCGACGTTCTCTTCATTGCAAACAAATCCCTGCCGATCCATACTTCACCGGAGGGCTATCTTGAAACGATTCCAGATCTCGTCATTGAGATTCGCAGCAAGAACGATTCGCTCAAGTTCGTTGAGCAGAAGGTACGCGACTATCTCAAAGCCGGAGTCGAAGTTGTTTGGGTGGCCGATTGGACAACTCGCACCGTGAACGTCCACACTAAAGCGAACGAAGTCGCTGCATTGACTGCAACCGATGTGCTTACCTTGCCAGGCCTCATTCCTGATTTTTCGCTTTCTGTAGCGGATGTGTTTTATGAATGACCGAGGCACATGGGCGCGGCCTGGGCTCATTTACGGTAATTTCTCGCGGTTTGGTGCGTATTCGTCGATCCCGGTA
>CAZTWS010000068.1:0-27285 GCA_964618225.1 uncultured Planctomycetaceae bacterium
CCCGATTTTGCGGAGTCTTCGCAGCAAAATGGGACTGTCTCCCTCTCTCAGACGATTTTGTTAGAGTGCCTTAATAATAACTTTCTGATTTTCGGAATAACCACAGAGGCACGGAGGACACGGAGAAGAACTGCAAAAGTTTCTTCTTTGAACACTAATCCACACTAATTATCACTGATGTCAATCGAATTTCAGAGATTTAAAATTGTGACATTGCCACACTCGATTAGCGATGATTAGCGTAGATCAGTGTTCTAAACTCTTCCCAAGAGTCTTCTCCGTGCCCTCGGTGCCTCTGTGGTGAATTCCTTCTGACGAAGTTATTTTGAGTCGTTCCTTAGTTTCCTGCGCCCGTTTCTGGAGGAGCGAACTTGCTGATCGTGCCGTTCTCGTTGAGGAAGTAAATTTCGCCGTTATCGTCTTCACCAAACGAGAGGATCGGCAAACCGTTTTTAAGTAATTCGCGATTCGCCGTAACTTGCTTCTTTTGGGGATCGTACCAAAGTGCCCATACCTGGCCCGAAACATAGTCGGCATAAATATAGCCACCCTCGAGCTGGGGAACTTCTTTCCCACGGTAAACGCTACCACCTGTAATCGACTTTCCGATGTCGTGATGATACTCCCAGATCGGTTCGATTAGATCCGGACGTGGTCCACTGCCCTTCTTTTCCGGCTTGGTTTTAGACTGAAACTTATGGGTGGCTTCACGAAGGTTCCAGCCATAGTTCCCGCCTTTGACGATGAGATCGATTTCTTCCCACAAGTCTTGTCCCACATCCCCAGCCCACAATACACCCGTCTCGCGATCGAACGCGATCCGCCACACGTTGCGAATACCGTAAGCCCAAACTTCGCCTCGCGCCTGGTCGCCGCGATCCACGAAGGGGTTATCCTTCGGAATCGCATAGTTCAACCCCGCATCTTGATGATCCACGTCGATGCGCAGGATCTTTCCGAGCAACGACTTTAGGTTCTGCGCGTTGTTCTGGGGATCGTCGCGAAAACCACCGTCTCCCAAGCCAATGTAGAGATACCCGTCTGGCCCAAACACGATCGTTCCGCCGTTGTGGTTCCAGTAGGGTTGGGGAATGGTAAGAAGAATCTCCTCGCTTGCGGGATCGGCCTTGTTCGGATCCTCCTTCGAGACTCGAAAACGCGAGATCACCGAGAGATGCGGTTCCTCTGCCGTGGGCTTGGCCGTGTAATAGACGAAGAACTCGCCGTTCTCCTTGAATTTCGGATGGAATGCGAGGCCGAGCAGACCTTCCTCGTTCATTTTGTCGTCGTACTGCACGCGGTCGCGGATATCCAGAAACGTTTGCATTTCTTCCACGTCGTGGTCGTTCGGAAACACATGAATGGTTCCATGCTGAGACGCCACAAACACTCGATTTGTGCCGTCGCTAGTGCCCGTTAAAACCACAGGCCTCGGCTGACGGGGCAGCCCGTCATCGCCGCCGCGCGCCCATTCAGGCCACTCCAGCTTCGGAAAACCGGGGACGACTCGAACTTCAAGCGGACTTTGATCGACCGCCGCAAGCGACAGATTGGCAAAAATAGCGACCAGAGCAAAACAAAGGTAAAAGCGCTGCATGGAGAAAGCTTCCTCAAGGGTTCGCGGTTATTGTATCTGGCGGATTGGAGCGCGCCTAATTCCAGGGCAGAGATTGGGCATATTCCCCGCGATTGATGACCGCCCTCCTACCCGTTACAATGCCTGATCCCCCATCAGGAAAGGACGCCAGCGTAGCTTCAATTGGCAGAGCACCGCATTCGTAATGCGGGGGTTGTGGGTTCGACTCCCACCGCTGGCTCTCGAAAAAACGTTCATGCCGTCGCATGTCGTGCATGGTAAATGCACGGTATAGCCTTCCAAGCTCTGGAAGGGCTGATAAGTCCAGAGCCTTCGATGGGCGTGACGCGGTTCGATTTTCCCCGTCGTTCGCAAAGCCTCAGGACATGCTACCCTGAATTTCCAGGCAGACTCGATTATGATTATTCTGAGGGCTTCTTTTGTTTCAACGGCGGGCATCTCACGCAGAGGCGCAAAGGCCGCAGAGTGATCGATTCAGCTTTTCTACTCTCTGCGTTGGATAGATAGGTATGTCTGCAGATAACGCGGACGCTCGCAGATTTTGCCGTTCTCAGCGTAACGACGAACACACAAAGCCCCCGAAAGGGGCGGGCGATGGAGTGTAGCCGGGGACGCAAGTCCCCGGGACACGGACGGCCTGGAACGCATCCAGCCGCGTAGCGGCGACGGAAGCTTCGCCGCTATATGATTATCTGGAACTCGCATGGCATCACCTGGGCGATAATGCCAACGGTTCCAGCCATCTGCTGCAACCCTCTTATAACGAATTTCATAGAGGAGTTCTTCTTGGCTCCAAAGAATCACCCCGTAATTCGATTCAACTTCGCGACCAGTTGCTGTTGCCTTATCGACATACCAGAAGTAGTCGCACCGCCAGTAACTCCTCACCCACATAACTACCAACAACACACATACCAACCCACACCCCACTGTGAACGCGATACGAGCATATCGCAGTAAGCGGGTTAAACGGTTATCGGGTTGTGGCGATGACGAGTCCAAGAGTTAAAGCTAGTAGAGTAGTGGCGATGAGAAGAGTACGGAGAGAAAAGCGGTAAGGAATCCAAGGTGCGCAACCACACGTTGCTAAGAGCGCGATGGTAAACCAATACGGTACTCGCAACGTCCATGTTTGCGGTTCGGACGCTATACCAAACCCTAAAATCGACTTCTGGATATGTAGAATGTTCCACCACAACACCACCAATAACACACAGACCACCCCGCATACCGCACTAAATGCGATTCGCAGGTAACGGAGGTAGGGGCGTGTTATGGTAGTCATAAGTTAAATCCGTGGCGGCTATGACCTTCCTCCCATAATCACGAACATACCCGCCAAGCACAACGCCACACCTGCTAGGTCAGTCGTCGTCGGTTTGATTCCATCAATCAGCCAGAGCCACGCGAGTGCTACGGTTATGTAGATGCCTCCGTATGCAGCGTAGACTCGACCCGCTGCTGTCGGATGCAGGGTAAGCAGATAGGCGAACGCTGCGAGGCTCGCGGCAGCGGGTAACAGGAGCCACATCGACTTACCTTGCCGCAGCCATAGATAAGGAAGGTAGCAGCCAACAATCTCGGCAAGCGCAGTAGCGATGAAGATGAATAAGAGGGAGACTTTCAGCATGGTGACCAGTAGTATAACGTGGTCACCAACAAAATATGTCAGGGTCGGACCACTCACAATTGTTTGTGCTTGGGGAGCCACTAATCCAGGACCATGACCAGCGGGAGCCCCACTGCCCTGCTGCCGTTGGCATGCGAAACCTCAAAATTTATGCACGGTAAAATGCACGGTAAGGCTCAAAATAGCCCCCATTGCAGGGCATTCTCACAAAAGTTACATTAGACGTAACATGTTGAAGGTTATATTGTTGCATTCGGCAGAGCAGTTGCGGCAGTTTAGATTTGTCATGCGGGGGGCGAGGGTTCGACCTTACCGCTGGCTCTCGCTTAGCCTTGGTCGGCTTACCGCGGCTAAATCATCGTGTCGCAAGGTGCGAACGAGGCAAATGCTCAATCGTGATGTGCTAGGAGTTGTGACGTATGTCGATCGGAACTGAGTCGGTAGTAAAACAGATCGTGTTGTCGCCCAGTGCCTTTGGGCCAAATGAAATTCAGCAAATCACGTCGGCAATCAGCAAGAGCTACAACAACTACCGCGAACTGCGTGATGCCGTTGCGGAGCTTGAGCAGCAGCCGAGCCGGAGCCCTGCCACGGCAGCCCGGTTAGGCGTTTGCCTCTACCTGCTGGGCCGTTACAGCGATGCCATCGAAATGTTGTCTCATAGCGATGGCGGCGCTCTGACCCACTTCTATTTGGGCAAGGCCTACCTTGCCCTCGACAAATACTCCGAAGCGCTCACGGCTTACGAATCCTCCGAGAAGGCTGGCTATTCGCGCGATCAAGTCGCCCTCGCTAAAGTCGAAGCACTACGATACAACTCCCGCCCGCAGGAAGCCTTGGATATTCTCAATCGGCTTTCCGGTGCGGTTGAACAGACGGCCGATTACCTCTACCAGCGTGCTGCCACGGTGTCGGCCCTTGGTGGTAACCCCAGTGAGGCGGTCGCTTTGCTCGAACGAGCTGTTGCCGCGGATGGCAGCCATGCCGGCGCATTATTCGGCTTGGCTCTCGAAAACGACCGTCACGGCAACGACATTTATGCCCGCGATCTGTACGAGCGTGCCGCCTCTCAATTTCCAACTCACATTGGCACGCTGTTGAATCTCGGGGTGCTGTACGAAGACATGCAGCAATACGAGAAGGCCCGCCAATGCTACAAGCGAATCCTCGATGCGGTACCCGATCATCCGCGTGCCCGGCTGTTCTACAAAGACGCCGATGCCGCTCGCGACATGTACTACGATGAGGACGCCCGCCGTCGTCAGGATCGGCTCAGCCAAGTGCTTGGCATCCCTGTTACCGACTTCGAACTATCCGTCCGAAGCCGAAATTGCTTGCAAAAAATGGGTGTCATGACCTTGGGCGACCTCACTCGTACCAGCGAGCAGGAGCTCCTGCAAAGCAAGAATTTCGGAGAAACTTCGCTGGTTGAAATTCGCGATATGCTCCATTCCAAGGGGCTCGAACTCGGCCAATTTGCCGACCAAATTCGCGAAGAAGAGCCAGTCTACGATCCAGAAACCCTCTCTGCCGATGAGCGGGCATTGCTTGATCGCCCGATCGCCGATCTCAACCTCTCAGTGCGGGCTCGTAAGTGCATGGTCCGCTTGGGCCTCACCACCATTGGCGAATTGGTCCGCCGAACGGGCGACGATTTGCTCGAATGCAAAAACTTCGGCGTTACCAGCCTCAATGAAGTTCGCGAAAAGCTCACTTTGCAAGGCTTGAAACTCCGCGGCGACTGATCGCCGGTTCGCAAGTTCATGGTTTGCAAAAAGCGATGAGCATGGCTTTCGCGCGCTAGGAATCAAGCTCGTTCTGGTCGCTCGTTTGTGCCATGAATCGCTCTGCATTTACTTTCCAGTTGCTTTCCGAGGATTCAACTACACATGCGCGACGTGGTACGTTCACCACTCCGCATGGGGCCGTGGAAACGCCTGCCTTCATGCCGGTGGGCACGCAGGGAACGGTAAAAGGCGTCGATTTGGGCCGTTTGCGCGAAACCGGTGCCCAAATGGTTTTGGCAAACACGTACCATCTCGCGCTGCGTCCTGGCGAAGCCACCGTAGCGGCATTAGGAGGCCTCCACGCTTTCTCAGGCTGGGAGGGGCCGATCCTCACCGATAGCGGCGGCTTTCAAGTTTTCAGCCTCGCTGACCGTGTGACGGTGGATGAAACCGGTGTGCGATTCAAGTCGCACATCGATGGCTCGCTTGTCGAGATTACGCCTGAACGTTCGATCGCAATTCAAGAGCAGCTTGGCAGCGACGTGGCCATGGTTTTCGACCATGTCGTAGCCTTGCCAAACACGCGGGAAGTCATTGCCGAGGCCATGCGGCGCAGTCTTCGGTGGGCCGCTCGGTGCCAGGCAGCGGCAACCCGGCAAGACCAGGCTCAATTCGGAATCGTTCAAGGGGGGCTCGACGCCGAACTGCGAGCCGAATCAGCCGAGAGATTGGTCAAACTCGATTTTCCTGGCTACGCAATCGGCGGGTTGAGCGTCGGCGAGCCGCCGCCCGAAATGTATGCCGCCCTCGACGTCGTGACTCCCCTGCTTCCAAAAGAAAAGCCCCGCTACCTCATGGGGGTCGGCCGCCCGATCGACTTGCTGGAAGGCATCGCCCGTGGCGTGGATCTTTTCGATTGTGTAATGCCGACCCGTAACGGGCGTAACGCGTTGGCTTTTACCGATTCAGGGCCGGTTCGTTTGCGTAATCAGCGGCACGCTCTCGATCGGTCACCGCTCGACCCGCAATGCCCTTGCCCGGCTTGCCGCCACAGCAGGGGCTACCTGCGTCATTTGTTCCAATCTGGTGAAATGCTGGGCCCCATGCTAGTGTCGATCCACAACATTACGTATTATCAGCGTCTTATGGCCGAAGCTCGTACGGCGATCGTTGAGAGTCGTTTTGCTGCTTTCTTGTCGGATCGCCGACATGGCTGGGAGGCAAGCGGGGAGCCCGAGACGCGAGTCGAAGGTTGAGGCGAGTCAAAAACGAGAGGGGGTAAACCTTCTCTACTGTCCCCAACTTCGGAGCCAGGTCGCTAAAGCCCCGCTTGGTCCGCTGGCATGGCTTGCACCGCCCTTGTCCGTTGCGGCGCTTGATCTTATGATGATTGCCCGGCCTTCAATTGGACCAACTTAGCCGTGCCGGAGCTTGCTCTGCGCGGCCATTTTTCTTGACTTCGGGTCACGCAACTGTGCCTCAATTCGATTGCTACCTACTGTTATTAGGCCAGGGTCAGCCAGCTCAGGCCGATCCGTATGCCGGGATCCGCTTCATGGTGATGATCGCCGGCATCCTCCTATTAGGCTATTTCATGCTCATTCGGCCACAAAAGCAGAAAGAGCAGGAGATGCGGAACCTCGTTCAAAACCTTAAGGAAAACGACCGCGTAGTCACCATCGGGGGCATCCATGGTGTGGTCACGAATGTGCAGCGCGACGTCGAACGAGTCACGATCCGAGTCGATGAATCGACCGGGGCCAAGATACGCGTGAACTTATCGGCCATTGCTCGTGTGGTTGTAGGTGACGAGTCCGAGCAGGCTGCGAATACAAGCAAATCATGATATGGCGAAGCTGCCCGACACAAGGGCCGCGATTAGGGAAGATTAAGCGATGAAAATGATCGGACAGATTTCAACGCGTCGTTGGTGGATTGTATCGCTAACGCTGGCCATGGCTCTCGTAGCTACTTCAGCCGCTTGGAGCCAGGAAACCACTACCTCCGAAGCTCCCCCTGCGGTAGCTACAGAACAGCCCGCAGCTCCCGCAACCGAGGAAAGCGCGCCGCCTGCAGCCGAGGCTGCCCCGGCAGAAACTTCCCCACCGCCTGCTGCTGCCGAACCAGCCGCACAACCGGTCACGATCGAGGCAGCCCCTGCCGCAACTGAAGAGCCTGCAACCGAATCGTCGCCCCCTGCCCCTGCCGCAACAGAATCGGCTAGTGAGCAGCAATCTACCGATGAGGCCCCCAAATCGGCCACCGGTACAGAAACTGAGCCTGCAACCACCGATGCCACTACTCGCGAAGCGGCCATGCCAGCCGGAAAAACCGAGCCATCCCTAGCTAGCGAGGTGGTCGGTGAAGAGGGGGAAGCCGCATTGAATGAAGTCGGTACTGGCTGGCGTTCACTCGGCCTTGCCGTAGGACTCCTCGCTCTATTTGTTCTGCCAATTCTGCTGGGCAATTATTTGGCTCGCGTTTGGAAAATGCCAGATCATGCTTGGAAGTTTTGCGTCATTCTCCTTGCGCTTGCCGCCTCAGTCGTGGTATGCACTTTCGGGCGCTTCAAATTTGGCCCAGACCTGGCTGGTGGTATTACGCTTGTTTATGAGCTCGCCAATGCTCAAGCTCAGCCAGAGCAAGCCAAGCAGCAAGCTGCCGACGACTCGCAATCTCCGGCGGCACAAACCGATAACGAATTCAACAAGCTTATCGGTGCCCTTAAAAAGCGTCTTGATCCAGACGGCACTAAGGAAATCACGATTCGCAAATACGGTCCGGCGGTTGAAATTATCATTCCGCAAACCGGGCAGGATGAAATGGCGTTCGTGAAACGGCGCATTACCGACATGGGGCAACTCGAGTTCCGCATCGCCGCCGATCCGGCCATGGCCAGCGATCGCGACGAAATTGAACGTGCAAAGCTTCTTCCGCCCAGTCAAAAAGTGCTCACAGATGCTAAAGGTAACACGATAGCCGAGTGGGTTGCTTACGATCTCGCCGAGTTTGGCCCTGTCGATCAGGCAGGTCGTGTCGTTAAAAGGCAAGCCGGTGATACGCCGGAAGCTTTGGTCCTCGTCGATCCCATGAATGTTACGGGCGAGTTTCTTACGTCAGCTACCAAAGGTTTGGACGAGCGTGGTGGTCCGGCTGTTTACTTTACTTTCAATACCGAAGGGGCTCGCCGATTCGGTCAACTTACCGGACAGAATTTGCCCACCGTCGGGCAAGAAAATCAATTCCGTCACCTCGGCATTATCCTCGATAAACAACTGCTCAGCGCTCCAGACATCCGAGCTCGTATTACTACTAGCGGCCAGATCAGCGGCGGCAATATGACCGATCGCGAAGTCGACCACGTGATCGAAATTTTGAACGCTGGTCAGTTGCCTCTCATGCTCAACAAAGAGCCGATCAGCGAGTGGGCAATCAGCCCCACGCTTGGTAGCGAAACGGTGGAGCAAGGTAAATTTGCAATCGTCGCCTCGCTCGTAGCCGTTATTCTCTTTATGCTCTTTTATTATCGCTTTGCGGGTTTCATTGCCTGCGTTGCGCTCGCATTCAATTTATTGCTCGTTCTCGCTCTGATGGTGCTCATCAAAGCGGCATTCACTCTGCCAGGCATCGCCGGTCTCGTTCTCACGATCGGTATGTCTGTCGATGCGAATGTGCTTATTTACGAGCGTATTCGCGAAGAGTTGCGCAACGGTGCCGCGCTGCGCATGGCTATCCGTAACGGCTTCAGCAAGGCTATGAGCGCGATCATCGACTCGAACGTTACCACGATCATTTCCGGTGTTGCGCTCTATTATATCGGCACAGACCAAGTAAAGGGCTTCGCTGTTACTCTCATCCTTGGCATTCTGACGAGCATGTTTACCGCGATCTTCTTCTCGCGGGTTGCATTCGACGTTGCCGAACGACGTGGTTGGATCAAGGAAATTCGCATGGCGCAATTGATCCCCACGCCGAACTTCGACTACCTCAAAGTCCGCTGGCTTACCGGTGGTGCCTCGATTGTGCTGATTTTGATCGGCCTTACCGCGGTCTGCTTCCGCGGCGGTCGAATGCTCGATATCGACTTCACCGGCGGTTCCTCCGTTACCTTCCGACTCAAACCGTCAGCCAAAACTCCAATTTCTGAAGTTCGCGACGCTTTAGAGACCACCGAGTTAGCGGATAAGAATCTCGTAATCGTGGAACTTGGTAACGAGAACACGCGATATACGATCGACTCGGCTGCAACGGTCGACCAGGTTAAAAGCATTGTCACGTCCGTCTTTGGCGACAAACTGATGACGTTTAACTTGGTCTATGAAGACCTCAAGCCGTATTCGCAAGGTGAGTTTACTGGCACGGAAGCCAGATTACTCGTAAACACTGGTGAGGGGTTTTCGAATCGCGATGGGGTGAGCCACGATGCTGTGCGGGAAGCGCTGCAACGTGCCTTTGCAGAATCGGGCCACAGCGGCGTTCGTCCAACAATCACGAATCCAAATTACCGTTTTGGTAGCGCCGCTAAATTCAACGAGTGGCAGATGCAAATCGTTGGAGTCGATCCAGAGGCCACTCGTGCGGTACTCGATCGGTTAAAGGCCGAAATGGCCGTTGAACCAATCTTCCCAATGGCTAATAACATCGGGGGGCGTGTTTCTGAAGATATGCAGACCAAAGCCTGGCTTGCCATCGCGGTCAGCCTTGTTGGGGTCGTTGCGTATCTTTGGTTACGCTTCCAAAACGTCACTTACGGCTTAGCCGCGGGTACCGCGCTCGTTCACGACGTACTCGTTACAATTGGCATGATGGCTATCAGTGCTTATGTGGTGAATGCCGTTCCAGGTTTGGCTTCCGTGCTCCAGCTGGACGCGTTCCAGATCAATCTCACCATCGTGGCCGCCTTGCTGACGATCATCGGTTACTCGTTGAACGATACCATTGTTACCTTCGACCGCTTGCGCGAAATCAAAGGGAAGTCGCCTGTACTTACTCCTCAAATGGTAAACGCGTCTGTTAATCAAACATTAAGCCGCACTATTTTGACCGCAACCACGGTGTTCATCGTGGTCGTCATTCTGTATTTCTTTGGCGGCGAGGGTATCCATAGTTTCGCGTTTGCATTTTTGATCGGTGTGATTGCCGGTACCTACAGTACCGTGTTTATCGCGGCTCCTGTGCTGATTTGGCTGGACAGTATTTGGACTCGCTTCTTCAGCGGTGCCACATCGAGTAGCTCATCACGCGCTACACGCTCGCAACTAAGCGAAGCGGCAAGATAAGCCGCGTTAGGTGGCCTTGGATGCGAGCGCTAATTGTAGGCATCGTTACATGGCTTGGGCTCATCTTAGCCGGAGCCGCGTTCGGCGGGCTCATGAGCCTGTATACAGGCAAGACGGCTGAATTGTCAAAATGGAACGGCTGGTCGTATTTCGCGTTCTGTGTCCAAGAAGGGGCCATGTTTGCAGCGATGCTCACTTGGCCAATTACGCTTATCGTGCTACTCATCGCATACGCAGGTTCTCGGCGGCGTGACGCCGCCTAATGAGTTGCCGCGGTTGACTTGTCGGCTCAGCGGACAGTTTGGTGATTTTCTTTTGGAGTGGCTATATTGCATGCAAGCCGCATTCATTTCGAAGGCGGGCGCTGAGCTTCGGTGTTAGGCCATGTCGGGTGTCACAGCAACACAGTTCGGCTTGATGGTCCCGCATGGGCAGCTTGATCGCTGTATCATGTTTCTTGAGGACGGTCTGCGGTGCCTCAACTCGACGCCGTACCACTTGGTCCTTGGCAAGAGCTTTCTCAATCAGGCCGAAGACCTTGCGGAATGGATTGCCGATTTCAGCAGAAAGGCCGACGCGGCAAGCATCGGCTTGGCGGCGCTGTATCTGGAGATGAATGGGTTCACGATCAATCCGGACGAATGGCATTGTCATCTCTTTGGATATAAGACCGCTGGTGACGTTTGGGACCTGGATTGGCTTTCCTCATGGGATGCCGAAAACCGCGGCTGCTTTGTTCTCCGGGGTATGGAGAATGTCCAACAGGCGTTTGCCAACCTTTACGGCGTGGAGGACCAGCCTCTCGGCGTGCGATTAGCTGAGGAAGTGACCGAGCATCTTGTCACGGTTCGATTCATGCAGTTGGTCGCCGCCGCTCACGAGCTTGCAAAGGCAAAGTTTTCAGGGCTTGATGGGATGCCTGTGATTGCGACCGTACATGACTGGGATACGGCTCACCAAACGGTATAGCATTCTGGCTCGTTTCTTGGCTGAACAAGGTGCTACAAGTCAACCCACCAATAACGCGGGCGGTTTGGCGATTTTCTTTTGAAGTGGCTATACTGCGTGCAAGCCGCTTTCACTTCGAAGGCGGGCAACTGAGCTTCGGTGTTAGGCGAGTATACTGCATGCAAGCTCACGCCGCTAGCGCGCCCCAGAGCGTGCCACCCCATTGAATCGCTACATTGTTAGATGACGGCACTAAAGTCAACTTAAACCACAAGGTTTACGCCGACGTTGAAACCTACCTGCAATTCGTCGAAATCTCTGCCGCACGGCGTTTATCCATGAACTGCCGCCGTTAGCCAGACGAATAAAAGAGCAGGTGTCATCGTCAGGTGGCATCTCTATGGACAGTTCACGGACGAACCCGTTCCAGTCGTATCGGCGTTGGCATTGCCAGGCTGGTGATGCCGAGCGTTGCTCGATTTCGAGGTTCATCGGTGACTGCTACTCGCAAGGTTCTTATTGCGATCGTTTTACTCGTTGTCGGCTACGGCGTTGCCCGTTTCGTGGGCGGCTCCTCGACCCCGTGGGCTGCATCTGCCGGAGGGGCTGCCGAGCTTACGGTACCAGCCCAGGCACCCGTTCAATCTGCTCAGGTGGAAGCCACGCCTTTGGTTCCTACTGGCACACGGCTTGTGCCCGATTTTGGAACTGAGAATCCCTATCGCCAGCAAATCACCGCGGAAAGCGGCTCCCCGCCCGTGTTTGACACGGCGACCAAGAGCTTGGTCGGTCCCGCAGCACTTACCGTGCCCGCAATTCAACCATCTGCGCCGTCGGGTTTGCCTGTAGCAAGGCTTCGCGATGAAGCTCCCCGTCCGCTTGATCTCGATGCGCGACAGCCATTGCCGATGCCACAATCGCCAAGCATGCCCTACGCGGTGACTTCGCCGCCTGAAAGCACGCTCAAGCCCGAGGAGGCTTGGCAATTGCGGCCAGTGCTGCCTGCCGGCTTTGCAGAGAATCCTCAAACCTCGGCTGCCAATGCGTCCTATGCAGAACCAGCACTGCCCCAGAACGCGACAACCTTTCCACCCGCCTCGTTCAGCGCACCGCCCACCGCCTGGCCCGAGCCTTCGAAGTTTCTCGGACTTCGTACCCATGTGGTTATCGATGGTGACTCCCTGGAACGATTGGCGAATCGTTACCTGGATGATCCCAGTCGAGGGGTGGAAATCTACGAAGCGAATCGAGAGCTGCTATCGAGTCCTGAGCTACTGCCGATTGGTGCCGAGCTAGTGATTCCAGAGCCGCAGAGTCGTTCGGCAATGGAAGGCGTGATGCCGCAATCGTCGCTGGCGAACGATCCGTCGCTTCGTGCCGCGGCATACCGGGGAATGGTCCCCGTGCGAACCATTCCAGACGCGACCAACACGATGCCGCGGGCCCAGTTGCTACCGCCTCAGCCTGCGGAATGAAGTTGTTCAATCTCGCGGCACGCGATCCAAGCGGTTGGTCCAAGGAAACGGCTTCCTTGCGACGTTTTGAACCAAAAACTGTACGATTTGATCGTCCATAGGTTGGCCGATTCGCGAGAGCAACGTCCCGCCCTGCAGTTTCGATTGCACATTCACGATCTGCAAACTGCCCGGCTGACCGGAGCCAGGCGGTTGTTTCGGGTGGAACTTCTCGAGCTGTTTCTCGATACGTTCGACTTCGTCTTTGGTCTTTTTGTCCTGGTCACCATACATCAACAGCCAGGCCACGTTTCGCTTGAGTGGCGCAAACTTCATGGGGGCCTGGAAAGTAAGTCCGTTGTAAGACCATTGCGGAGAAATCAGTACCAGAGCTTTTACGTCTTGCCCTTGTTTGCCAATGGCAAGCGGCGGAGCACTCCAGTCTTGCACCGACCAATTTGCTGCCACGTTAGCGCCCATGCCTGCTCCCACAATGCAAAGCTTATTCAGGTTGAGCTCTCCTGCATCGTTCTTGCCCACGAGAAAGCTACGAATCGCTTCCATGTCGTAGGTAGCCATCCCAGCCAACACATTCTTGTTCAACTTGACAGGATCCAAAGTCACAGTAGCGCCGGTCGGTAACTGCTGGAGGGTGCTCTCGCCATGGGCTCGCAAGTCAGCAATGACGACCGCGAAAGCAGGGCCTTGGCGTTTCCCTTCGCCAACTGCCAGCAAGCGTTGAGCCAACGAAGTTAGCGCCGAACGATTTTCTTTGTGGTCGTGAAGCAAAAGTACAGGAGTAATCTCTTTCGCTTCGTCCGTCCCTTTACGCCTGGAACTGGGATAATAGGTCAGGTGGACCTGAACCCCATCTCGCGTCACGACAGTCACGTTTTCCGGCGGGGTGGCTGCCTGGCAATAAGCTGCTGGGGCTGTCGTTGCGAGCAATACGACGAAAAAACGGATAATCGGGCGACGTGAAACCATAGCGTAAACCCAATTGCGTAACGGGGGATGAACGACAACTCTCATTATAGTCGCTGGAGTGGCCCCTAACTGCAACGGCCAGATATCTTGTTCCCTCGGTTATGTTGCCGAATTCGGCCACTTTGTCGAGAATAAGATTATTGGCAGTTGGCGGAATACTCCTTTCGATAGGCTTTGCGGTAGAACGGGGCTCAAGCATGGCAACCGTCGATGAAACTCGGCCTTGGTGGAAACCCAGCAGGTGGGGCGACCGACTTCCGTCGCCTCGCGAGGCCGCCGCTTATGGGGTTAGCTTCACGCTCCACTTGGCCGTTCTGGTTGCCCTCTCGATGGTCATCCTTGTATCGCCCATACGCGATAGCCTCACGATCACCACGATTCCTCCATTAGATGAGCCTGACGACGACTTGGTGGCTCAAGAATTTCACTTCTCCCCAGACGCCCACTCAGAAATGGGGGCGCTCGGGACTCAGGGAATAGACGCCGCTCGCCCCACAGCTCCTATCGAGGCTGTGGAATCACGAATTTCATACGAGTTGGAGCCGCCCACCCCTGTTGGCGAGATCGCAATTCAACAATTCGATCGCACTTTGCTCGAAGGGCCAAACATACCGGAGAGTGTCATCGTCAAAGGAGCGGGCAGTGTCGGCACGACGGGTGCCATGGGGGCCATCGACCGTATCACGCATGAGATTCTGCTTTCGCTCGACGAACGACCGACACTTGTGGTATGGCTTTTTGACCAATCTGGAAGTCTGAAGCCTCAGCGAGAATCAATTGCAAAACGCTTCGACCGAGTGTACGACGAACTTGTGAAGGTAGAGAAATCTGGCAACCAAGCCTTTCAGCATCAAGAAAAGCCGCTACTCACGGCAATTGCCGAGTTTGGCTCCAACGTGAATCTTCTCACCCCCAAACCCACAGACGATCTAACAGAAATCAAATCGGCGGTACGATCGATTAAAGACGACAAGGGCGGCCGCGAAAACGTGTTCCAATCGATCAGCTATTTGGCAGATAGGTTTCGCCACCAGCGGCTCGCTAAGCCACGACGCAACGTGATGATCGTCGTGTTCACCGACGAAGCGGGCGACGATATCGAGGCACTCGATGCCACGGTCGATATCTGCCGCAAATACGAAATGCCTGTCTACGTGATCGGCGTACCCGCACCATTCGGTCGCCGAACGGCGTTCGTGAAGTACGTCGATCCCGATCCAAAGTACGATCAAACGCCGGTGAAAGCACCAGTTCACCAAGGTCCCGAATCACTTGTTCCAGAGCGATTGATGCTGCTCTTCGGCGGCAGAGCACAAGATGAGGAACAAATGGACTCCGGCTTCGGTCCTTATGGCCTCTGTCGTTTAGCGTACGAAACAGGCGGATTGTATTTCACGGTCCACCCAAATCGTCAAACCGGCAAGCGTGTGGAGTCCTGGGAAACCGCCGCGATGTCGTCGCATTTGGTTTCGTTCTTCGACGAACGTATCATGCGAAATTATCGTCCCGTGTACATGCCAACTCGCGACTATTACGCCCTGGTGAAAAGTAATGCCGCCCTCTCCACACTCATCGAAGCATCGCAACTCTCAGCTACGACTCCCATGGAGGATATCCGGCTGCGATTCCCCCGTATCGACGATGCTCAGTTTGCTCGTGATTTATCCAATGCACAGCGCACGGCGGCTAAACTAGAACCAAAAACGAACGCGCTCGTTGCCATCTTGCGGCGTGGTGAACGCGACCGGGAGAAGTTGAAAGTTCCTCGCTGGCGGGCCGGTTTCGATTTGGCTATCGGCCGTGCTTTGGCAGTGAATGTGCGTACGGAAGGTTACAACGCAATGCTCGCCCAGGCGAAGCAAGGCTTGAGCTTTACTAAAGACAACAGCGATACCTGGGAGCTAAGGCCGTCAAATAAGGTCACCGCCAGTAGTGCTCTCGCAAAAGACGCCGCCGACGCGAAGCAATATCTCGAACGGGTCGTCGCCGAGCATCCAGGAACCCCTTGGGCCTTCGATGCCGAGCGAGAGCTTAAACAGCTGCTTGGTTGGGAGTGGGAAGACACATTCACCGATGTCGCCGGTCGAATGGCTCGTGCGGGGCAAAATCGTCCTCGCCCCGAGCGCCCCGAACCACCTCCGAAGCCTAAACGCGACCCGCCTGCCTTGTAGCCTTAGCGGTTTGCCATGGCGTCCACGGCAAAAGCATCGTGCGGGTCATGCTTGTAGAAGGTCGTTGCCACTCGTTCGGAAATAATACTCACAAACTCACGCTCGAATTGTTGTACCGGCTTGTCTTGTGCCGGAATGCCGCTATTGATGGGGTACAGCACTTCGCCAATCGAGTTTTCGTAAACGACTTTGTTCTTTTCACGCATGTCGTAAACCTTCAAGACTACATCAGCACGGCCCTGGTACAAGGTCTTGCCCTTGTACAGGTCAAAATCTTCGAGCTCGATGTGTACGACCAAGTCAGCCCGTACGGCTTCGGCCAATTCACGGAAATCTCCCCAGTCGCTTTCATCAACCCATTCGTCGACTTCCCGTGGATTGACGACGTCGATGTTTTTGACATTCTTAACGAGTAGCTCGCTAACTCGTTGGCTGATTGCTCGCGAAGCTCCCGCATGGCGGAACTCGTTCGATGCGGGCGGACGGCACATAACTACCACGCGTCGGCCTTTCAGGGCCTCGCACTCCGCGGGCACATAGTTTCCGCCCTGCAACAAATAAATGCTCGAGGCTAGCATTGCCGGGCAGCCGGTCGAGGTTACAAGAACCCCACAGACGAACAGCAAGCAAGCCAAGCGTTTTAAAACCACGGGCCGAATGCGAGAACGATCCATCGCTTCTCCTTCAGGCAAATCAAAGCCAGCGCGCTAAATCCTTGCGCGCCAAAAAGACGAGAGGAGCGGAGAATACCGACGCAGGCGAATGGCGGCAAGGCTAACTCTTGCTAGCACGAGCCAGTATAGCGTCGTTTAACCTCAGAGGAATAAAAAAGCCGCCGCGTGACGCTAAAAAACTCGCTCACACGGCGGCTCAAGAGGCGCCGCCCGGATTCGAACCGGGGATGTCGGATTTGCAATCCGATGCCTTAGCCACTTGGCTACGGCGCCGACTGAAAATCGCTCTAATCGTTTCGACCGGAAATGGCCGATAACTTGCATAAAACTTAGGCGATTAGGGAAGCAAGGTCAAGTTCAGCAAACTTTGCAGGCAAATACTTTCATGAGGCTGATCCCATGTTGACACTCTTTACACGCTCCGAGGTTCATAGGCGCTGGCAGGAATCCCTCGTGCAAGAAGTCGCACGACACGTTGCGATCGACTCCATGCCGCTCATGGGGCCAGCTACGGGCGGCATGAATCCTGCCGAGTTGAGAGGCTACGTGCGAAGTCGTGTCATGGGAATGGTCGTCGAACAGGCAAGCGAGTGCATCCGCGATTTGCGGCTTCGCCGACGGATCGAAAAAGGCTTCACCGCCGCGGTGCTCGAACGGGTGATCCACCTTGTCGTACGCGATCTTTCTTCAAAACCCGTCCGCGTGCTGCCTCAACCCCACGTGCGATTATTCAAGGCGGCCTAGCCTGCATTTACAGACACACAGCAGGAGAGAGGACACTCGAATCCGTCCTCCAAGGTTCTACTGCCTTTCAACCTCGCCACTTGGCCGGTTGGCCGTCCATTGGCTTCGACTCCCGGGCACAGCGCCATATCGGTAATACACTTCCAAGCACATCGTGGCCATTGCCGTTGTGTAGATTCGGCCGCCATACCCGCCCCAAATGGTGTTGGTCTCCCAACTGCCCGCGTTCGGCCCCGAAGTAAGCTGAGTGGCCACGATGGCAGACGTCATCGCATCGTTCCATTTCTGCCACGCATCTGTTGCTCGCTCATCCTGAGCAAAGCGATGGTGCAGAGCCAGGGTCGCATAGTACCAATAGTACAAATTCACTCGTTCCTCGTTCGGCAGCGATGCCAATAGTGCCGCCGTGGCTTCATCTAAAACAGCGTCCTCGGTCCGATTGTTTTGCGTTTCGGCGAGAAGCAATCGGCAGTACATCGCCTCGGCCGTCATTGATGTGCTGGCCGGTCCGTCGGGACGATACGCTGCGAGGCCACCATGATTTCCCCGGCGCACCGTGCCCAAAAATCGTTCAACGCGTTGCCACGTATTGGCAGGCACGCCGATTCCAGCTCGCTCGGCACTCGCCAGAGCCATCATTTGCCAACCGAGTTGGCTGGTATCGCCGCTATCTCCTGGTCGGTAGCGCCATCCTCCGACCGCCGTGTTCTGAGCCGCGATTGAAAAGTTCACCGCACGTTCGACGGCCGCCTGGAACCGTCTGTCTCCCGTCATCGCTTGGGCCTCTGCCAACGCGAAAGTTGCCATCGCATGGCAATACATTTGTGCATAAAGCGTCGACTCGCCAAATAAGCTTCCGTCCGAGGCCTGCGATCGTAATAAGAAATCGATACCACTTCGTACCGTATCTTGATAATCGCCGTGCAAATGCGAATGCCCCGCACCTAAAAACGCGAGCAGTGCCAGGGCGGATACGCCAGTGTCCGCATTCCGTCCTGCTCCGCCGCGATTCTGATTCAGCACCATTTCTTCTTGCCCGGAACCATAATCGTCAGCGTCCCATCGACCATCGCGAGACTGGGTAGCCGCTAGCCACTTGAGCGCGGCACTCACTGCCGATTCCGTCTGGCCGCTCCCTCCCTGCTGTTCAACGAGCCCCAATCGCCCTTCTGCCACTCGCAACGAATAAGGTGATGTTGCCTGCGGTGCCTTCGGCCTGCGAGCTGCTACAGCCGTAATGGTTGCTTCTATGGCCGTCCCCTGCTCTGCTAAGGCTCCAGCATTCGGGGAGGGCGAAACTACTTCTTCTGGAGTTCTGCTTGCGCCAACTTCGGCATCGGCAAGCATCTCAGCACCTAAAGGCGACGCTTTGGCTGGCTCGCTTTCGGCGAGAGCGTCGATCTCGATCTGCTTCTCGTCAGCTTCTGAATCGGGTTCCTCGGTTTTCGCTTCGTGTGTTTCGGCAACGTTCGTTTCCAACTCTGCTGGCAATTCCGCTACCGATTCCGCCTTGGGGGCTTCTGCTGCGGCTTCTTCGACTTCTTCAACCGATGGAGCTTCCAACAATGCCGGAGCTTCGACTTTTTCCGCGGCCTCGGCAACGAATGGGTCTTCGGCGGCTCCCTCAATCACGCGGACGCGAATCGGCGGCCCCATGCCATCGCCGTTGCCGCTTCCATCTCCAGCCACGATTCGCACGGTCATGGCAAGCCAGGCTAGCACAACGTGTACGAGCAGCGACATCACCGCACACTTATGAAGCGGCCTGGAGGTACCCCATCGCGAACGCAGCATGATGATAAGCGCCACACTTAGCCCGAGTGTCGCTAGCCAAATCGCCCAATAAGAAGCGGGGATTGCTCTTAGCTGCCCAACAAACGCCAATAAAAGAGGGGAAAGATGCATTGGCCCCTCATCGGGTCGTACGACCAACCCCAGCAATGCGAACGGTTATCCCTAAATCCGAGATTCCCGCTTGCTGGCAGGCGCTCATGGCCGCAGCCACATGTTGAAAGGGACAACTCGCATCACCGCGAATAATTACAGTGGGTTCCGAGAGCGGTGTCTTAGCACGGCTTAGTTGATTTGTTAGCTCGCTTAGGGTTACCGGCTCGCCATCCAACTCAACTTCGCCACCTGGCAAGACGGCAACGACCATCGATCTCGACGGCGGTACGACATCTCCGGCCTGGGCCACTTCTGGTATCGCCACTTCGACATTTCGCTCCATTTCGTCGAACTTGGTGGCCACCATGAAAAAGATAATCAACAAGAACAACACATCGATCATCGACGTCAAGTTCAACGTCGGCAAATCATCGTGTTGCGTTATCTTCAGTGGCATAAGTCAAAATATGCACGAACTCGGATCATCGCAATTCTTCACTCATCGTGATTCACTCACGAGGCCTTCCGTCGAGGCATCGTCACTCGAGACTGCTTGCGTTCTTCGAGTCCTTCGTATGAAATAATATCCACGATATCTTGGCCGTAATGGTCTATTTCCATCACTAAACCGTCCACCCGGCCCACAAAGTACAGATAGAAAATCAGAGCCGGGATGGCCACCAGTAATCCGGCCGCGGTCGTGATCAAAGCCTCGCTGATGCCGCCGGCCAGCATTTCGGCTCGGCCCATCGCAGGGCTTTGGGAGATGACGTTAAACGCACGGATCATGCCTCCTACGGTGCCCAGCAACCCGAGCAGTGGCGATACCGTCGATACCCCGTTCAGTACGCGTAAATATCGTCGCAGAACGTTCGAGATGCGCTCTCCTTCGTCCAGCACGGCTTGTTCCACCTCGACCGCCGGCTTGCCCCATTTGCGTATCGCAGCCGCAAATACTCGAGCTATATGACTGGACTCATCTTCGCACCTCTCGAGCGCCTCATGCCTGTCCAAAGCGCCTTCGCGAAGCTGCAACAGGAACCGCTCAATGAAAAGCCGCGGTACAACCCGCCGGCGGCGTAAGCTGAACGTCCGCTCGAAAACGATCAGCAGCATCGCGAACGATGCCAACAAGATCGGGACCATGATCGGCCCGCCCGCCAACAGGGTGTCGAACAGGCTTTGCGTCGGGATCGACGTTTCAGCAATACTTTGCGCCAATAATGGGGATAGCTCGAACATGGCAATCTACCCCGCATTCAGCATTGGGCGTTCGTAAAAAGAGCCGGACCGCTAAGCGGCCCGGCTCGAAAAGCCAATCGAATATTTCTTCTCATCCACTCGTGGCCGTCGCTAGAACTTCGCTCCAGCACCCGTGTCCACGTCGCCCACCATGTGCAAGTGGTTGTGGTCGATGTAAATCACTTCCTCGGCCTCATAGTCGCGAAGCGTATGAGGCACGGGCCAGCCCACGCGGCGAACGTCTTCGTAGTACACGATGCACTTGTAATGAGCATGGTGCTGTTGAGCAGGTCCTATAAGCGGGTACACACGCGGTGGGTCTACATAGTCGGCAATCTTGTACTTCACGATGCGGACGTTGTTGCGGTTACGCTCCCACAGAAACGGTACGCCGCCTTCAACAGGGTGTACCTTCTCCAGAGCACGCATCACTTCGTCGTCGCTCGGAGTGTCCAAAGCGACCGGCGGACCACCCGAAGTGACCGGACCGAGAATCGGAACGCGTTCGTAGCGTTCATGTTCCCAGTATTCGTCTTCCTTTTTGTCTTGGAAGTACGGGCTGATCGGAATTGGCACGGCAAGGATGCCGAGGCTGGGGCCACCCGTGGTGAATCCCCAAAAGCACCCAGTCGTCGTCAACGACCAAGTTGCGAGCAGAAGTCCAAATGCGGTGGTCTTAGCTCTTGCCATCGCGCGTCCCTTGTCTATCAGACGGAGATAGTGATTGTTCGATTGGTCGCCGCAGCAACTCCCTGCCGCGCGACGCTGCCGTTGGCAAAATACCCAACGACCGCTAGCCGTAGTTATCGAGTTAATATGGATAGAACTTGCGGGTTTTTCGGATTGTGACGAGAAATTCCTTTTTCGATGCTGTCGGCGATCGCATTGCAAGCACCCGCGGACGACACTAACGACGCTCATTTCACCCCCATTGCAACTCCGAAACTTTTCTTACCGCGCAACATTTAGCCCCCGGTCATAGACCGGGGGCTAAGTAGGTTTCTTTCAGCTCAGCTTCTTGCGACTTTAGTGGCTCGAGTTATGAGCACTGAAGTCGAGGAACCACCAACCATCGTCCCATTCCAAAGCCACTTTACGCCAAGCGAGCGGCACTTGTGGGTAAGGATAGAACGGGCCAATGTAGGGCCAAGCGGTCGGCGAATACTGCTGTGGATAGCTCACCGCGGCGTAGTTCGGGTACGCAGCATAGCTTGGCCATGCGTAGCCTGGCATGTTCGGATTCTCGTAAGCTGGGGCATGACCGCCGTGGCCGAAGCCGGTCGGCACGACGCCTGCTGGCATCGCTCCAGGTCCCATTCCGCCAGCCATTCCGCCATCCATGTAAGGCCCGGCAGGGGCACAGCCTTGCATGCTGGCTTGTCGGATCGATGGATCCATGGCATGACGTGGTGTTGGCAGTGGCATGTTATTGCGGCGAGCCATTTGAGGCCGCGGCATCTGGCCTGCAGCAGAGTTTGGCATGCGTTGCGGAGCGGCTTGGTATCCCGCACCGCCATTGCCGTAAGCTTGCATCACGCCTGATTGCTGGCCGTTAAAGCGAGCAAGCTGAGCTTCGGCAGCGGTCGGAGCGGTGCGGCCAGGCTGCCCTGGTGCAGTGAAGTTTTCGCTCGGCCCCTGGTATTCACTCAATTCTCCGGGCTCGCCGGCATTGGCGGCGATTCCGTCAGCTTGGTCAGTATATTGCAGCTTGCACTGCACCCGCTTCACGCCCTGCACTTCCTTCGTCAGAGCGATGGCAGCATCGCGCTGTTCCGGGCAGCTAACCGTACCTGCAAGCGTCGCGACGCCATCTTTGTACGTCACGCCAATGCGGTAGTTTTGAAGCTGGCCACTTTGTTGGATGTGGTTGCTAATTCGTTTCGCCGTAGAATTTCCGGCAGGCTGGGCTGCCCCGGCATCTGCGGCCGCGAGCGCAACCGCCATCAAGACAAGACAAAAAGAACGCATTGCTTTCCCCCTTAGGTCAATTGGCTAATCGTCGGAGGTCCCGACGGTCGCTAACTCATTCGGCGGCCAAGATCGGCACCGTATGCAGCACAGACCTACGACCCCCCAAGTCCCTGATGTTCTTTCGGCTACCGGTTGTGCCGAAAGGGACTCTTTTTCCGATTTTGCGGGTACAGATTTGGCACGATCGCAAGATGGGAAAACCTTAACGCGCCAACGGCCTTCCAAGTCGGCTAGCAGTGCCTGCAAATAGCCTTAAGAGGGTGCCGCAATGAACCTACGACGGATTTGTGGGCAAAGCCGGTTAGCCATGAACTCGGGCATGGGCCGGTTCACCCACATGCCTGAAATCCACAACGGCCGTAATCACCATGGCCATGAACGTGATTGCCGACCAGATCCATCCCATATCGATCTGACGACCAACGAGCAAAGCCATCCCGACTGCGGCCAAGGCGATGTAGAAGCTCAGATGAGCCACGCCTTCAATACGGGATCCTGCAGCCACTCGCGTACCACAGGCACACGCGAAAGCCATCAGATGCAGTGAGGTCCACCCAACAATAAACCAATCAAGTCCAACTGCCATGTGGGATTTCTCCAGGCTTCCATGTCTGGGGGGGAGGCGGTGGCTTCAGAGCACGGACCCATCCTGAATCCGTCGGGATGCTCCACGAAGCTTTTTATTTGCGGTGTTTACGTTATGGCGGGCTAAAGCGACTTCTGTGCCGAAAGCTTTCCGGCACTTGAGGCAAAGCTACGGGGCAGGTTGTAAACCTTAAAGCTGCAATGTCTTGCAACAAGGTGATACACTTAGGTAGGAAACTTTGGGATGGGGAGAGAGTTGTTAATCTGTAACGATTTTGCAGATATTACAAACTAACCCCACTTTGATGCGATAGCGATTTTCAAAGACGGAATTGAGGAGCCGACACCCGCCATCGGGGCATTGGTACGACAATTGCTCCCCTTCACTCTCCCGCACTGAGGCACCAGCTCGACAATCGAGCAGCCAGGCTTGGCTGCGTCCATTCGAGCCTTTTTACCGGAACTCTGATCCCCACTGGTGAAGCCACTGCACTAGAGCTTGCAACTTTGAGCCCTCGTCTGGTGCGGTGCATTACTGTAAACACCGCTGTGTTTGCAGTCCTTTCCTGTCCTTGGTTATCGCTTGTCACCCGACGATTCCCGATATTTTGCCCCTGCGCATCCTCCGGTGCGAAGGGCTCTCCTACGCATAGTAACGAGCGTGTTTCGACTGCATTGAAACAGTGCGCGCCCAAAGGAAAGGGCTCGCTTACAATTTTCCCGCCATACACGACCACGAAGCGCTGCCTTTGTGCGTGGTGACTTGGTCGTTGCGCGACCCTGCTTACCTGCTCGCGGCTGGTTGCAAATTGATCAGTTTCACAATTTTGGTGAAACTGCCTCACTATTTATGTGCGCTCGGCCTATCCCCAATCCCCGCAAGGAATTACACGTCTTTGGCAACTGGTTTCCGCAATAATTACAGCAAAGTTTTCGTAATTGATATTGCCCTAACTCCTTATTTTGTAAATGTTATGCGCCGATTGGCAGTGTGCTCACCACTTGAGTGATGGAGCCCCTTTACCTTGATGGTCATCTCTGAACTTTGAGCCCGATTTACCGTGAGTTGTGCGGCTATCGAGTTCTCTTTTAGTTCGCTAGCGTTTTTGGCGCGCCGCTTGCAAAACAGCGGGGCAGCGTATTGCCAAATTGGCATTCGCGCAGAGTTTGTCGCTCTATAACGTTCCGACGACTGGACTCGGAGCGATTAGAAGGAGTTGCTGATGAACGCAGTAATTCGAAGGAGACCCATCATGCAATATCGCGATCATGAATTCCGATACGACTCAGATAGTGAGGAGATAGATGCGGAGGCTATTCGCGACCAAAAGAACGGCAAGCAATACCGTGCCAAACGTTCCGCCAAGCTGAGTCGCCGACGAGGAACGACAAAGTCTTCGCCATCTCACCCAGGATGTGGAATGGCCGGCCGTCGTAACCGCCGCTGGGGTTGGTAATCAAGTGAGGTCTCCGGAAACTCGGAGTGGCCCGTCCTGAGGCTTTGCGAGGGACGTGGAGACGCGCCTCGCCATGCCCATCCCCACATTGAAGAGACTTCTGAGAGGCGCATCCCCAGCGGTCTAACAGGCGTTTGGACTCCTAGCTGTGCCGGACCCTACCGATGGCAAGCCGCTATCGGTTTCTGATGGGCTCACCCTCTTGCCGCTTATCGTGGCAATGGCGTAGTCCTCGGCGGATTGGCCGAGTTTGCCGTGTTGTTGGCGGTTGGAGTTTGCAATCGCTGTAACTCCGCTTCAAGCTCCGCTACGTGAATGTTGTTATTCGCCACATTCCCATTCTTGTCGATCAAAATCATCATCGGCAGGGTCATTATCCCCATCTCATTGGCGAGCCGACCATCGAGGCCGCCGGTTTCGATGATATTCTTCCAAGCGAATCGATTTTGAGCCAAATACTGTTTGGCACCCGCTGCGTTACTGTCGAGGCATACCCCGACAATGTCAAAGTCGCGGCCGCCCTTTTTCGCATAGAAGTCTTTCAGCAGAACCATGTCTTCTTTGGGGCACCAAGTCGCCCAGTAATGAACCAATACGGGCTTGCCACGATATTTGCTTAAATCCACGGTACCGCCTTGAATATCGTTGCCAACGATGCGCACCGGTTTGCCCACCGATGTCAAACGAGCCAAGGCCCCACGTGCCTTGGCAGAAGACTCGGCACTCGGGAAATCGGTAACAAGCTGGCGATACCACTTCGTGGCATCTTCCATTTTGCCGACGAACTCTTGATACATGCCCAACTGCAATAAAGCTTCCGCGGCATCGTCGCTTTGGGGATACTTAGCGACGAATACCTGCAAGTCGGCTAACCACTTTTCCTGAATCTTCGCGGGATCGGCATTGGCCGCATGTTGATTGACCACATAGTCGGCCCACATGCGTTGGAACGCGGTATGAGAAATCGCAGCTTGGCTGGCACCGTTCTCGCTGAGCGTCTTTTGCAGTGCGTCCAGCTTAGCCAGCCCTTGTGGGTAACTTCCCGATTGAGCCGCCACACTCAGCATATCCGCCAGTTGACGATACCATTGATCGCGCTCGTTACCAGTGGCCAGGCCAGCCAGTTGTTGTAGCTTTTCCGCTCGAGCATCAATATTCGTTGCCTGTTTATCTTCCGGAAGATTGGCGGCCTCACGATCGAGCTTCTCCAACTCGGTCATAAGTTGCTGCATGGCATCGTTCGGCCCCGCGTCATTGCCGCCCCCCGCGCCTGCTTCTAGCGTCTGTGTCAACAAGCCGGTTGTTGGTTGGCCGTCGTTGTCGCCTAAAGTTGGGGCCCCAATTAACTTCCACGTATCGCCGATTTGCACGAGCGTCCCCAAGTAGATCTGCTCATGCTTTCCACCCGTTTCAATAAGGGCAGAAGCATTGTCGATCACTAAAACGTCTTTAGTTGAACCGGCTGCTCCCGCGGGAATTGCCGAGGGGCGAGCACTGCCGAAATCAACAAATCGGCTTTCAGGCGAAATCACTTTTTGATCTGTCACGAGCTTGGAGAAACCAGCCGGTGCCTCGGCGATAGACTTCGCAATTTGATCTACACGAGCTTTTGCAAAACCGGCCTCGTTCAGTTCAGCCGAAGTTGCAAGCAGTAACGCGAAGCGAGCCGGATCGCGCGACTTCAAGGCAAGCATCACCTGCTCGCCGACTTCATGCGGCGAAATCGTTCGCCACGCGTCGATTTTTCCGTCTTCGTTCTTATCCAAGCCCCATCGAGAACCGCCTGTATGGAACCAACGGTACTGGTCGGCCTTCCCATTGAAGTTGGCATCGATGTCACGATACACCTCGACACCGTTCTGATAGTAACACCATTGGTCGACCACGTTATCGCCGTTGGTGTCTGCAAAGCGACGCAGTATCTCACCCTGCGGATTCCGAACGACCCAGGCCGTTATATTCCCCAATTTTTCCGGGCTGTTCGTACACTTTGCCATCTCCTCCTTAGTCGGAGTCGCGTAGTCGACGCCCTTTTGAATAGGAGTTAGGCCAAGTGCTTGTACGGCTGTGGGGGCTTCAGCAGCCAGGCTTGTCAGCGGGCACGAAAATGCACCGAGGATGCTCCCCAAAGTCGCAAAACGGAAAAGCCGGGTCGATTTCATGCGAGGAACCTCCAAGTCGAAAAAACAGCTCTTAGCCTCTGTGGCTGTCGGGAAAATTACCACAAGCAAGCTTCGAGTATTGAAGCATCGGCGACCCCGAAGCGGGCGGACTATAGGAAGTAATCGACGTTTAGCGAATCCCAACCGAACCCGGCCGCACCCGCACCCCCGCACGGAAAAATCGATATCCTCAACTTTTTCCGCAAACTCAACTCAGAAACCGGGTTGAGTGCCTTTGACAGCCAGCCTTTCCGCCCTAAAATAATGAGTTCCCACGGGAGACGATTTGGCATCCCGCCGAATTGCAGGCGTGTGGAAACCATCGGTTTCCTAAGCTAGCATTCAGTCGTGACACGTCGTTGAAACCCGGGCGCGTAGCTCAGTTGGTTAGAGCGCGGCCCTGATAAGGCCGAGGTCCCAAGTTCGAGTCTTGGCGCGCCCACTTTGTAGAGAGATCAGATGTTAAAGGTCAGAATTGCGGGGAAGGCCTAGTCAGCCGCACCCTGGTTCCTAGCCTCTAACTTCCGACTTCTACACGGGGCCGTAGCTCAGTTGGGAGAGCGCTTGCTTTGCAAGCAAGATGTCGTCGGTTCGAGTCCGTCCGGCTCCACTTTCAAGTTTTACCGCCAAAATTAGCCCGCAAAGGCATTGTTCTTAAGCTTATCGCTATGCTGCCTTGTTAGACTCCAGGTAGAGCCAAGGCAAACTATTCGGCTGGTGTGCGACCTATTTTTCTCAAACTTCTACCCGATTCTGTGAGCCATAAGGTT
>CAZTWS010000069.1:0-26015 GCA_964618225.1 uncultured Planctomycetaceae bacterium
CCCAGAAGGCGAAGGCATGCCACCCATCAAATGACCATGGACAGAACACTAGGGGCCTGCCTTGGTTCTTGAGCCGTAGATTCGATTTTGAACGCAACGAATAAATTTGGCTGTTAATCTGGACTGCTAGCGGTGAGTTGGCCGATAGCATAAGTAGATCGGCACAGGTAAGCCGGTCGGCTTGCATCGGAGGTAAGCCTTCGTCACATGCCCAGAATCGGATTGGGCAACACGCGGACTCACGCCAAGGGCGAATGTCCGCCGACGAAATACGGCCCACGATGAAAGCCTCTCGCCCTCACTATTTGCTTTTCTCTGAAGGTACGCTGGACGACTCGTCGCACGCCTGCTGGAAGTTCACGCTTCAAGCGGTCGGCTGCGAAGAGCATTTTTCGGCCGCCGATGCCGAAGAAGAAACGCGTACCAGCCGCTTGGAGCTTCTTGCCGTGGTTCGCGGCTTGGAGGCGCTCGACCAACCTTCGCGTGTGACGCTGCTCACACGGAGCCGCTACGTGCGTCGCGGAATTCGCCGCGAGTTGGCTCAGTGGCGCGAGCGCCGCTGGCGCTGGGAGCGTTTTGGCAACGTGGTGCCCATTCGCGACCACGACCTGTGGCAACGAATCGACCGGGCCATGCAATTCCACCAAATCGAATGCTGTGCCTGGGCGAGCCAACGTGGTGAAAAGTCGCAAGCCTCCGCTCGCAGCCATGCCGCCAACCAAGGTTCTACCGTTGGCAAGCAAATTGCCCCCAACGTAGCGGCGGTTTGGGGTGGTTTACGACGTGCCGTTCTGACTCCTTTGCAAGCGATTTGGCGACAACCGTTTACGCCAGCAGCCTAACCGAACACAATGATTACCGCGTAACAGGCGGCCCCAGAGGATGGGGATTCACCCGTTGTTGCGGCTCGAGACGGAGATACCATCGTGCAAACCCAAGTTCCCCTGCAAGCCATCGGTCCTGTCATCCACGGATATCATGACAATCCGTTCGAGGTGTTAGGGCCGCATGAAATCGAGCAAGGCGGCCGACGAGCCTTGGCCGTTCGGGCGTTTTTACCCGAAGCCAACCGGGCTTGGGTTGTCGACCCGGCTCATGGGGCCGAGCGACCAATGCGACGGATCCACCCAGCCGGTTTGTACGAGGCTGTGGTAGAAGACCGCGTCCTGAACGATGCGGACTCTCACGGTCAGGCTAACTCAAAAGCAACTCCCCCTTACCAACTTCGCGTGAATTATAAATCGGGCGAAACAGTCACCATGCACGACCCTTATGCTTTTGCCCCTATGCTTACCGATTACGATCTGCACCTGCTGGGTGAAGGCACGCACTGGCGTAGCTACGAACGACTGGGCGCGCATCTACGCACCGTGGATGGCGTGACGGGTGTTAATTTCTCGGTTTGGGCACCGAACGCCGAAAACATTGCGGTCATTGGCGAATTCAACATGTGGGATCGCCGCAGCCACATGATGCGGAAGCACCTGCCGAGCGGCGTGTGGGAGCTTTTTATCCCCGGCGTCACCGAAGGCAAGCAATACAAATACGCCGTGAAGCATCGCGGCGGGCATGTGATCGAGAAGTGCGATCCCTATGCGTTCGCTGCCGAAGTGCCGCCGCGCACGGCAAACATCGTTACGAACCTTGATAAGTACCAGTGGAACGACTCGGAGTGGATGGCCAACCGCACCGAGCGGCAAGACCTCGACACGCCGATGTCGATCTACGAAATGCACTTAGGCAGTTGGCGGCGCGACCCGAACAAGCCGAATCGTTGGCTCAGCTACCGGGAACTCGCTCCGCAAGTTGTGGAATACTGCCTGAAGATGGGCTTTACCCACGTGCAGCTTTTGCCGATCAGCGAGCACCCGTTCACGGGGAGCTGGGGTTACCAAACCACCGGCTACTACGCGGCAACGAGCCGTTACGGCACGCCGGAAGACTTCATGCACTTCATCGATGTGTGCCACCAGAACGGCCTGGGCGTGATTATCGACTGGGTGCCGGCACACTTCCCGAAAGACGACCACGGCTTGCGCCAGTTCGACGGCACGGCCCTCTACGAGCATGCCGATCCACGCAAAGGAGAGCACCCCGATTGGGGCACGATGATCTTCAACTACGGACGCAACGAAGTTAAGAATTTCTTGCTCTCGAACGCGCTATTCTGGCTCGACAAGTACCATATAGACGGCCTCCGCGTGGATGCCGTGGCCTCGATGCTGTACCTCGACTACAGCCGTAATGAAGGCGAATGGGAACCGAACTGCTTCGGCGGCCGCGAGAATCTGGAAGCAATCGACTTCCTCAAGAAGTTCAACGAAGAGGTTCATCTGCAATACCCGGGCGCGCTCACGATTGCCGAAGAATCGACGGCATGGACCGGCGTATCGCGACCAACCTACTTGGGTGGCCTCGGGTTTTCGCTCAAGTGGAACATGGGCTGGATGAACGATACTCGCCAGTACATGCACAAAGAGCCCATCCACCGTAAGTACCACCAGGATGAGCTGACATTCTCGCTCATCTATGCGTTCACCGAAAATTTCTGTCTGCCCCTTTCGCACGACGAAGTGGTCCACGGCAAAGGCTCGCTGCTCGACCAAATGCCCGGCGACTTGTGGCAGAAGTTTGCCAACCTGCGGCTGCTGTACGGCTACATGTGGACCCACCCCGGCAAGAAGCTGCTGTTTATGGGCGGCGAATTCGGCCAATGGAACGAGTGGAACCACGACACGTCGCTGCAATGGGACCTGCTCGAATGGCAATCGCACCAAGGCATTCAACGCTATCTGGCTGATATGAACGCCCTCTACCAGCGTGAACCGGCGATGTACGAAGTCGATTTCGACGGTGCCGGTTTCGAGTGGGTCGATTGCCACAACTGGCAAGACAGCGTGCTGGTCTACATTCGCAAAGCGAAAGACCCGCAAGATTACCTCATCGCCTGCTGCAACTTTACGCCGGTGCCTCGCATTGGCTACAGCATCGGAGTGCCCGAAGCCTGTTGGTTCGACGAAGTCAGCAACAGCGACTCGACATTCTACGGCGGCAGCGACCTAGGCAACGGCGGCGGCATCCAAGCCGTGAATAAGGAGTGCCACGGTCGCCCAGCCTCGATGCAAGTGACCCTGCCACCCCTCGGCGTAGTGGTCTTCAAACCGCGCCGCTAAATCGTGAGTGAGTTGAACGGAACTAGCGAGCCGGGCGGTCCCCCGCCCCGACGGGGGCGAAAATACCCCGGCTCGTTTTTTAATCGAATACCGCTCCCCCCTCTACCGCTTGCGGCTTAGCCCCCCTCGCCCCTCACTCCTCGCCCCTTCCCCCTCTAAAAAATCCCCCCTGGCCGCAAATAAAGTGTTGAAAACGGCCACGGGATTCTATATGCTTGTACACGTATCGGATAAGCGGCCGCCCGGCTTGTTGCTGCCTGAAGAGCTCTCCCGGCGCTGTGCTATTGGATTTTTCCGCGGAAGGACCGTGTATGGGACCCTGTAAACTCATTCCGCACGGGAACCACAGCGGTAAAAGATCAAGCGCAGTTTAACCGGACTATTTAGTAGGCAGGTTCCAAACCGGACGGTTGGGTTTAGGTTCCCCAAGCAGGTCGCTCCCCAGCGCCAGCGCAAGGTCCCCGCCCCCAGTGGGCCCCACCGTTTTTTTTATGTTCGTGGTTAGTTGCTAGCCGTTCGTGGTGTTTAGCGGCGGTGGCCACGCCGTCCTACCAGAACACGCATTCCACCAACCAACACCCCACATCCCCCCACCACTCCGCACCCCCCAACGCTTGCGGTTTAGCGCCCCCGTTGCACCCACAGAAAAACCCCAGCCCCCGACTCCCGACCCCCAGCCCCCAGTGAATCAATCACCCCAGCCTAACGACCCGTCCTTCAACGAACTTTCTACTTCCCACCCTGCGACTCGCGCCGTTTGGGGCGGCGAAGGTGGAACCCATTGGCAACGTGCTACGCAAACACCGGTCGTGAACAGCGTTTCGTTCGGATACGACAACTGCGATGAGTGGCGTAGCGTGGCGCTCGGAGAAGCACCTGGCCACATCTATGGCCGGAATACAAATCCCACGGTACGAGTTTTTGAAGAGAAGGTGCGATTGCTCGAAGGCGCTGCGGCGGCAACCAGTTTCGCCACGGGCATGGCGGCAATCAGCGATACGCTGTTCACGCTGCTTGCCCCGGGTGATCGGGTTGTCTCGGTGGTCGATACTTACGGCGGTACGAATCGCCTGTTCAGCGAATTCCTGCCACGCATTCATGTCGAAACCAAACTTTGCCAAACGGAGGACGCCGAAGCGATTGAACAGGCGATCGACGCCGGCTTGCGAGTTCTTTACCTCGAAAGCCCGACCAATCCCACTTGCAAAGTGCTCGACATTGCACGCCTCGCCGAACGCGCTCGCGCACGAGGTGCGATTGTTGTAGTCGATAACACGTTTGCCACTCCGATCAATCAACAGCCGTTATCGCTCGGGGCTCACTTGGTGATCCACAGCGCCACGAAATTTCTCGGCGGGCATGCCGATGCGCTTGGCGGCGTATTGGTTGGCGATGAAGAACTCGTTCACAGCGTATATCGGCGGCGCGAAATTACCGGCGCAACACTTCACCCCGAGGCTGCGTATTTGCTGCTTCGCGGCATGAAAACTTTAGCCTTACGCGTCGAGCGCCAAAACTCGAATGCCCTGGCCGTGGCCAAGCACTTACAACAGCACCCCCGCGTGGCTCGTGTTTTTTATCCTGGGCTAGAGGAGCATCCCAACCACGATGTTGCCAAACGGCAAATGACAGGCGGCTACGGCGGCGTGCTCAGCTTTCAACTCCACGGCGAATTCGACGCGGTAAAGCGATTCCTACCACGATTACGCCTCGCTCATCGGGCCGCGAACCTTGGTGCCGTCGAAACGGTGGTGGCTCCTCCCGCCACGGGCTCGCACGTGGAACTCACTGCCGAACAACGGGCCGCGCTCGGTATCCCCGAAACGCTCGTCCGCTACTCGTGCGGCATTGAAGACGTGCGCGATTTGATTGCCGACCTCAACCAAGCGCTGACTGAGTAGATGTGCTCTGAGGCACGTTGCCTCACCCCTCGCCATAGTTGCATGCAATGTGCTACGGATACCAAGGCTTCTTAGCTATCGCTTGGCTCTTCCTCGCCGCCCTCTTCTTGAGCACGACGATCGGGGGGGCGTTTCCAATCGACCCCGCCGCCGCTGAGATCCGCACCGACCGAGCGTTGGCCAATGGTCACGTGGTCGTCGGTCATCGCTGGCAGGCCGTCCCAGGTATTTGCTTCAGCGAGATAGGCGTTGCGCAGTTCGTCTTGGGAGTTTTGATGCTCGACAACGCGAACAATGTAAACCATCGACTGGTCGTTATTCAACACCGCGCCGACCTGGCCGTCCTTCAGCTTGAACACCTCGCGAAGGAAAGCCGGACCAGGAGCAATAATGCCTTCTGGTTGGCTCAAGCGGAAACGTTGATTGCCGAACTGGTCGGGCACATCGCCACGAGTCATTTGCGAGAACGGATCGACTTTCACGATTTCCACGCCGCTCTTTCCGGCGAAGAAGTCGGCCAATGGTGAACCGGCTTCTTGCGCGGCCTTGGCCTGCTTTTCGGCGTCTTTCAAAGCGATTTCAGCCGCCTTCCGCACCTTCCAGGCGCGCACGACCTCGTTCCGCACGTCTTCCAACTTAGGGACGGTTGCGGGCGTATCGCTAGTTTTCATCACGATATAAAAGTCACTCGACTCCACATTCACGGTTGTTTGTGGCTGGAACAATTCCACGTCTTTGTTAGCGAATAAAATTGAAGAAAGCGGAATGCTCGTTTCCGGGTTCACCGATTTACCAATAGGCGTATCGCGGAGTTCTAGCCATGGCATAGGCCCTGTTTTGCCGACGGTGAAGCCATGCTTTTCTGCGAGAGGAGCCAGATCCAAAAGAGCCGCAGGTGGCTCGGGTTCCTTTTCGTTACGAGATCGAGCATCGAGGACTTGGCCGTAGTAGGCTTTGAACTCGGCCATTAACTCATATTCGAGGTCTTTCATTTGCTGTGCCAGATTTTCCGCGACGCGGCGGTAGGCGATGTCGCGGCGGATAATATCGCTCACTTCCTCTAGAGGTTGATACTCTTTTGGCTTTTCCGTAGCGGTTGTTGCCGGGGCAGCTTCAACTGCCTCGCCCGCGGTTTGCGAAGGAGTATCTGTAGGTGGGGCGGACTCAACGGGGGGCGTTGTTTCGTCCCCGGTTGCGGTTGTGGCTGGAGAATCTTCCGTAGCAGCCGGCGCTTCGGCAGCTTCTTCTTCCACAGTTTTTTCTACTTCGGAAGCCTCGCCTTCTTGCAAGAATGCCACTTGGCGAAAAACGCTCGAACGCTTCGGTAGAGCCGAAGATTTTTCACCCTCAGGCGGTTGCTCTGTCGTAGCCGGCGTTTCGGTGGCCGCGGGCTGCTCAGCCTCAGGAGCTTGCTCGGTGGCGGGAACCTCGGGGCTTGTTTCATCGGCCTCTGGTGTTTCGGCTGGTTCGCTTTCTACAGCGGCTTCCGTAGCACTTTGGTCGCCAGGCTCCGTGTTTTCGCCGGTCTCGTTTGAGGCCTCGTCAGTTCCGGGCGTGTCGGTTGCAGGTACTTCATCAACCGCGGGGAAGTCATCCAGCAACCCGGTATCGGCCTTGATGAACAGGTCTTTGTTCTCTTCGTAGAACTTGGCGATTTCCTCTTCCGTAACTTCCGCTTCTGCCTTGGTCAACGCGTCGGTAAAACTTGCCTGGATGTACTGCACATCAATTTTTCGTGGAATGCGGAACCCCGGTTGTGCGGACGCAATTTCGGTTTGTCCGATCAATTCGGGAGCAGCCTCGCGATTTTTGTACTCCTCGTAAAATTCTTCGATTTCTTTTTCTGTCGGATCTTTGACATCGGTGAGGTAGGATTCGACCGGGATGCCGGCAGCCTCGATCACCACGCGGTCGTTCACGCGGAGCCAATCTAGCCAACGCTGCTGCGGCGTGACCGTTTGGAACGCGTAGAGGTTGCTCACGAGATAATTACGCGCGAGCAACTCGTCGCGAATGGCATCGAACACGTAATCAATGGACACCCCGCCACCGCTCACGCCCTTGAGAATGTTCCGCATGTCGGCGGGGGAAACGCGTTCTCGCCCGAGTTGCCGCAAGTATTGGACGATCGAGGCATTGTCGACCGTCATGCCGGCTTTACGAGCGGCATCAGCAAATAGCTTGGCTTGAACGACCGACTGCTCTACGCCCTGTTGTGGCGTTGAGGCCAGCCGCAAGGGGATGACGCGCAGCGGCGAAGGCTCGACGCCCGCCATGTACGAAGGCTGGGCTCCGAGGCCTTCCACGTTATCGAGGAAATCCCTTACCAGTCGGCGTCGCTGCACAAGTTCCTGGAGTTCTCGATTGGTAAGGCTGCCGCCCTTCCAACTAACGGCCGTAGCGCGTGTGTCGCGAGCCCCATTTGCTCCACCAACTCCACTTCCTCCCAACAAAAGCTTCGAAAGTGGATCGAGCAGGACGAACGAAAACATGATCATCACGCCGAGAACAACCATCAGCGGCTTGAGATATTTACGAAAAACTTGAAACGGGCTGGCCATGGAAAATTTGTCTTATGGGTCCGCCGAGCCGAAACGGACATAGCATGGAACGCTCGACAACCAGCGATAAGCACCTGAAATACCAGTGCTTCACGCCTGCTGCTGAACTCAAATGTACCGCTCGGCTCGCGGCACAAAAGGAACAAGACGACCTTTGGCCATCTTGACATCCGACCCTGCCGACAAGTAATCATTGACGACTTGGCCGATTTCAGGGAAAGCGCGTGATTCTAAGTCGAATCGACGTAAATGCAATCCCAAAGCGGAGTGTGGACTCATCCGCGGACGGCCTAAACACCATTCGGGCGGTCGCGAGCGACTTGCCGCTGAGGCTCCGCTGGAAAAGAATACGCGGGTTTCATGCGGGAGTTCACTCGATTCCGGGCCTCCTGAGCGAGCTAACTTGGTCGCGCACCGCGAACCAAATTTGTTCGGTGAACAATAGTGGATGGATACCCCTTGTCGGTGAGAGCTTCGATTGCCCCGGAAACACACCGCCGAAAAAAAATCTACAATTCCAGACTTGCAAACAACCCCATCTTACGCAACCGCCGCAGATTTACGGTAAACCATGGCAAAACGGAAGGCCGCATCTTCGAACCCCGCTGACTCGGGCCACGCTCTCGTGATTGTCGAGTCGCCGGCCAAAGCCAAAACCATTAGCAAATACCTGGGCAACGGTTTCACCGTCGAGGCCAGCATTGGGCACGTGCGCGACTTGCCCCAGGGGGCGGCTCAAATCCCGGCCCAATATAAAGGCGAGCCGTGGTCGAACCTGGGCGTGAATGTGAACGATAACTTTACGCCGATTTACATCGTGCCGCCGGGCAAGAGCAAACAAATCAAGCTGCTCAAGGATCAACTTAAGAAAGCCGACGCACTGTATCTGGCGACGGACGAGGATCGCGAGGGAGAAGCCATCAGTTGGCATCTGCTGGAAATCCTGAAACCCAAGGTGCCCGTACACCGTTTAGTGTTCCATGAAATTACCAAAGATGCCATTCAGGCCGCCCTGGCATCGCCGCGCAGCTTGGACGACGGCTTGGTGCGGGCCCAGGAAACCCGTCGCATCCTCGACCGCCTCTATGGTTACGAAGTGTCGCCGCTGTTGTGGCGTAAAGTGCGGCCAAAGCTCTCGGCCGGGCGCGTGCAAAGCGTCGCGGTTCGCATGATCGTCGAACGCGAGCGCGAGCGTATGGCGTTCGTGTCGGCCACGTGGTGGGATCTTATCGGCCAGTTCGCCAAGTTGGACGGTCAAAAACTCCAGGCCGACCTCATTACGGTCGATGGCCGCCGCATCCCGGCCGGTAAGGACTTCGATTCCGCCACGGGCAAGTTGAAAAACAACGAACTCATGCTGCTCGATGGCGCTGCGGCCGAAGCGCTGCGAGACAAAATCCGCTCCGGCAAGTTCCGCGTGGCGAACGTCGAGGATCGACCGTACACCTCGAAACCTTATCCGCCGTTTACCACCAGCACGCTGCAACAGGAGGCGAACCGAAAGCTCGGCTTCACGGCACGACGCACGATGCAGGTGGCCCAAAGCCTGTACGAAAACGGGCACATTACCTACATGCGTACCGATTCGACCAACCTGGCGCAGGTGGCGATCGAAGACGCACGACGGCTTGTGGCCGCGGAATATGGCAACGAGTATCTTCCTGGCGAAGCGAGAGTTTACAAAGGCAAAGTGAAAAACGCCCAAGAGGCTCACGAAGCGATTCGCCCTGCTGGCCACCCGTTCGAGTTACCTGGTTCACTCCGCAACACGCTCAACGCGGACGAGTTCAAAATCTTCGAAATGATCTGGAAGCGCACGATCGCCAGCCAAATGGCCGACGCGCGGGGCCGACGCATTACGATCTCGATCGAAGGCGAAGGATGTGTTTTCCAAGTCAGCGGAAAAACGATCGACTTCCCCGGTTATTTACGTGCTTATGTCGAGGGCAGCGACACGCCCGAGGCAGAGTTGGCCGACCAGGAAGTCGTGCTACCAAGCGTGACGATTGGCGAGGCGCTCGAATGCGTGGATCTCACTGCGAAGGAACACGCGACGCAACCTCCCAGCCGTTACAGCGAAGCGGCCCTCACCAAAGCGCTCGAAGAGCGCGGCATCGGTCGTCCTAGTACGTACGCTTCGATCATCGATACGATTCAGAACCGTAACTACGCGTTCAAAAAAGGCGGCGCGTTGGTGCCGACCTGGGTTGCATTCTCGGTCGTTCAACTGCTCGAAAAGCATTTGGCAGGGCTCATCGATTATACGTTTACCGCAAAGATGGAAGACGATCTCGATGCCATCAGTCGCGGCGAACAGGAGTATGTCAATTACCTGACGGCTTTTTACTTTGGCAACGGCGATTCAGGCCTCAAGCAGCAGTTGGAGCACAAGGGGGAGGAAGTCGACGCGCGGGAAATCAGCCGCATTTACATCGGCACGGCCGACGATGGAGAACTGGTACACGTTCGCGTTGGTCGCTATTCACCGTTCGTGGAAAAAGGTGAGCGCACGGCCTCGCTGCCGGATGAAACCCCGCCGGATGAGGTGACGCTCGAAGCCGCGCTAAAGCTGCTCGAGCAAGCGGCTCAGGCAGACGAACCGCTCGGTATGGATCCCGAGTCTGGCAAACCGGTCTACCTGAAGGTGGGTCGGTTCGGCCCCTACGTGCAACGCGGCACTCCGGAAGACGAAGAAAAGCCGCAGAACGCCTCGCTGCTGAAGGGCATGGACCCCAGCAATGTGGACCTGGATACGGCGCTCAAGCTGTTGTCGCTACCGCGCAATTTGGGAAGCAACCCGCAGAATAACGAAGCGGTGATGGCGTACAACGGGCGGTTTGGCCCGTACGTGAAATGCGGCGAGGAAACGCGATCGTTACCCGCCGATATCTCGCCGATTCATGTGACGTTGGACCAAGCGCTGCATTTATTGTCGCAACCGAAGACCCACGGCCGAGGACGAGCGGCAGCCAAGCGCGAGCCGTTGAAGGTTTTCGAGGAGTCGCCCGTCACCAACCAGAAGGTGCAACTGCTCGATGGTCGTTACGGTCCTTACGTGACCGACGGCGAAACGAACGCTTCGCTGCCAAAGGGCACTGCGGTCGAAGAACTCACGTTGCAAGAAGCGCTGGAGCTACTTGCCGCACGAGCAGCAGCCGGGCCGCCGAAAAAGAAAAAAGCGGCTAAGAAAACAATAAAGGCCGCGACGCCGAAAAAATCGGCAACCAAGCGCAAGACACCGAAGACGACGAAGAAAGCCACGAAAAAGTCTCCGTAGGCTTAGGGCACTTTTCAAGTTCGCGTACCGACACTTCATTGGGTGGCTGGGGCAACGCCCCAGTCTTTTTAACTCTCTAGGGCGTTGCCCCACCCACTCGTCGCATGCCTTAGTCGCGAAGCGACGAAAGAGTGTAGCCGGGGACGTAAGTCCCCGGGACACGGGGGCCTGAAACGCATCCAGCCGCGCAGCGGCGACGGAAGCTGCGGATTTAGCTTCGCCGCTTCGCGGCTCCCAATCATCAGCCATATCGACTGTTCCGGGGACTTACGTCCCCGGCTACATTCCTTGGTCGCTGCGCGACCGATGGCACTTGCATCCCTCTGCTTCGCGGGGGACTGCCTATTCTAGTGGTCTGTCCATGGTCATTTAATGGGTGGCATGCCTTCGCCTTCCGGGCGTAGGCATGCTTACCCGCTACCGCGTGAAAGCATGCCACCCATCAATTCAAGACTGACAGAACACTACGGTGTAGAAGCTATTCCCACCCGCCTTGGCTTGAAACACCGAAGTTATTCTTCCCCTGGTCCGTAGGGTGTCGATGCGACTAAGGACGTGTTTGGAATTAACGTGCCACGGCGAGGGTTTGTTACGAAGTTTTTTTGGAACGCTGATCGACGCTAATCATCGCTAATCGAATACAGTCACGCCCCCCTCTGAATCTCTGAATTTCAATTGACATCAGCGATGATTAGCGTCGATCAGCGTTCTCAAGTTTTTCCTTCTCCGTGCCCTCTGTGCCTCCGTGGTTAACTCTTCCCCGTGGCACTGCGGGAGGCTCGCTTGGGTGAGCGTTATTCCGAGCGTTTTTAGGTTTGTGGGTGGGATAGGCCGTACACTGATCGCAGCGGCGTGGCCGCCGCCGCTAAGGGTTACGCCGTTAACCATTTTTCAATTCAAAGAGTCCACAGATGGCGCAGATTATCGCAGATTTTTCGATTCCATGAAAACAACAAGGAACCTGAAACCGCTGCCAATTAGCCGATCTATCTGCGCCCATCTGCGGACAAAAAATGGTTAACGGCGTAGCGCTAAGTGGCCAATTCAATCGCCACGAAAAGGCGCAAAAAGACACAAAAGATCCGAGTCGGGGCTGAATCGTTTACAGGCTTTTGCCTTCGGCCACCACGTGTGCCACGGCGTACGCTCGGCAATGGGAAATCGAGAGGTGCATTCTCTCGATGCCGATGCGCTCCATTACATCGCGAGCCCCGGCGCGCAAATGGACGGTCGGCGCGCCGTTGCGGTCGTTGCGCACTTCGATATCGCGCCAGGCGATGCCACGCCGCCATCCGGTGCCGAGCGCTTTGAGCACGGCTTCTTTTGCAGCCCAACGTCCCGCGTAATGTTGCGTGGCAGCCTTGCGGGCGCTGCAATACAGAATTTCATCGTCGGTATACACGCGGGTGATGAACAGTTCGCCATGTCGCTCGATCATTCGAGCGATTCGCAAACACTCCACGATGTCGATACCAGTGCCAACAATCGCCATTGCTTTAACCTTTATGGTTCTTCAGTGATTTTACTGAGTCACACGAACCAGCCGGCTAGTACACTTCCGGCAGGATCGTTTTTTAACAGGAGGAAACCGAGGAAACGGAGTAATTTTGAACCACAAAGACACGAAGGCACAAAGGTCGATTAAAAATCTCCTGCGGCCTCATACCGCAAGCAGAAAATGCCACCTCGAAGATGTACAAGTTGCTTAAATACTTTGTGTCTTCGTGCCTTCGTGGTTAAAAAATCCGTTTCCTCCTGTTGATTTTGCCTTGTTCCTATGGACAAGGTCGCCCATTCAACTCCCGGAAGAACCATCTTTATCTACCGCGTCAATAATATCCTCATCCTCACTCTCGCCTGCTTCTTGCTTGTGAATCACCAGCAGCGATCCGACCGCGGCGGCCACGATAAGCGCCGCATCCACGCACCAAAGCGCGACTTGTCGCGAGGTCATTTCGTGACGCAGATAATCAACAGGCGACCAGGGCTCCTCGGCACGAAACATGGCCACCTGGGGCGAGTTTTGCCGCGAATCGTGCCATTGCTGACGGAACTCGCGATACAGCCAGGCATGTTGAGCCGCCACGGTGAGAAAACCCAGCGCCACGGTTCCAATAATCATGCCGCGACTCTGGCGAATGTTTAGCTTTGCAGCGATCCATCCAAGTGCGAGGCCTAGGACGACGCCGATGCCGATTGAAACCAATCCTAACGGAGCTTTGCCCGAGCGGTGTATAAGCATGGCAACCCAGGCGACTGTAATTGCCGCGACCGTTCCACAGACAAACCAGCGAAGCTGTTTCATGGCGAATCGGCACGCCGAGGAATGCGACAGGAAATAGTTACTTGGGGGTGTCCGGGAATTCATCAACTTCAAAAACAACTTCGGTCCTGGAAATCACAGGCGTAACAACGAGGTAACACCGCAGGTGTTCAACTCCACAGCCCAGGGTCGCCGCGTTAGCGGCGCACCCTGGGTTACAATCACAAAAACCATGCTTACGCCAAAGGCGTTACACACTTTTTGCACGTCTGTGTAACGCCTTCGGCGTAACCGATCATGTTGTCAGCATTCCCAGGGTGCGCCGGAGGACCGGCGACCCTGGGCTGTGGAGTGCAACGCCTTCGGCGTTGGGCAATGCGGAAGTTATTCTAGAAGTCATTCCTAAGCCCCAGCTCTACCGGGGGCTGCCGGCATTTCAATTCTCGGACGGCCTCGGTTACTTGGTCGAGTCCAAAGCTTGCGCCAAATCGGCCACGAGATCTTCTGGATTCTCGATGCCGCACGACATGCGGATCATGTTGTCGGCAATGCCGTAATCCCGGCGATCTTCGGGCGAGCACTGGTAGTAGCTCATTACGAGCGGTTGCTCGATGAGAGACTCCACGCCGCCGAGGCTTGGCCCGATCTTCGGAATACGGACCGCGTCGACGATGTTGGCCGTGGCACGCCAGTCAGCATCCTTGACGAGGAACGTGACCAAGCCGCCATAGCCGCGCATCTGCCGGCGAGCCACGTCGTGGTACTTGTGCGATTCGAGCCCTGGATAGAACACTTTTTCGATCCGCGGATGCGATTCGAGGAACTCGGCCACGCGTTGCCCGTTCTCGTTGTGTCGCTGCATGCGAAGCTCGAACGTCTTCAAGCCACGACACAGCAAGTAACAGTTCTGGGCGCTGTTGATCGCGCCCATGATGCCGCGCAAGTTTCTCACGGGCTCGAGTTTTTCCTTCGAGCCAATCACCACACCGGCCAGCAAATCGTTGTGGCCTGCCAAATACTTCGTTACGGAATGCAGCACGTAATCGACGCCCGCTGCGATAGGCCGCAGGTTAAACGGCGTGGCCAGCGTGGCGTCGATGAGTGTTTCCACCCCGTGATCGGCCCCGATTTGAGCAAAGCGATCCAGATCAACAATGCTCAAGTGCGGATTCGTGGGCGATTCACTAATGAGCAGTTTCGTGCGCGGCGTAATCGCGGCTTCCATCGCCTCGTAATCGCACGCCGGCACCTGCACGGTCTTCACGCCGAACCGCGATAAGTGTTTTGAACAGAACTCGCGGCTACGATGGTAACACTCGTCGAAGAAAATCACTTCGTCGCCCGAGCTGAGCTTGCTCATGAGCAGGCCGACCATCGCGGCCATGCCGCTCGAATACAGCACGGCCATTTCGCCCCCTTCGAGTGCCGCCAATTTCCGCTCGGCCGCGCGCTCGTTGGGGTTGCCATAGCGGCCGTACTCTTCGCGTGGCTGATCCTCCTCGATGAAATCGATCACCGATTGGGTGTTTTCGAACGTATAGGTCGAGGCACAGAAAATGGGGTCGGTGATCGAGTGGCCCAGCTTCTGCCGCGGCTCGCCGCCGTGTACGCTGAGCGTGGAAACTTGAACCCCGGAGGGTTCACCTGGCTGGGGCACAGCGTCGTTCTTTGGCTTGGTCATTTGGGTCGTACTCATCGATGGAACTCCAATCCTCGGCAGCCACTTAGGGATAACTCAAAAATAACTTCGGCAGATAGGATTCACCACAGAGACACAGAGGGCACGGAGAGGAGATAAAGTAATTGTCATTGCAAATTGGTCATTTTTCATTGGGTGATTTCCGAGATGACCAAATTACTAATTACAAACTTGCAGTGACTAATTAAAAATTCTTCTCCGTGTCCTCCGTGTCTCTGTGGTTATTCTGAAAATCGGGAAGTTATTATTGAGGCCTTTCTAAGGCAGCGAAAAACGCCGCGGCCATTGCGACGCTCGCCTTCTTAGCAAATTCAAGAAAGCGAGAGGCGCAACAAAAAAGCCACAGCGACCATCTCGGTAACTGCGGCTTGTTGCACGATTCTGTATCAAGGCACGCGCGACAACTTATTTTCTTCGGAGGAAACGTCCGTTGTCGCGACGTCGGCTCTTTAGCAGTTTCGGCTGCAAGCGGCCACAAATCCCGAGTTGCCCTAATTCTACTCTAGCATCATTGGCACTACAAGCGCGGGGTTTCCAGAAGATTGGCGGTAATCCATGCCGATTAACCCGAGTTTCCGCCCTTTCCCCATGTTTGCCGGCGGCTTCTGTAGCCCTCCTCGTGAAATCGCCGTACGATAAACTACATCCGCAGCTTCGCCGCCCAGAAACCATTAGCCCCCTCCCTTCCCCCCTACTGCACTCCATTGCCTTGCGAATGACTCGCGACGTTCCATCACGAACCGCCGCCGCGCTCGTCAGCCTGCTCCTGGTGCTGACCGGTTTCGTCATGGTGCCGGGCTCGGCTCGTTGCCAGGAAGCCCAGGAATCTGCCAAGCGTTCCAAAGCGGCCACCGAGGACGAAATCGCCAAGAGCGTCGAGCAGCTCGTCAACGACGAATTCAAGATACGCCAAGCGGCCGCCGCCAAGCTGTTAGCCATCGGGTCGCCTGCCCGAAAGGCGCTTGCGAAAGTGGCCAACGGTCCTGATCCGGAATTGCGGGCCTCGGCCCAAAGGTTGATCACGCTGATCGACCGCACGGATTTCAATCAACGTCTCGAAGCGTTTGCCGCCGATCTCGACGGCAAACGTGGCATCACGCTGCCAGGCTGGGAACAATTCAACAAGCTCGCTGGTCACGATGCCGCCGCGCGCTCGTTGTTTGTCGAAATGCAGCGGGCAGAGGGCCCGCTACTGGCCGAAGTGTTTGGGCCACATCCCACCCCACCAATCGCTCTTTGGGAAGAACGGTTGCGGCGGCTTGCTTCCTGGCAAATGTCTGGCAATCGCGGCGGAGGCCCCTCGCTTGGCAGTTTGGCAACGATGATTCTTTTGGCCTCGGTGCCTGAAATGGAAGTCTCCGACCCGGGCGTGGCGATGGTGGCATCCGTCATTCAGCGGCCGCCCATCATCGAAGCGCTTGCCAAGGAATCTTCCCAACAGTCAATCCGCCGACTCGTTGCCGGTTGGTGTTTGAACTGTCCCAACCACAGCGCGAGTAGCGTGCAACGACGGCTTGAGTTAATCGCCCTCAGCAATTTGAAAGAGGGTTTGCCGCTGGCGATAGATGTCGCGACCGGCGAAAGTCCTTATGAATTACTGCCATCTTACACGCGCGCTGTGGCCCTATTGGATGTGGCCCAATTCGGTTCCGCCGACTTGGTAGACAAACTCGAACCGTTGCTGGAAGACGACGCGATTTGCATCCCCTCCCAAGTTCAATTGCCGGGGCAGCCCGCGAAACACGTGCAGGTGCGAGACGTGGCTCTCATCGTTCTGATACACCTCACGGGCCAAAAGCCAACCGACTACGGTTATCCTCATCCTCGATTGCAGCCACAGCACCAGTCGTTGCTGCCGACCCTTCAAACGGCCAACGAGCAGGCACGCAACGATGCTCTCGCCAAATGGAAACAATGGCGGAGTGAGACGAAAAAAGAGGCCGAGACCGCCAAAACACCGTAGTTTTTAAGGTATACACACCTCTTTCATGTATTTTGCATGTGCTGTGTATTTCTCCCGGTCCGTGCGGCATTCTGGTGGGTTTCATGAAGTAGGATCGTCGTACGCGCTGGTTGTCCGGCTAGGCACTGCCCTCTTGAGAAGCCGGAGACGGCAGTGGGAATCAGGTTGCTGAACTCACCGTCGTAATCGTCATTTTCCGATCTGTTGGAAGCCAATTTAGGGGCAAGCTGCGTAGTTATGTGGTCCTGGTCTGGTTATCATAAAGACATGCGGCCAAAAGGATTTAGGAACTCTAACAAAACCATCGGGGACTGTCCCGATTTTGCGGAGTCCGCGGAGCAAAATGGGACTGTCCCCCTCTCCGGGACAGTTTTGTTAGAGCTCCTTAGGCGATTTTTGAGCCGCCCTTACGCTGAGAGAGCATCGGCGGCCGACGCAATGAACGTATTCAAACTTGCAACCGTGTTCGTTTTTTGTGTCGTTGCCTGCGACACGCGGATCGCCACTGCGCAAGACAAACAGGCCGAGGGCGACCAAAAATCGCCTCCCGCAAAGTCGGCTTCCGACGTTCCCGATGCCGCCGACAAGGCCGACGCCGATAAAACGATTCCAGCGGACGAAGACGTACGCCTCACGTTCAACTTTCGGTACCAACCGTGGCAAGACGTGCTCGATTGGTTCGCCGACCAGGCCGGGCTCTCGCTGCTGATCGAGTCGCCCCCCTCCGGCACGTTCAACTATCGCGATAGCCGCAGCTATACGCCGGCTGAAGCGCTCGACGTTCTCAACGGCGTGTTGCTCACCAAAGGCTACACGCTGGTGCGTCGCGGCCGAATGCTGGTACTCGTGAATCTCGAAGACGGTGTGCCGCCAAACCTGGTGCCCGATGTGCCGCTCGAAGAACTCGACAAACACGGCGAATACGAGCTCATCCGCGTGCTGTTTCCCGTGTGGAACATGAGCCCCGAGCAAGCGGCCGAGGAAGTGCAACCGATTCTCGGCCCCCAGGGCAAAGCGGTAACGCTACCGCAAGCGCGGCAAATCCAAGTAACAGAAACTGCCGGCCGGCTACGCACGATTCGCTCGATCGTGAACGCGGTCGAACAGCCGGATCGCGGCAAGGCGGGGCTCCGCGAATTCAAACTGAGCTACGTCACCTTCGACGCCGCGATGCCCACGCTGCGAAACATGCTCGGCATCCCGGCCGAGGCCTACAGCACGCCCGATGGCTCGATGCAGATCACCAAGAGCGCCATCGGCGAAACGATCCTCTTCCGCGGCACAGCCCAACATGCCGCACGGCTCGAAGAAATCCTGCGGCTGATCGATATCCCCGAAGCGGCCGCCGGCATCAACGGCGCTCCGCAACTCGAAGTGTATCCAATCACCCAGGCCGATCCCGAAGCGGTGCTCAAGGTGCTTCAACAACTCATGCGCGATAACCCGCATGTGACGCTGACCACCGACGAAAAAGCGGGCCACCTCGTGGCCTTCGCTGCGCCGCCTCAGCAAGCCACGATTCGTGCCACCATCGACCAAATGCAAAAGGACAATAGCCAGGTCGAGGTGATTTCACTCTCAAATATTGAGCCACAAGTGGCTGTTCTGGCGATCAATAGACTTTTCGGCAGCATCGACGACAAGCCAGATCCCAAAGCGCCACGGGTGGATGCCGACCTGAACTCGCGCAGCTTGCTGGTTCGCGGCACCACAAGCCAGGTGGGGCAAATCCGCGAATTGCTACGCCAACTTGGTGAAAGCGAGGATGGCACCATCGCCAGCGATGCCACTCGCCAGAATGTACGGATATTACCGCTCAGCGGTGCTACTGCCCGCTCCGCCATCGAGCAAATCGAACTGGTTTGGCCGACCATGCGCGCCAACCGCATCCGCATCGTGTCGCCCTCGGCATCGATCCAAACTTACCGGCCCAGCGATTCATCCGGCGGCTCCTCGGCCGTCGAAGAGCGCCCCCCGGTTGAAATGCCACGCGACGATTTCCGCAACGATTACCAACAGTTGCTGCAACTGCTGCGCGAGAGAGAACGCGCGGAACCGCCATCCCAAGAACAGCCAAACGTACCCGATGGTGCCAGTGTTCGCAAAAGCCTCTTCCGCTACGCGTCGGAAGAAGCCTCGGCCCCTGCGCCGGCAGAGAGCGACTCCGCCCCCCAGCCGTCGAGCCAAACAGGAGAAGGCGCAAACACACTGGCCACGCCATCGCAGGCCACGAACGACGCTTCCGCCGAGCCGGAAAAAACGGCCCCTACATCTCCACCAAAACCGCCGGCCCCCGTCATCGTCTCCCCCGGCCCGGGCGGATTGATGATCGCCTCCGATGACCTCGACGCACTCGACGAACTCGAGGATCTGCTCAACACGATTGCAAGCCGCAACGCGGCATCGGGCCGTGAGTTTGCCGTGTTCTATTTGAAGTATTCCAAAGCGGCCACCGTGGCCGAGGTGTTGGCCTCGATTTTCGGCACCTCGACAGGCGGCGGTAGCGATCGCGGCCTCCTCGGCGACATGGCCTCCAACGCGCTCGGCAATGTGGGCGGCGGGCTCATGGGCGATCTGCTCCTTGGCGGCGGCGGCGGAAGCAGTGCGTTCAGTTCTTCCAACGTGCAAATCGTGCCCGATGCTCGCCTCAACGCATTGATCGTGCAAGCCAAACCGGCCGAACTCGACACGATCGAGCAACTGCTCAAAGTGCTCGATCAACGAACGGGCCCCGAAAACGTGGAAGCCGATGGCCAAGCCCGATCGATTCCTGTTTTCAACACCTCGGCCACGGAAATCGCTCAGATCGTGCAGCAGGTTTATCAAGACCGCATCTCGGGTGGTGGTGGGGCCATGAGCCCGCAGGACATGATGAAAATGCTCCGCGGCGGCCCAAACACCGAACAACAAATGGCCAAAATGTCGATCGCGGTCGATACGCGAAACAACCTACTTATCGTGCGTGCTCCCGACCCGCTATTCGAGGAAGTGAAGCTCCTTGTTCAACAATTAGACGAAGTCGACGGCGACTCGCCTGAAACCACGCGGGTCGTCTCGCTCAAAAACACGAACTCGGCAGCCGTGCAGCGTGCCTTAACCTCGATTCTCAACAACGTAAAGACAAGCACGACAAGCTCCACAGCCTCGTCTACCCCGTCAACTCGCAGCGACGACAGCGACTCTCCCGAAGAACGCGCACGCTCAGCAATGCGCCGTAACTGGGAAATGATGCAGGAAATGCGACGAATGCAGGAACGAATCGGCGGAGACCGCGGCAGTTCCGGCGGCTTCGACCGCTCGCGATTCTCCGGCGGCCGAGGCGGCGACAGCGATAGCGGACGCGGCAGCAGCGATCGAGGCTCCCGAGGCGAAAGCAGCAGCCGCCGCGGACGAGACTGATGAAGCAGGGAGCGCGGAGCAAGGAGCAGGATTACTGATTTGGGATTCAGGATAGTGGATGCGGGGGGGCAGGGTATTTATTGAATGCCTTGGCCCTGGCCCCCGCATCCACTATCCCGCATCCTGAAATCCGTATGTGATGGGGTGGCTGGGACAACACCCCCGTGTTCCTCACTTTTTACCAGCCGCTTCTTTGGCCGTGATGACGCCGTCGCCATCCAGGTCGTATTCCTCGAATTTCGATACCGTGCTTCGCGACCACGTGCGGGAGTACTCGCTCATCGAAATTTGCCCATCGCCGTTCTTGTCCTGAGACTTGAAAAACGATGGCAGGCCCGTGGGCAATCGTTCGTTGCCAGGTGTAAAACGATACGTCTTGCGGTCGGCCTTCTTTTCCTCGTCGGCGTTCGCGCCGCCGGTTCCTGTCCACATATACACACGCTTGGCGTTAGCGGCGGTTTTTGCGGAATCTCCGCTGCGCCGGTCTCTTGAGTCTCGATCGTACCGGGACGACCAACCGCGATCGCGCCGCTCGGAATCTCGGTCGCGGTCGGAGTCTCCACTGCTTCGGCGTTCCGGCCCACGACTTGCGCTAGTACTCGATGAGGCCGATGGCGACGAGGACGAGGTGGAGGAACTCGCCGACCGGCTCGAGGGTGCCGCTAACTTGGCCATCAGTTCATCAACGGTAATCACCTTATCGCCGTTGGCATCAGCCAGCGAAGCGGGTGGCCGCAGGGCGTTGAGCTCATCGCCTTCAAGCATCTTATTGCCGTTCTTGTCGTGCTTCTCGATCAAGCTCTTTACATAGTCGGCCATCGTCATGTCTGGCCCGTCGCCACTACTAGGCCGGCTACTCGACTCCGTTGCGGTGCTCGAGCTGCCGCGGCGTGAATCACGATCTCCGTCGCTCTCGCTGCGCGACGACCGTTCGCTATCCCGGCCCTCTCGACGCTCACCATCCGATCGTTCCCGCCAGCGGGAAAAGCCACTCGACCGACCGCCTGAGTCACCCCGGTCGCGTTCGCCGTCCGAACGGCTCTGCGCGTACACGGCAGTTCCGGGGTCAAAGGCAAAAATTCCCAACGCCACCACCACGAACGGTAATGTCGTTACCAGAACATTCCAGCGGTTGGATCGTGTAAGCATAAGTATTTAACCGCAAAAACTCGTGTCCGGTTCCGCCAAAAACGCCTTCCTACAAAGTCTATTTTCGTCTCAATTCGCCAAAATGGCTACCCCTGGTAGGTCAGGCTTTCCAGCCTGATAGCTGAGTGTGGCACGCCCAGAGTCTTCGATGGACGTGCCACCCAACGCCGCTCTCCCTTTTTTGTCCGCAGATGGCGCAGCCGGAGGCGGTAAGGGTTGGTGTTTTTTGCCTCCGTTGGGGGCATGGCCTGGGATTTCGTTTTGCTTGACAACATTGTGTCGCGGTTTAATGATAAAGCCGCAAGGGGGAAAAAACTGCGTTCGATTCAGGCACAAACAATTCAACTGATTATTGAGTAAATCATGTCGACCACTCAGCTTCGCATTACGCTTTGTCTATTGTTTGTTGCTTTCTCCGCCGCCCGCTCATCGGCAGTGGTTTTGTTCAGCGATAATTTCAACACGGATAGCAGTTCCCTGTGGACGCAGAACAAGGCGGGAGACCCTGCCAAGCAGCAGGCCCAATTTGCTTTCGACTACTATTCCGCGTTTGGAATTCCGCCCGCTCCTGGGTCTAGTGACACACTTGGTCTCCGTCTTCGCGCAAATCTTCCGATCGTCGATGGCGTGGAAGTAACGACTCGGCCAGCAGGCGTCACCTCCGGGTTGTCCCTCTCGCCGACCGGTAAAGATTTCGGCTCGAACTACATTTTGTCCATGGATGTTTGGTCGAACTTCTTCGGCCACACTGGCGGCGCGGGGCTGGCCGAGAATGGACCATCGGAGGGGGGGACGAACAATATCATGTTCGCCGTGGGCACCTCCGGCGCGGCTCCGCTGGTCGTGGGCAATACGGGGTTGGCGGCCGGCGGAGCGATGGACGGCATCGGGCTGGCCACGACGAGCGACGGGGGCATCACGAGCGACTATCGCATCTATCCTGCTTCGGGGACGATTGTTGCCGCCGAGAATCCAGCCTATCTGGCGGGAGGCACTGCAAATACACTGCCGCTTTATGCGACCACGTTCCCGCCGGTAAGCGCTCCTACCATCCAGCAGACGATCGCAAATCAAGAATATAGTGGATATCCGCCTCCGGGCCCCAACAATCCGCTGTCAGGCCAAACCCAGCAGGGGGCATTCGGCTTTGCGTGGCACCACGTCGTCATTCGAGTTGAAAATGGTAATTTGACTTGGACTGTGAATGGCACGAAGTTGGTCGAGGCCGACATCAGCGAGATCGGCCTTGGTGGTAACAATATCGCGATCGGTGTTTCGGATGTGAATGACAGTACGGCTCGCCTTCCTTCGCTGGTGTTCACAATATTCGACAATTTGGTCGTGACAGATATTACGGCCGGAACGTCCGGCGACTTCAATGAAGATGGCAAGGTGGACGCTGGCGACTACGTGATATGGCGTAAGAACGACGGGGCAAACGCCGCGCTTCCCAACGACGACGGTGCCGCCGATCAGGCAGCTCGCTACACACTCTGGCGTACTAATTTCGGCAATCCATCGGGAGCTGGCAGTGGCCTCGACGGGACGGCCGCTCCCGAGCCCAGTTCGCTAGCGCTGCTCGCCGTGAGCGCCGCCTGCTGCTGGTTCACCCGGCGAAGGTCCTAGCCGGTCTCGACCGGCTACAGCGCGTCGACGCCGGCTGGCAGTGCTTTCGCTATCGCGCCGTTTTCTTTCCATGGTGTTGGCCAGCCTCGGCCATTGCCGGACGGCCTCGGATAACTCAAAAATAACCTCGGCATTTTGGTCGATTGCCGCGCGGAAGATTCTTAACACCGCCGGGTATTCCACTCCAAAGCCCACCTTCACGACTACATGAGCACTTTTCGTGGGTGCGAAAGCACCTCACGCTACGTGCTTACGTGCCTGCAACACCAACCAAACGGCCACGAAAAGTGGCCCAGGAATGTAGCGACGGGCGCAAGCCCGTCGTCACCGGTCCCAACCATCACCCCAGCCGCGCAGCGGCGACGGAATTCTTCTCTAACGCCATAAACCTCGCCTCCCCCTCTCCCCCTCTCCTTGTCTCCCCCTCTTCTTCCCGACCTCCCTTGAAAACGGCCACCGGGTTCGCTACTGTATATGTACAAAAGTATATTTACAAACAGCCGGCGCGATTTCCCCCAAATCCCGCTCCACCGCTACCGCTGCGCACCTGCAAACCCGTGCTCAGTCGGTCGGATCAGCATGCGCAAAGACGAGAACACAACTTCGCATCCGTATACACAAGAAACTTGTCCTCTTGTCCCCTTCCGAGAAATTCGCTGCCCAACAAATTCACTTCAAACCACAATTCAGAAACAAAATTACCAACTTACGTCATCAGCCACTGACCACCCCGCTGACCTCCGCTAGCCGCCCCCGGTGCCGGAGACGCCTCCCCACAGCGTATTGACCAAGAATCATTCCAGGACTTTCCCTTGAACCTCATTCGTCTTGCCGCCGCTACTTTGAATCAAACGCCCATGGCCTGGGCGTCGAACCTGCGTCACATTCGCGCGGCCATGGTTGCCGCGCGCGAAGCCAACGTGGGCATCTTGTGTCTTCCGGAACTTTGCATCACAGGCTACGGCTGCGAAGACATGTTCTTTTCTCCCGGCGTGCATCACCGTGCAGTGGCCCTGCTCGAAGAACTGCTGCCCGATACGGCCGGCCTCGTGGTAACGCTCGGCCTGCCGTTGTTCTACGAAGGCGCGGTTTACAACACGGCGGCCGTCGTCTGCGACGGCCAACTGCTGGGTATCGTCGCCAAGCAACATCTGGCAGGCGACGGTATCCACTACGAACCGCGCTGGTTTCGCCGCTGGCCTGGCGGCGAGGTGGGAACCGTGGAAATCGGCGGGCGGGGTTACCCAATCGGTGATATTCTCTTCGAGTGCGGCGGTGTGCGGATCGGCCTCGAAATTTGCCGCGATGCCTGGGTGGCCGACCGCACCGGCTGTTCGCTGGCCCAGCGCGGGGCCGACATCCTGCTAAACCCCAGCGCGAGCCATTTTGCCTTCGCCAAACAACAAATCCGCGAGCGATTTGTCCTCGAAGGCTCGCGCGCTTTTTGTGTGAGCTACGCCTACGCCAACCTGCTCGGCAACGAAGCAGGCCGTTCGATTTACGACGGCGGCACGCTGCTCGCCACGAACGGCAAAATGATCGCTCGCGGGCCGCGATTCTCTTACGCCGATTGGCTGCTCACGATGAGCGTTGTCGATATCGACAACACACGCCGGGCAAGAGCCGAAAGCTTTCCCGACTCCCTGCCTCGTCCGAGCGAGTCCGGCGACGGCTTTGTTCTCTGCGAGCATGAGTTTCCTGCCGTCGAGGAACCGGTGGCCAGCGTGGCAATCCGCGTCGGTGCATCGAATGCCACGATCACCAACATGCCGCCCGGCCAGCCCGAATGGGAAACCGGCTCGCACCAAAAGCAGGAGGAATTCACGCGAGCCGTGGCACTGGCTCTGTACGACTATCTGCGCAAGAGCCGCAGTAAGGGATTCATTGTCTCGCTAAGCGGCGGGGTGGATTCCTCGTCGGTCGCGGTGCTGATTCATCTCATGGTCGAGTTCGGCTGCCGCGAGCTTGGTCCGCGAGTGTTCGGCGAACGGCTACCCTCCATTGCTTCACTCGTCTCCGAAGCCGTGCTGGGAGACGGCTGGGGCGGCTTCGACACGGAGCAAAGCAAACGCATCGTTCACGAGCTTCTTACCTGCGTTTACCAGGCCACTCGAAACAGCAGCACGACCACCGAACAAGCGGCAGAAGCGGTAAGCAACGCCGTAGGTGCCGAGTACATTCTCTGGAATGTGGATACGTTTGTGGATAACTACGTTGCCACGGTGGAACAAGCCGAAGGTCGCCAACTTGCTTGGAACACCGACGACGTGGCGCTGCAAAACATTCAGGCCCGCGCGCGTGGCCCCGGCATTTGGCTCTTGGCGAATCTGCGAGACAAACTGCTACTCACCACGAGTAACCGCAGCGAAGCGGCCGCCGGCTATGCCACGATGGACGGCGACACGTGCGGCGGCCTGGCCCCGATCGCTGGCATCGACAAGGCGTTTCTGCTCGACTGGCTGCGTTGGATGGAAACGGCCGGCCCGGCCGGACTGGCACCGATCCCCGCGTTGAAAGTGGTGAACGACCTGAAGCCCACGGCCGAGCTGCGTCCGTCCACAGAAAATCAAACGGATGAAGCCGACCTCATGCCGTATCGCGTGCTGGATGCCATCGAGCGTGCCGCGATTCGCGACAAACGCCCGCCGATCGAAGTGTTTGACGTGGTGCGAGCCCAGTTTCCGCAGTTCGATGCACCGCAAATGGGGCAATGGGTCGAGAGGTTCTTTCGACTGTGGTGCCGCAACCAATGGAAACGTGAGCGTTACGCCCCTTCGTTCCATTTGGACGATGAGAACCTCGACCCCAAATCGTGGTGCCGGTTCCCCATCCTCAACAGCGGCTACGATTTGGAACTGGAAGAGCTGCGAGATTACGTGGCGAGTATAGCTGTCGGCTAATGGCTGTCGGCTTTCGGCCAGAAAGATGCGTAGAATTCAATCTTGAAAAATGGGTGGCATGCCTTCGCCTTCTGGGCGTAGGCATGCTTACCCGCTACCGCGTG
>CAZTWS010000070.1:0-25966 GCA_964618225.1 uncultured Planctomycetaceae bacterium
TGCGTGCGGAAGCACTCACGCTACGGGGCTAAAAAGGTTCCTGACACCTTTTCATTTCCCAGACAGAGCACTGCTGACAAGCCAGCAGTGGCACCGGGCGGAAGCACCCACGCTATGCTTTTTATTCACGACTTATTGCCCCGTCTTCGTCTGACTTTGAAAACAGAGAGCATTCCAAGCGCCGAACTCACTAAAGCTGCCGCGCTAGGTTCAGGAATCCACAGGCCATACTGCAAGTGGTCAAGTCGCGGTGAGACAAAGTCGCCAGATGCAGCAATGATTGTTCGACCCATGATAAGACTAGAAATCCCATTCGGATTCGTAATGCCGATGAAGCGATCGTCAGATGTAGTATTTGGATCGAGACTGAGACCCGTCGTATCGAAGTGAGTGAAATTGCCAGCACTGTCGTACACAGTCAGCCCACTCATGCTGCCCGCGCCCGCAGTCAACACGAACCCCACGGCCGTAGGCAAGTAGCCTAATTCATTGGCATCAAAGTCAAATTGGATTGCATCGAACCAGAAAGTAAAATCGGAATTCGCGTAAACAGGGACGCCTATGGCCGACGCACCGTTTGCGCTTGAACCATCAATTACACCATCATCAGCATCGACTGAAGCCCCGCTCGCAGTGTTGCCGTAGATCATGTGAACGCCGGGCGCATCAAACTTACCGCCACCGCAAAACGACCCCGGCCCTGGAACGCAACCTGGGTCGTTCTCGAAATCTTCCAGGTGAAAAGTTGGATTACTAAGAACGGGAAACGGGCTGTCTGCCACAGAAAGATATGGGGACGGTCTAAGAAAGACGAAACCTGCGCGGCAAGATTCCCTGCTGGTACAGAGAGTTAGCACGACTGAAATCATCGAGAGCGAATATATGAAGCGTCGCTGTCGCATCATCAACTTTCATTTCCTAAATCGCATGACAGTCACCCTTCTTATCGTTCCACTTTGGCATCGCTGTGACGAACTAAGAGGTTGAATATGGTCAAGGCAGTGCAGACCAAAAAGGTAGTAGATGGTTCCGGTATCGCATTCCCGTATTGAAAATGGTCGATGCGTGGAATTGCGGAAGGGCTGTTGTCGAATATCCTCTCGATAAAAACAGCCGCGCTGATGCCTTGAGGATTGAAAGCACCGATAAAGCGATAGCTTGCCGGATTTAGCGGGTCGATGCCCAGGTCTCCTGTCGCGAAATCCGTGCGGTTCCCCAAAGTGTCGTACACGCTCAATCCGCTGAACGGTCCACTACCGTCGGTTAACACCATTCCAACGGATGTCGGCCAGAAGCCGAGTTCATCCCGATCGAATTCAACACCAATCGCGTAAAAGTTCGATCCACCAATGACAATACCAAGGTGAGTTGCAACGGCAGAATGCCCGTTTGGTTCCACAGAGGGGCCTTGAACCGGTGTGCCATAGATCAACTGTGCGCCCGGTACATCGAATTTTCCCGCTCCGCAAATCACACCCTCGCCAGGTATGCACGGCTCGTAGGGTTCAAAATCCTCAAGGAAGAAATTCGGATCGCTCCCATCAACCGGGAACGGACTGTCAGCCGCAGAAAGATAGGGTGATGGTCCGAGTAAGACGGATTCTGCCCGACACGACTCTCGGATCGCGCACAGAGTTAGCACGACTGAAACAATCGAGAGCGAATGTATGAAGCGCCGCCATCGCATCATCACCTCACACACCTATGCCGAATGGTATGCCTTGTCTAAACTGTCTTCCGCTCCCAGTATAACCGGGGGGACGTTTAGTGCACTGTAAATTGAGGATGTTTTCTTGCGATGCAGAGTATTTTCAACAATCTATGTCACTTCATCGCAGACAACCTGTTTCTTTCTAGAGCTCTCATTCTCTCTAGTTCACCGCCGGGTGCCACGGGCTTTGCCCGTGTTTCTTCTTGCCGCTAGCTTGCAGTTGGAACCAGGGGATGGTTTTTGGCCAGAGAGAGCCTTGTTCGCAAGCTGATTCGTACTTCTATCGGAATGTATCGCTTAGCGATATTCCGTGAGTTCACTGGCGAAGCCAGTGGCACGCTAATTCCGAAACACATTCTAAAGAACTCTAACAAAACCGACTGAGAGAGGGAGACAGTCCCATTTTGCTCCGAAGACTCCGCAAAATTGGGACAGTCCCCGCCGGTTTGGTTCGAGTTCCTAAAAGGCCAAGGCACGAGCGTGTAAGTCAACCTTTGCTGGCAGAGGAAATTTGGCCCTGGTGTCAACTCGATGTTGAACTTCCTCCGCTGCCACGGGTTAACCTACAGTAGCATCGTGCCTTGGCGCAGTTCAGCGGCTCGATTGAACGAACCGGGTATTGTCGCTAAACCACGGATTAACCTAGCGAATCGTGGAAGAAGGAATCGGGGATAATCCGCTCGGCAGTTCGCCCCATTTCACCGGGCGAACGGCGTTGCCCCACCGAATGCCATGCTGAAACGTTGGACAACTCGGGCATCAGCTCTACCAATTGTTGCTCCAACATGGTCGCAAACCGCTGGATGGATACAACGCTTGCCGATTCCTGAATGGCCTTTACCGTTTTCATGATTCGGAGCAATCGAGCGCGGGTCATCACTGGTTCCGAAAGCGGTGCATGGCTATCGACCAGCAGGTCCACCACCGGCACCTCGAGCGCTTCTTGCCATCGATACAGATCCGAGAGCGCCAGGTCGCAGTGGGGGTCCTCCTGCCGACGAACTTGATCCATTGACGTTCCCATACGTCGTGCGGCACTGCGAACAGAGATGCCCTGGTGTCGTCGTGCATCGGCGATGCGATGCAAATTACGTGGTCCATCGTTCGACGAAGCATGCGGACCGGGGATATGTCCCAAGCTGGCATCGATCGAAATATCGTGTGCTAATTCCATGATATGCCTCCTGTTGCCTGTCTCTAGCAGGCCTGACCATAAAGATGAGAATGGCCGTTCACTGTCCAAAGAAAAGGTCTAACCGCGCACGGTCTATGCGTACTGGCAGCCGCCCAAGTCCCTGCAAAGATTGCGGGAAACCGACAGAATGCAATAACAACGCAGCGTCGCGGCATCTGTGCCCACGAAACCTCGTGCTGCGTCGAGCCCCATCTACCGAATGGTTCGGTAGAAACTCTTCAACACACTGTTCCTGCTTCGAAGAAGGCAAGCTGAAAAAGTTGGCCCTGGCTACAATCTAAAGGCCTGTCCGATGCAAACTGGCCAAAAGCGGCCAACTTGTCCGAACGACCGTATCCTAACGCCCTTTTGGGGCAATGCAAGGATTTCGACGTTCGTAACGCCGCAATGCGATGATCGAGGCCGGAAACCAGAAAATGTGTTGCAAATCACCTCGCAAAATGCGGGCAATTAAATCGCTTGAGCGAAAATATGTCGCAATCTGCAACATCTCCTGATGCAGACTGATGCAATACAAAAAATTTTAAACCTCTAGCAGGACACTCCGTCATAACAGCGTCGCTAAAAATCCTTCAACGACGCCCTAATGCCGTTTTTTCACTCGCCTAACGCAAAATCCGCGATTGCCGTCAGGAACTTTGGCCGACGCGGTAGAGCGGGAATCGAGCCGATGCCGTCCCCCTTGCTCGGGGCGTCTGGCCGCGTCATTCGAAGCGTGGCGGAGCGCTTCGCCTCGATCTCGATTGCCGCAGAATCGTGCCTATCAACGATCTGAGCAATCAGTTGGAAACCCGAGGTGCGCTTATGGGCCTTTTCCATCGACCGCTGCACGGCAGCCACGTTGCTGAATTCGAGATCCGCGTCCCACTCCAACCGAGCCAACGATCCGCGGTTGCTTCCGCTCGGCGATTGATTGGCCCACGAATCCCAAAGTCGCCGCAATTGCAACGAATCGATCGGGGTAACGCCGTCGTGCAAAATGACGGCATCTGAGCGCACTTTGCGCTGAGCGAACTCGATCGAGTCGCCTAAACCACGATACTGCCGATTTCGCCGCACGCTGACTTGCGGATAGTGAGCGGCCAACTCCTCGGCCACCTCAAACGTCGAATCGGTCGAGCCATCGTCGATAATCAGCACCCCGAACTTCGACGTCAGCTCGCTGGCCAACTCGAGCAATTCGCCAACATTTTTGCGCAATCGGGATTCGCCGTTATGCACCGGCAGCACAATGGTAAGCGATTTATTGAACACGCGATCTCCTGCATCGAGCGGGTGAGCAAAATTCGCTTCCTGCGCTACACTCAGTAGTCCTTCCCCAATCGCATCGACTTCAAACCGGCGAAGGCTCTACGACTTCGTAAAAACAACCGGATAGGCGAACCGTCCCGACGCTACCGCTTGTCTGCACAGAAGGGGTTTAAGGAGTTCTGACGACTAAACCGCACGCACAGCCATCGGATAAACCCTTGCAACAAGGCTCCAACCCCGCTAAACAACGCCACCCGCTGGCCCACCACGAAAACCATCGGTATGCTATGGCCTCCGGCAGCGAACTTAGGAACTCGAACAAAACCGTCTGAGAGAGGGGGACAGTCCCATTTTGCTGCGAAGACTCCGCAAAATTGGGACAGTCCCCGCCGGTTTTGTTCGAGTTCCTTAAATTGAGATTGGAAAATTGAGCCTCACCCATCCCAATCCGCCCGCCTTTAACAGCCCGACCGACCTGATAACGGCCGTGGTTCAAGATTTTGCTACCGGCCAAGTCCTCATGGTCGCTCACATGAATCGCGAGGCCTGGGACGAGACGCTACGCACCGGCAAAGCCGTGTACTACAGCCGCAGTCGGGGCAGGCTCTGGCGCAAGGGCGAAGAGAGCGGTAACACCCAAATCGTCCGCGAGATATTCGTCGACTGCGACGGTGACGCCGTGCTGCTCAAAGTAGAGCAACTCGGGGGAGCCGCATGCCACGAGGGTTATGCCTCCTGCTTTTTCCGCCAGGTCACGCCAGAAGGACTGAAGACCCTGGGCGAACGAGTTTTCGACCCCGCGACCGTGTACAAACAAGACAAACAGTAACAGAACGTCGTAACCTTACGACCGTGTTTGGAAAATAGGTGTGCCACTGGCTTTGCCAGTGAATTCACGGAATATCGCCAAGTGGAACGCTCCGATGGGAGTATGAATCAGCTTGCGGACGAGGCTCTATCCGGGCAAAAAGCCAACCCTGGTTTCGATTGCAAGCTAACGGCATGAGGAAGCACTGGCAAAGCCAGTGGCACCCAACATATCCTTTTAAAGCATTTCAAAAACACTTTCTTACCAAAGTACCAATCATGAGCTACGAAGCACGCCTCAAAGAGTTGAACCTGGAACTTCCGCCGCCGATCAAGGCAATCGGTCTTTACCGCCCCGTTTATGTGTCACGTGGTATCGCCTATATGTCTGGCCACGGACCACTAAGTGCCGATGGCTCCGCCGTCTGCGGTAAACTAGGCGACACACTTACCAAAGAAGAAGGCTACGAAGCGGCACGCAAAACGGCGCTAAATGCCTTGGCCTCTCTGCGGAGCCACCTGGGAAGCCTCGATAAGATTCAGCGCGTCGTTAAAACGACGGGCTTTGTGAATGCGGCCCCCGATTTCATCGACGCCCCGGCCGTCGTCAACGGCTTTAGCGAAGTGTTCCGCGACCTCTTTGGAACAGAAAACGGCATCGGCGCACGCAGCGCCCTGGGAGTTGCCTCACTGCCCGGTGGCTGGGCCGTCGAAGTCGAGCTGATTCTGGAACTCGTGGACAACGCTTAAAACCGCCTCGGTACGTAACTCGTCCTTCCCGCTTTTGTGTGGTGGATGCAGAACACCCCTGTTAGCGTCGGCGGCCACGCCGCTGCGACCAAGACACGGCATATCCGCACACAAACCTAGAAACGCCCGGGACAATGCTCGAACCAACAGTTGACCAGCTTATCATCAAGCTTATGACGTCAGGCGTTACCGCTTCGGAGATTTCCTCGGCAGGCATAGACCTAAATGAAGCGGGAAGTCACGGTAGAACACTGCTCATGGCGGCAGCTAGTGAAGGTTTGCATGAAGCCGTCGAGGTATTGGTCGATGCTGGCGCTTCGGTCAGAGCAATTGGAGCTGGTCGCGTGACGGCACTCCACGACGCATGTGCAAGTGGCCATGATCGCATTGCATTACGTCTGCTAGAACTAGGGGCAGACATTGATGCAGAGACAGATGATGGAGTAACACCTTTTTTGTGTGCGGCAGCTTGGGGCCATATAGAAGTAGCAAAATTGCTCTTGGCCCATGGGGCAGACAGCAAGCATACAGATCACACAGGTGCTTCTGCGGTGGATATTGCGAGTGAAAAGGGAGAACAGGCATTTGTGGACTTCCTCGATTCGCAAGAGAATTCTTAGATTTTAGTTGTCCCTCTCAAAACTCGGGGATGAAATAAAGGGGGAAACAAAGCAGTGTAGTGGGTGCTTCCGCACTCACGAATTGCGGCTGCCTGATCCACCGACCTCAAAGAGGCCAGCTACAAAAGATGAGGCCCGTTACAATAGTTTTGAAACCGGCTCTAATAGTCGCCGTGCTCTTCGGCCGAGTGGGGGCCAACTAGGGTCACCACACGCGATCGGCTCACGCCTAGCATCCGCGCGAGTCCATACCCCAACCCCAAATTCAATAGGGCGACGAAAGCGATGTACCAAATCATTCCCAAACCGCCTGTGAAAAATAGATGAGATTCGCCTGGCGACTTCTCAAGGATAGGTCACCATGCGGCATGGATGCCGATTGCTCACTCGCAAAGCGATTCAGACGGCTGTATCGATTTTTCCGGCAGGCATGAAAGTAACCAACTCGCTAGCGAGTGGTTCCAGCCAATCCCTTCTGCCGCTTCGCCAAGGCTTCGACAAATTCGCCCGACACGTTCTCGAGGGTTATGACCTCGACTTGTCCGCCCGGCTCGGCCGGTTGAACGATGCATACCACGTTTCGAGTGGATGCCCGGGAGACGATCTCCTCCAAAGCTGCCTGTTCATTTGGCGGCAGATTCGCGGGCGCAGAGGCCGCAGAAGCCGTTGGAGCACCGGCAGCAGGTGCCGTGTTTCCAAACACGTCAGCCTGCGTTATGGTCGCCGGCATCTCTTGGCCGCGTACCACTGTTTCTTGGCCTGCCACTGCTCCGTTCGCGGCAGGGCCGCCAAACACCGGCTCCGAACCGGCAACAGGCTTGGCATAGATTTCTTGAAGCCCCAAACGTGTCAGTTCATCGTGAATCGACTGAAGCCCCGCATACAGCCCCTTGTTTCCTTGGTAGTCGGCGGCAAAGCAAACGCCCACCAGTTGGCCGCTATCGCTGAACAAACCGCCGCCGCTCCGGCCGACTTCTGGCGCGCCGTTCGCCTCGATATTCGGCGGCCCTTGGTATCGATCCAACCAGCTAACTCGAGTCGCCATCACCGTCGGGTCTTGCCCGTTGCTACAACCAACGCTCGCAACACGATCTCCTCGCGCGACATGCGTCTTAGGCGGGGCTACTGGAGCAACGCACACCGGGTGCGAGGGCCGAATGCTTACGAACGCAACATCGCGTTCCAAATCGTAGCTCACCACCGTACCTTGCACCTTTTCCACCACTCGCAGTCCAGTGGGTGCCGATTCGAACAGCTCAATGCTCACCGGTCCTTGCCCCTTGGACTCACGGAACAAATGGCCGCAAGTAATGACAAGCGCCTCACCTTCACGGGCATCGATAATCGTGCCCGTACCGTGAGAACGCGACTTGGCATCTTCAAGAGTTAACCGCACGGAGCAGCTCAATAGCTTGCTCTCGAACTGGCGAGCCCAGGCGGCGTCCTCGGCATTTATTTGCGCCTGTCCCGCCTGTGGAGCCGGCGAATCGGGACTGTTGCCGCGAGCGCCGCGTTGTTGTCGTACCACATCCTTGGCACGCTCAAACATGCCCTGCAATTGGTTGCTGTTGATGGCACCAACTTCACGCGCAACCTCTTGACCATCGACGAGCATCACGAAGCACGGAACGCCGGTCACACGATACTGGCGCGCCAGCTCTTGCTCGCGCGAAACATCGACTTGCCGGATCGGATATTTCGCGTTGATGAAAGCCTCGATGGTGGGCTTCATCTGGATGCAGGGACCGCAGGTTGGCGACCAAAAATCGAGTAATACAAGTTCAGCGCCATAAGCTGCAATTCCATGCAACGTCGCTACAAGCGCAAGCGCGGCTGCCGCGAATCGGACCATCCGTTCCCTCCTTGGATTGGTGGTCGTCGTAACCGAAGGGGCGGATTCGTTACGCCCCCCTCGGCTTCACGTTGTCGCCTGGATCTATCGAGCGTTGCGTGCGGGGCTCCGACCAGCATCCTGCTGAGCGAAGCAAGGGCAGCGTTCGACGTTCGTACCGGGCAAGTTCGTGGTGAGCGAACCAAAGGGTGGTGATTAGCGTCGAGCACTTTGCGGGATTCCCGACGCTGGGGGCGGGGAATTTCCTCGACTGGCCCGTTTTTGGCAAGGCCAGCTTGGCACGGTCGCCCATTTTTCTCACCCTCCCGAAAAAATAGCTTCCCCGCTACAATGCCACGATTACTCATTACCCGTTTACTACCGCTAGCATCTGGCGAAATCCCCATACGACTTACTCTGTGCGACGAATACTTGTCACCTCTGCCCTGCCCTACGTAAATGCCGACATCCACATCGGCTACCTGCTCGAAGCTGTTCAAACAGATATTTGGGCCCGCTTTCAACGCCTCCTCGGCAACCAATGCATTTATGTATGCGCCGACGACACCCACGGCACGGCCACGATGATCCGCGCCCAAAAAGAAGGGCGAACCGAACAAGAACTGATCGCCGAGGTCCAAGCCGCTCATGAACGTGACCTGGCCGGCTTCGATATCCGGTTCGATAACTTTGGCAGCACCCACAGCCAAGAGAATCGAGAACTGTGCCACGAATTCTGGCGGAAGATACGCCAGGCGAATCTTGTCGTCGAACGCGATGTAAAGCAATTGTTCGACCCCAAGGTCGGCACGTTCCTTGCCGATCGGTTTGTACGCGGTACCTGCCCCAAGTGCGGCACGGCCGACCAGCCGGGCGACAACTGCAGCAAGTGCGGCCACCATTACACCCCTAGCGAGCTGATCGACCCTCGCAGCACACTCAGCGACGTCACGCCCGAGATTCGCTCGTCGCCCCACTTGTTCATCGAGCTGGAAAAGCTGCATGCGTTTCTGGAAGAGTGGACCCAATCGGGCGAGCACTTGCAGCCCGAGATTGCCAACTATGTAAAAGGCCATTTCTTGGGCGAGCCGCTTCGCGACTGGGATATTTCCCGCCCGGCACCCTACTTCGGCTTTGAAATCCCCGACAGCCCCGGCAACTACTGGTACGTGTGGTTCGACGCACCCATCGGCTACATGGCATCGACTATGCAGTGGTGCAAGAACAGCGGGGCGAATTTTGATGACTGGTGGCGATCGAATGACGTGGAGATCCACCACTTCATCGGTAAGGACATCACCTACTTCCACACGCTGTTCTGGCCCGGAATGTTGCACACGGCCGGTTTCAGCCTGCCGGCAAAGGTCCACGTCCATGGCTTCCTCACCGTTGGCGGTGAGAAAATGTCCAAGAGCAAAGGCACGTTTGTTGCCGCGCGAACGTATCTCAATCACTTGGATCCCAGCCTGCTTCGATATTTCTATGCCTCGAAATTGTCGTCGCGAGTCGAGGATTTCGACCTTTCCGCCGATGAGTTCTGCGCGAAAGTAAACACCGACCTGGTCAACAAGGTTGTCAACCTGGCCAGCCGAACGGCCAAGTTTGTCGAATCCATAGGGCTCAGCGCCAAGTATCCGGAGGATGGCGGTTTGTTTACCGCCGCGGCCAAGGCTGGCGAGGAAATCCGCGATGCTTACGAGACCACCGATTACAGCAAGGCGATGCGAATCATCATGTCGCTCGCCGACGCGGCCAATCCGTTTGTCGAAGAACGCCGGCCTTGGGAGCTTCGCAAAGATCTTTCCAAAGCGGCCGAGTTGCAAGACGTATGCACGATTGCTCTCAACTTGTTCCGTCAAATCGTTGTGTATCTTTCGCCCGTGCTGCCAAGGCTGGCCAAGCAAACGGGCGAGTTGCTCAACGATCCGATCGAACGTTGGGAACAATCGCAAACGCCGCTCGTCGGCACCAAGGTATCAAAATTTACCCACATGCTTCGCCGCGTTGAAGAGAAAGACGTACATGCCATGATCGAAGAAAGTATGAAATCGGCCGCGAGTGCTTCCCCTTCCCCGAGCGCACCAACCGACAGTTGGAACGACAGCGGCGATGCGTTGGCTGCCGAGCCGCTGACACCGGAGTGTACGATCGACGACTTCACCAAAGTCGATTTGCGCGTCGTGCGTGTAATTGCCGCGGAAGATGTTCCCGAAGCCAAGAAGTTGCTTAAGCTCACGTTGAGCCTCGGTGGCGGCGTCACCAAAACTGTATTCGCGGGGATCAAAGAAGCGTACAAACCGGATGACCTTGTCGGAAAGTTGGTGGTATGCGTTGCCAACCTTGCTCCGCGCAAGATGAAGTTCGGAGTGAGCGAAGGAATGGTCTGTGCTTCTGGCCCCGGTGGGGCCGAGGTGTTTGTCGTCACGGTCGATAGCGGCGCGGTGCCGGGACAACGCGTCCACTAATCGGGTTGGTTTGGGGCTAACCATCCACGGCGTGGGCTTTCAAATCGTCCAGGTCGCAATGGGCGAGTGCCGCTTCGTGCGTGGCCGCCAGAATCACCTTGGGGGCAGCCCCGGCTTCGAAGGCTTCTTGCCATCGTGGCGCGCAGAGGCACCATCGGTTGCCCGGTTGCAGGCCCGGAAATCCCCATTCGAGTTTGGGCGTGGAGAGATCGTTGCCCACCGCCTTGGAGAATGCCAGGAATTCGGCCGTCAGCAGCACACAGACGGTATGCGACCCCGCGTCTTCGGGGCCCGTGTTGCAGCAACCATCGCGAAAAAAGCCGGTCATGGGCGATTTGGAGCAAACTTCCAGTTTTCCGCCCAGCACATTTTTGGCCCGCGGCTCGCGTATCACGCCATTGGTCTTTGCAATTTGAATCATCAAAACCTCCTTAACGGCCAAGAATTGCGGGTTAAAGCAGCCGGCACACTCCGTGGGCCAGCCTGCCCAAATTAGCCGCGAAACTGTCGTACTCACTCGGGGTTTAGCTAGAATGCAGCCATCGATATGCTGATGTTGAATCGAATCATTTCTCGCGCGTGGGCATTGTATCAGAATTCGAGGGCCCGACGGATGAAAACGCGACTGGCTAGCCGTATTCTCGCGATTGCCATTTTCCTGGCCGCTAGCGCTATCCCTGGCAGTTTGAACGCCGAGAAACCGAGCGTCAGCAAAACGGCTCAGCAAATCGATCGGCTCATCGCCGAAGAGGTTTTTAAGCCCGATACCAAGCTGGCGGCCAAGGTTGGCGATGCCATTTTCCTCCGCCGCGCCTGGCTGGACATCGTGGGCGACATCCCGACGCCCGAGCATGTAACGGCGTTCTTGCTTGATTCCGCACCGAACAAACGTCAGCGAGTTGTCAACGACCTGCTGAACGATCCGCAGTACGGACAGAACTGGGCCCGCTATTGGCGCGACGTGGTGCTGTATCGCAAGCTGGAAGGCCGTTCGGCTGTCGTGGCCAATCCTCTGGTCGTCGAACTCACGCAACGATTCAACGACAACGAATCTTGGAGCGACATTGCGGTCGACTTCATCACGGCTTCTGGCGATATCCGCGAAAAAGGAATGGCGGCAATCCATGCGGCTCAAGACGCGCGCACCGAGGAAACGGCCGCGGAGATGTCGCGGATATTCCTCGGTATTCAAATTCAATGTTGCCAATGCCATGACCATCCTTACGATCATTGGAAGAGGGAGCAGTTCCACGAGTTTGCCGCATTCTTCCCACGCTTAGCTTTGCGCGCGGTGGTAACTCCGACACGGCGGAGCTTTGAAGTCGTGGTCGATAACCGGGCGTCCGGCAAGCGTCCGGCACCAGTGGCCGACAGTCGCCGGGGACAAGAAGAACACTTCATGCCCGACCTCGACGACCCGTCAGCCCCAGGCACGCGGATGCAGCCCCGTTTCTTCCTCACCTCGGCCGAATTACCGTTCGGGTCGCTCGATGCCGAGCGGCGTGGTTCGGTGGCAAAGTGGATGACGGAGAATCCCTGGTTTGCAAAAGCGTTCGTGAATCGCATGTGGTCGGAATTAGTTGGTGAAGGTTTTTATGAACCGATCGACGACATTGGTCCCGATCGTACTCCAACCGCCCCGAAAGCGCTCGAACACTTAAGCAAGAGTTTCGAGTCGAGTGGGTACGACGTGAAGTGGTTGTTTCGAGTCATTTGTGCTACCGATGCCTACCAGCGGGAAAGCCGACCACGACGCGAAGCCGACGGTACGCCCTTCGTTGCGAACGTGGCTCAGCCGCTACGTAGCGACCAGTTATTCAACGCGATTCTGACGGCGCTCGAGAGCGAGGAACCGGGATACACCACGGCCAACCGGCGCGGGCCGCAAGCCATGGCGGCTGCCTATGGAAGTAACTCGGTACGTATCGCTTTCGACGGCATATTCGGTTACGACCCGAGCGATCCACGAGAATCGGTCGTGAGCTCGATTCCTCAGGCCTTGGCCATGATGAATGGCACCCGGCTGAATCTGGATATTCGCGCGGTAAGGCGCGACACGGTACTTGGCCGACTGCTCGAGGACATTCCCGAGGACGCGCTGTTAGTCGATGAACTGTATTTACGCGCGTTATCGCGCCAGCCCACGAAAAAAGAGCGGGCAATTGCCTTGCGGCTTTGTCGTGCAAGCAACGATCGAGCGGCGGTGTTCGAAGATTTGTTCTGGGTGCTGCTGAACTCCTCGGAGTTTTCGCATCGGCGTTAGCGTTCGAGGCAACCAGGGCAACAGTATGAGATTGATCCCGCGTCGATGTCCGCCGGTTCGGCTTCGAGGCGAATCGTATTGGGAGTGAATCATGGACTTTCGGCTTGAGCATCGCATCCAGGCACGAACGAACCGCAATTGCGTGGTCGATCGCCGCGACTTTCTGCGCGTCGTCACGGCAACGGGCGTTGCTGCCGGCACAATGAGTTGGACAGACGCGATTTGCATGTCGGCAGACGACCTGCGCAAGCGCGGCATGGCGTGTGTCCTGCTGTGGATGAGCGGCGGCCCAAGCCAGTTCGAAACATTCAGCCCCAAACCGGGGCATGCCAACGGTGGCGAAACGAAGGCTATTTCCACGAGCGTGGCCGGTATTCAAATTGCCGAGACGTTGCCGAACATGGCCAAAGTGATGGACGACGTTGCCATCGTTCGCTCGATGACAAGCAAAGAGGGCAGCCATCCGCGGGCCAGTTTTTTGCTGCATCATGGATACTTGCCGATGGGCGGCGTGAAGTTCCCGACGCTCGGTTCGCACGTTGCCCATCAACTTGCCGATCCCAAGTTCGCTCTGCCGAGTTTTGTTCGAATCGGCGGTCGCCGGGCCGACTCGGGCGGTGCCGGTTTTTTGGGCGTCGATTACGATCCGTTCGTGTTGCGCAACCCCGAAGTAAAACCGGAGAACACCGAACCGGCCACGACGTTGCTTTCGCAACGAAGTCGGCGGCCTAAGGGTGCTCCGCCGGCGATGGATCCCGATAAACGATTCGAGCGGCGGCTTGCCATGCTCGATCAACTGCAGGGCGACTTTGGCCGCGTGGAAGGCAAGGATATCGTTGACGACCATCGCAAGTTGATTCGCAAGTCGTCCGAAATGATTTTGAGCCCGAAGATGGCGGCGTTCGACCTGGCCAAGGAAACCGACAAGATGCGCGATGCTTATGGGCGGACTCCATTCGGCGCGGGCTGCTTGTTGGCGCGACGATTGGTGGAAGCGGGAGTGACATTCGTGGAAGTGGACCTGGGCGGCTGGGATACGCACGACGACAATTTTACGAAAACGGCGGAACGCAACGCGCTGATCGACCGACCGATGGCGCAGCTTATTGCCGACCTTAAACAACGAGGTATGCTCGATCGCACGTTGGTTGTGTGGATGGGCGAATTCGGTCGCACACCGCGGATTAACGCGCGGGCGGGGCGCGACCACTACCCGCGGGCGTTCAACGTAGCGTTGGCCGGCGGCGGTATTCGTGGTGGCCAGGTGATCGGCGAGACCGATGAGGGTGGCGTCGATGTCACCGATCGGCCAATTTTGGTGCCGGATCTTCTGCGGACCGTTTACACGACGCTCGGTATCGACGCCGACCAGGAAAACATGAGCCGTATTGGTCGGCCGATCAAGATCGTGGACGGCGGCGAAGTCGTCCGCGAACTGCTGGGTTGATGAACGCGGCAATTCTCTGGAAGATGCTTCGCAGTGGCACGGTTTTAGCGGCTCGGCGTGTCGTTCTTTCATCGTTGTGTACCTCGTAGCCTGAAGTGGTTGCCTGGAACACTCACACTCATTTGCGGAGCATTTATGGACGGAATCGATGTGGAGATGGTGTTGACCGACGTTTGGGACGACATCATTCGCATGGGGGTAGCTGGTTTGTTGGGCGGCGTGCTGGGCTTCGAGCGGGAATGGAAGGGGCATTGGGCCGGTTTGCGCACGCACATGATGGTGTCGATCGGGTGCGCAATCCTGGTGATTTGCGGTGTGGAAATTGCCGGCCCGCACCAGGACTCGGTGACGCGTGTGATTCAAGGCATTGCCTCCGGCGTTGGATTTCTCGGCGCGGGCACGATTCTTAAGCTGGACGCTAAACAAGAGATCAAAGGGCTGACGACAGCTAGTTCGATTTGGTTGGCGGCTGCGTTGGGCACGACAGCCGGATTGGCTCAGTACGGCCTGGCGATTGCCTCGGCGATCGTATCGCTGTTCATCCTGGCGGGACTGGGGCCGATCGAGAAATTTCTTGAACATCATCATGCGAAGCATCGCAAAGATCGGGACAAAGCCGATCGTTTGAAGATGGAGCGGAACCTCGACAACGAAGCGAATGAGAGCAATTAGCCGAATTGGTGCATCTTTCTCGTAGATGCGCACAATTCTCCCCCTGGGTTTTGCGCATCTACGGCGGATTTCTTGATACGTGCGCATGGGCGAACACCGCGTCGAGAGCCTAAGAGACTCGCAACGACGATAGAAGGAAATAGTTTGTTGGTATCTTTGTAACGGTTCGTTAATGAACCACGATCCGAAAGGGCTTTGCACAGAAAATGCTTGTAGGTTTCTTCTGCCGGAAGGGGCCTTTGCCAATGTCCGGCATCAACACGCTCGAAAGGTTTCGCTCAGCAAGCGGGACCTACCTTCTGTACAAAGCTGAGCTACAAATATACACAAGTACACTTAATTATCAATACACTTTTTTCGGCCACTCGAGTGGTGCGGGAATCGCTAAGTTCCTGCAAGAAGCGGGGAGCTTCACGCGAAGGCGCAAAGTCTGCAAAGGAATTCGTGCTGCGTTGTGTTTGGCAGCGAAGAGGCACAAAAAGACGCGAACAGAGAAGTAGGAGTCGGTTTGGTGGATTCAATCCGCGAATGCGGAATCATCTCGTGGAGCGAGATGGCTTCTATTGCCGCTACGCGGCTGGATGTGTTTCAGACCACCCGACGAGGTTGGTGGATCAGGTAGAGCGTGCAAGCTGCTTGAATCTCATGCGGTTTGAGAAGATCTCTTCGTACCTCTATCCAATACACTGGCGGAGCCAGGTGGCACGCAACTGGCGCTTTCAAGCATTTCAAAAGACCTGCTACGGAATTGCCGCCCATTAAACGTCATTCAGGTCGCCCCGGCGGCGGCGATAACGCTGGCTGGCCCGCTGCAATACTTCCACCTCTTCGGGCGAAAGAGCGTCGAAACTCGTGTCGTGTAGCCGCGCAAGAATTGCGTCCACGCGATCGTCTTCCGAAGGCTCGGGAACCGAGGAATTGAGTTCCGAGGGGCGCGGCTGATGCTCGACAAGCACCACATCCTCGCTCTCTTCAATCCCCCAAGCCGTGTCCAGCAGATCCAGGCCATCGGCATTCAGTTTGTAGCCCGCCATCGGATCAGAATTATCCTGGCTCTCGGCCGTTGTCAGATCTTGGCGAGCGCTGAAAAACACGAACACGCCCAGCGTCATCAACGGAATCCAGGCTGGAACGTGCGTGGGCAGCTCCCCGCCCAGCGGCAGCAAACCGGCCAAACAAATCAGCACGGCCAACGCCATCGCCACGCGGGCAGTTACAATCCGCGCCGTCCGTCTTCCCAAGGCAGGCCACAGCATGGCTCGCAGCACAGGGCCGCCATCGAAGGGATAAGCCGGCAGCAAATTCAGTAGCATTAATGTCCAGTTGAGCCACAGCGTGATCTTCGCCACCTCGATCCCCCACGTATTAGGCTCCACCAAATCGATCGGCGTTGTCAGCGGGTTCAACAAGCCGGGCCACTGCCGGTCACCGATAAAAGTCAGCACAGCGGCCGCTAGCACCGCTATCAAAAAATGGACGAACGGACCCGTTAGGGCCACAAACACATGGGCCTCGGGCTCATCGGGCACCCGTGGCGATATCAACCCGCCGACTGGCCCTAGTACGATCGCATCTACCTTCCCACCGACTCGCAACGCTGCCAGGGCATGGCCCACCTCGTGCAAAGTGACACTCGCGAATAGCACGGCCACCATCAGCAGGCAGTCGCCTAGCAAATCGAGTTCGGTAAGCGTAAAAGCAATCGCCAGAAAGGCCGACAGAATGAAAAACAAATGCACATAGACCGACACACCCCACCAACGGCCTAGGCTCAAACTCCAACGCTGGACACAACAACCGGGCATGTCTCGTCTCAAAGAAGACGCTCAAAAATTACGACGCCACTGGGGTTCTCAAAGCCGCGATGTCGTCGGCAGGTCGACACCGGCAAGCGCCGCATGTATCCTACCAACCCAGACGAAAATCGGCAAATGAACGCGCCCACAATCGCACTACCGCACTCTTAGGAACTCGAACAAAACCGGCGGGGACTGTCCCGATTTTGCGGAGTCTTCGCAGCAAAATGGGACTGTCTCCCTCTCTCAGACGGTTTGGTTAGAGTTCCTTATAACAATACCTCACCGCCGCAGATTCTACGCACCCGGTTTTGAAAATGTGCGGTCCGATTTTCATACCCAGGCTCAATCCCGTATTTCGCCACTTTCCATGCCAAACAGCCAACAAACCCTGCTACAAACTCGCCGCTTTTCGGTGATCGAACTCACCGTCCCCCGTCCTACCGGCCAATCTGCCACCCTGGCCTACGTCCACCACCCGGGGAGCGTGGCCATTCTGCCATTCGTGGACGCCGAACATATTTGCCTCATCCGCAGCAGACGCCTTACTGTCGGCAAAACACTCATCGAAATTCCGGCCGGCACACGCGAGCCCAACGAATCGCCCATCGAAACGGCCCACCGCGAGCTCATCGAAGAAACCGGCTACCGCGCGGCGCGGCTTGAGCAGATGGCCGCGTTCTACCCGTCCCCCGGCATCTCCGACGAACAGATATGGCTGTACGCGGCCTACGACCTCGCCCCCGGCGAACCGGCCCGCGAAGCCAACGAAGAAATCGACAACCTTGTCGTACCTTTCCAAGAAGCACTCGCCATGCTCCACCGCGGCGAAATCGAAGACGGCAAAACGATGATTGCATTGCTGAATTACTCACACAGCAATTCTGACCAAGCTCGGTAGTATGAAATGTCAGTAGTCCGTTGTCCGTTGTTAGTTGTGGATCGCCACTGACAACGGACGACTGACAACGGACTACTCACTCAACCGTCACACTCTTCGCCAAGTTCCTCGGCTTATCCACATCACACCCGCGCGCAATTGCCGCATGGTAGGCCAACAACTGTAGAGGCACGGCTGCCACAATTGGCTGCAAGAACTCCGGCACCGCCGGAATGCGAATCACTTCGTCCGCCAACTCGACGGCCTCGGAGTCATCCTTATCCACGATCGCAATGACCGGCCCGCCACGCGCTTTGATCTCCTCCATGTTGGCGATCACTTTGTGATACACGCCACCCTGCGGAACGATGAACACGCTCGGCGTTTTCTCGTCCACCAGCGCGATGGGGCCGTGCTTCATCTCGGCGGCCGGATAGCCCTCGGCATGGATGTAACTGATTTCCTTGAGCTTCAGTGCGCCTTCCAAGGCGGTGGGGAAATTGAACTGCCGGCCCAAATACAAAAAGTTATCGCACGAGGCATATTTCTGAGCGATGCGACGCGCATCATCATTCGTATCGAGCGCTTCCTCCACATGTCGCGGCAACTCCATCATCTCATCAATGATCCGCAACCCTGCCTCGAAACTCAAATGATGCATCCGTCCAAAATACAACCCGAGCAAGGCCATCACCACGCACTGTGACGTAAATGCCTTCGTGGAAGCGACGCCGATTTCGGGCCCCGCGTGCAAATAAATGCCGCCATCCGCCTCGCGCGCGATCGTGCTGCCCACCACGTTGCAAACCGCCAGCGTGGGGTGCCCCTTGCGCTTCATTTCGCGCAATGCGGCCAGCGTATCGATCGTCTCGCCACTCTGCGTAATCGCAAACAGCAGCGTGCCCGGCGTCATCGGCGGGTTTCGATACCGCAGTTCGCTCGCGTACTCGACTTCGACCGGAATGCGCGCGAACGACTCGATCAAATACTCGCCGACCATCGCCGAATGCCAACTCGTGCCGCATGCCGTCAGCACGATGCGGTCGATCGACCGCAACTGTTGCGGAGTCAGGTTCAATCCTCCGAACACGGCCGTCGCTTCGTCGCGGTTCAACCGACCGCGCATCGCGGCCATCACCGTTTCCGACTGCTCGAAAATCTCCTTGAGCATGTAATGCGGAAAGCCGCCCAACTCGACTTGCGTGGAGTCGATTTCCAGCTTCTTTTCGCTATGCCTTACGTGGCCTTCGTCGCGATGAATCACGCGAATCGACTCGCTCGTTACCACCGCCATTTCATGATCGGCCAAATACACGATGCGATTCGTATACCCGACCAGCGGCGAACCGTCGCTCGCAATGAAGTGTTCATCCTCGCCGATCCCGAGCACCAGCGGGCTGCCCAGCCTCGCGACCACGATCACCTCGGGCCAATCGCGAAACACCATGGCCAGTCCGTAAGTGCCGCGCAGTTGCGATAATGCCGCCTGCACGGCATCGATGAGCGGCGCATACTGATCGGCTCTCGGCTTGGGGTCACTGGTTGTGGCACGCGAATCTAGTTCGTAGGCCACGAGCTGCGCGATCACCTCGGTATCCGTCGCGCTCTTGCAGTAGTATCCACGCTCGGCCAGTTGCTCTTTGAGCGCGCGGAAGTTCTCAATGACTCCGTTATGCACGACCGCCACAAGGTTTTTGCCGCCCACATGCGGATGGGCGTTCTCCTCGGTCGCCGGTCCATGCGTCGCCCAACGCGTATGGCCCAACCCAATCGTGCCGCGCACCGGCACTTCGTGTAGCTTCGCCGCCAGGTCATCGATTCGGCCGGTTGTCTTCGTAATCGAGAACCGCCCGCCGTTATTGAGCACGATGCCGCTGCTATCGTACCCCCGATACTCGAGCCGGCGCAAACCCTCGATCAAGAACCCGGTTGCTTGGCGGTGTCCTATATACCCAACAATTCCACACATTGAACAAATTCCAAAGAAGAGGCTCGGTCGTCCTGCCTGAAAGCTGCGTAATTCTAGGGGGGCTGCCAGTTTTCGACCTACCCCGATTCCGCGATTTTCAGTATCAATCGCTGCTTAATTCGACGCTCAACTTCGGCCGCCGAGTGGCCGATCGCACAATCGTCGAATGCTGGCACGAAATAATAAGGTTTTGGACTCATGGCCCGCAGTTACGTCGTTATCCCGGCCCGCTATGCTTCTACGCGGCTCCCCCGCAAAATGCTCTTGCGCGACACGGGAAAAACCCTTCTCCAGCACACTTACGAAGCGGCCAGCGCCGCCCGTCATCCTGCCGGGGTGCTCGTCGCCACCGACCACGCCGAAATCGCCGCCGAAGTCGAACGATTCCGCGGTGAATTCGTCATGACGAGCCCCGCCTGTGCCAGTGGCACCGATCGCGTTGCCGAAGTGGCTCGAAAAATGCTCCGGGCCGAAATTCTGGTCAACGTACAGGGCGACGAACCAGAAATGTCGCCAGACAACATCGACCACCTAGTCGAACTCCTGGAAAAGAACCCCACCGCCGGCATGGCCACGCTGGCAACTCCGTTGCGTTCCACGGACCAACTCCACAACCCGGCCTGCGTCAAAGTCGTGTTCGACAACCACGGCCGAGCCATGTACTTCAGCCGCAGCCCGATACCGTTCGTGCGCGATGCTGAACCCGAGCGAGCCGGTGCGTCCTCGCCCGCGGTCTTCAATGATCCGCCTCTCTTTTACCAACACCTAGGCATCTACGCTTACCGCCGCAAAACTCTGCTCGAAGTGGCCTCGCTACCACCGTCCACATTGGAACAAGCGGAGAAGCTCGAGCAACTACGCATGCTTCAACACGGCGGCACGATTCTCGTCGGCGTCGTCCACCACGTGGCCGCCGGCATCGACACCCCAGCCGACTACGCCGCGTTCGTCGCACGCCGCCGCGCCGCCGGATAGTTCGTCAATCCGGAGATAATCGATGACCTTGCTTCCTGGAAATCGCATTGTAGCTCTACTACTGTCAGCGATGTTCTACATGTCAGCAACGGCGCACGGCGACGGGCTGATCTTTCAACTGCCAGCCGATGGCACATGGGCTGAATTTTCCGGCGACGGAACGGCATTCGTTGAACTGGAACTTCCAAAGCAAATACTGGCCGGAATGGATGAACGCGGGAAGCAATGGATTGCGGACATGTCGGGGGAGCAAGCGATCCGCAGTACAATTCGAATCAGTAGTGTAGGCGGCGAGAATTACGCGCGACGGGCCTGCCGATGGATCGAGCTGAGTGGCGCATCGACGGTCACCAACAAAAAGACTGCTCATATCCAAAGCACGGATACCCAATCGATTAAAATGTTGATACCTGAACTATATTTACAGCGCGGACATGATCCGCTTGACAACGCCATTTTTACGTTTTGGAATTCGAAAGACGCCGACTTGGCGGGAATAGCGAACGAAAAAGGGTTCGACCGAATACGCTATGAAATCGATCGTTTTCTGCCCCTTTTCGCACCGTCGCTCCGCGACGAGAAACGGCTACCCATCGAAACAATCAAGACCCCGGCCGGAGAATTTCGCGATTGTGAGGTAGTCTCCGGTTCGTCGAAGTTCGATCGTCCAACGCGGAATAACGGCCGGTGGGATGGGACGTGCCAGTGGACGATCGCGATTCACCACGATGCACCTTTTGGAGTTGTGCGGGTTGCCTACGAATCAACCGGTAATGAGATTAGCGGGGAGAGCCACGCCAAAGTTAAGCAGGTCAACGTGCTCACCTTGACCAAGACAGGTAACGATGCCAGAAGCACGCTCCCAAATTTGCGCAAAACAAGTAACTCGGCGGCGGAATCGAAGTGAGGAAGAAACGATTTCGGGTTGCGAGGCGTTTAAAGGATACTCCGCGCATTGCCTGGCCTTCCTTACAATAGCCTCGTGATTTCTTATTCGCAAAAATCTATTCAACTCCCGCTGCTCATCACCGGCGTTGCCGGTGTCGCGGGCTACAACGCCTTCGACTATTTTCGCACTCGCTACCCGGGACAAGTCATCGCCATTCGCCAGGAAGACAACTGGCCCCTCACCGGCGAAGGCGTCGTCGCCTGCAACGCCGAAGACAACGCCCGCCTCCGCGCCCTGTTCGACGAATACCAATTCCAATCAGTGCTGAACTGCGCCGGCAACTGCGCCCTTCGCGCCTGCGAACTCGACTCCCGTCTCGCCTGGCGCACCAACGTTGAAGGCCTGATCAACCTGCTCTCGATCATCGTCGAACGCAATACCCGCCTCGTCCACCTCTCCATCGACCTGGTCTTCTCCGGCAACAGAGATAACTCGCTCCTCGCTCCTCGCCCCTTGCTCCGCCATTCCCCATTCCCCGTTCCCCATTCCCCGTTTGCCCTTCCGTACACCGAAACAGACCCCACCGATCCCGTCACCGTCTACGGCAAAACCATGGTCGCGGCCGAACAGCTCGTATCCGATTGGATGCCCAATTCGTGCATGCTGCGCATTTCGTTGCCGATGGGGATCAGCTTCAATGGCCACGCGGGCGCGATCGACTGGATTCAATCGCGCTTCAAAAAAGGCCGACCCGCCACGCTTTACTTCGATGAAGTCCGCACGCCCGCCTATACCGATTGCCTCAACCTGCTTTTCGAGCGTGTGTTGACCAGCAACATCACCGGCCTCTACCACGCCGGCGGACCTCGCGCGCTCTCCCTCTACCAAATCGCTCAAATCGTCAACCGCGTAGGCGGCTACGATCCGAAACTTCTGATGGGCTGCCCCCGCTTCGACGCCGGCCCCATCCCACCTCGCGCGGGCGACGTCACCATGTGTTCTCGCGCATTAGCCGATGCTCTGGGCGACGATTCTCCTCTAGACGCTTGGCCATTCGATTCCGGCCTCGTACCGACACACTCCGATTGGCATCACGAACGAACCCATGACTTCCCCAGCTCTCCCGCCGATCTGGCTCGCGTGCTCTATCGCAATCCACGGCGATCTCAATTCTGAATCCCGGGTAGCGGCGGTTCGTTCGATCCGCTGGTATCGAACTATGGCGCGGGTGAACGGGCGGCGTTGGAACAAGACTTTGCCACGACGGTTAATAACGTACTTGGTGGCTTGGAGTCGCGTGGATTAGGCGGTAGCTCGTTAGTCGCCCCCGCGATGGAAGCCGTTACCCGTGGAAAGAATCTGGCCATCGGCCAACTGAATGACCGCGTTTTCGACCGGCAGCTTGGCATTCAGGAACGCGGCCTAGACCGTCAATTATCGTTGCTGCATAGCCTATTGGGGAGCGTATTTTTACATGTAATCGAGTTTACCGATTTACGGCGAAACATTTATAGCGCGCGGCGACTTTGCAAAGGCTGAGCGCCGCGCGTGTTTCGTTAGGAAACGTCGATTCGCTGTAATCGCGAGTCTTCGCATCTTTCGTGTTGGCGCATCTACGCCGCATTGTCGCCCTGGCCAATTTTGTGGTGACGAATAATCGCGCACGTTGTCCACACTGCCCAGCTATTGGCCGTGGTTGAGTCAGGTTGAATCTTGTGACACCAACGCCAGCAGCGAATGCTAAGCGGGCGTGTGTCACTGTATAGAAATATGTTTGCTAACGAGAAACGAAGGTGGTAGGGTGGCGCTTCGGAGCAAACCCTATGAAAAGATTTTCGTTAATAGGTGGGATTCTATTTAGCTGCGCCTTCGCGACAACCGCGCAAGGTCAGACGAATGAAACAGAGCCAGCGGTGAATCAAATCGCACTCAAGGATATTTGGGCTTACGGTATGCCCGGCACTCGCGACATTCGCGAGCTAGAGCCAGATAAGTTTGGACCACTTACTAGAAAGCTGAGCACCACTGAGCAAATATCGCTCAGTGAAAAATCCTTGGTAAACCAAGCAATAAGCCCCATAAGACATAAAACATTGGAACGATCTTCGATACCAGCATTCGCCGTGGCTGGAACTGGTGTTGATGCGTTACGCGAGGCAGCAGCCGTACTATCTGGGAAAAAGAAGCCGCAAGTGACATTCCCGACAAATAGCCACGTGTCGATTGTCTTTTTCTCCTATCCATACGGTGCCTACGTTCATCTGGTTAAAGTCGAACAACATTCGGGACAGGTCGTCATTTCGTATCGTTTTGTACCACATGAAACCGCAGAACTGACAAGACACTTTGCTTTGATTCCTTTGGGGAAGTTGTCACCGGGAGAAGTGAAAGTTGATACAAAACGACTGCCGTTGGAAAAGAAATTTACGGATGCCGGATTCAAGGAACCACCTAGTTCAGCGGACTCGCAAGTTGTTGCTCAGTCGTTTCGTTTTAAGGTGGAAGATAGGAGCGATTAAGCAATGAGGAGGGAAAACGATGTGGATAGCATTAAGGATTGGTTTTTGTCAAATTATAGTTCTGATTCTTGTTCAATCGGTCTTAGGCGATGCGGCGGTGAAATTGACCCTAACGACGTTAGTCCTGGATCGGTGCTGGAAGATATTAATACTACAACAGAACCAGGCTTTCCTGACGATTTGCGTCACGGGTCAATTGACGACAATGCACAAGTCAGACAGCGAATCTTAACAAACCTAAATTCGCTGATGCTACGCTGAGAGCGGGTTACTGCCATGAAATTCCTCACCATTACACTACTCTTTACGGCCGTGGCAAATACAGGCCGTGCGCAAATGGATGCAAACGAGCTTCTTGCCAAGTCCGATCCAATCATCCAGGCGCAAATCGAAACGGCTGCCAATGCGTTTCTAGGGCAGAGATATGAAGATACAAGAACGAATGTGGAAGGGGCAAAAGAATTAAAGAAACTGAAAGAGCTAACGGATCATGAAAAGATTATCGAACAGTTGGCAGTTTACGCGGTTACAGAAACCGGTGAAGCAGAAAGCCAGCAAGATTTGAAAGCTGTTCTGGTTTTGAATCTTCTTGATCTCAAGCCATCGCTGGTCATTCGTGTCCTTGCGCCTTACTTAGATGCGGACAACGAGCAACTCCGTGGCTTTGCGAAATTATGGTTCGCTCCCCATGACAATGCAGACGCTCCGACACGCTCACCGCCATTTACGCCGGTCAATTATGAAGGCTATTTCGACTACGTTCACCGACAATTGGCGCGAGGCGAAGAGATTCCCGCTGGATTTATCAAGTACGTTTACGAACGGTCGCAAGGACAAGCATTGCTCGTTTTCACGTATGCCAGCAGCGCTCCCGATTTGGTCGGTCGGCTCAAACTCATGGGTAATGTTTTTGAGGCTCGCCAACAGGGAAAGGTGCCAGAACCACAAGATAAGACAGCCGCGCAATTGGAAGATAAAGGGAAAGTTAGATTAAAAGCCCGTCGTGAAATAGAATTGGCCGAGCATATCGTCGGTAACGCAATCTGGCTGAAAGAAAATGGATTCGACGAGCGATTCCAAGCAGCGTTACCCGAAGTAAATGAAACTCTTGCGACACTCGCAAAGCGCAAAGAATGGTGGGTTAGATTGCACGTCGCCTACGTTATGCGGCAGCATCCAGAGCTACGGCTGGGGAACGTATTGCAGCAGTTAAGCACCGATAGCAATGCTCTTGTGAACGAAGTTGCAAAGGCCGCCAAAGAGTAGTGTTGCATGTTGCGTACTTTTCTTTTGTTGGCGGCTATTGTGGCAGTATTCATCGCAACGGTTTCTTGGCTGTACCTGATAATCGCATTCGCACTATGGATGCTTGTATTCGGTGACGATTCAACCACGTTCGGTTACTACGCACTGGCTATCGCCGTGCCGTTGGCATTGATCGTTACCGGTGGCTTACTTGGGGCTGCGATACGTCGGTCGGCCAGCACAAACATTCTGTGGGCTGCGATTATCACCTCAGTGGTTCTGGAATTGTTATTCATCGTGGCAATTCGTAGTTAGCCAAAAGCAAAAGGCCCCGTGGGAGGATTCCTACGGGGCCTTGTCGTTTATTAGCCGTCTATCGACCGCGGTAGACTCTCCACCGGTTCCCGTGACGAATCACAATCACGTCGATGCGGGGCGACTTAGGCTGGAGTCTGATTGGATTTCAATGATTTATTGCCGGAGTATTTCTAGTGGCTGTGTATAGAACGCCGACTTTTCTCGCGAGCCGATGGCAACATTAATTCAGATTCGTTGTGGGCCAAAGCGTGCCGCTAACTCTGCATCAACGGTACTGACGAATGATTCAAGGTGTTTCTTATAGTATTTCTTATTGATGATTGCATTGAAACTGAGCGGGACATCGGGCTGTCGGCCATCAGC
>CAZTWS010000071.1:0-25491 GCA_964618225.1 uncultured Planctomycetaceae bacterium
GCCCAGAAGGCGAAGGCATGCCACCCAGCAAATGACCATGGACAGAACACTAGCTACAGGGGGTCGGTTATGGTTTGGGTGGGGTGTCAGACGGAGGGTTGCAAGAAAAGGTAATACGGAAAGCCTGGTAGCCTTGGGCCAGTTTGTCGCCGTAGATGGTGCGTAGCTCGCTTTGCAAGGCGGCGGCCGTGGGGAAACCGTCAGGGATGGCATCGGCATCGGTAAGGGCGTCGATGTCGACCGGTTCAACCCCCGTGATTTGGATATAGCCGATGCCGGGGATATAGCTCCGTTGGCCGGTACGCATCTGGCGGTGCTTCCAGAGGCGAATGGTCTGGGTTTTTTCGCCGGAGCGGATTGCTGGCAGGAATTTTTTCTTAAAGAGAAGCATGGGAATCAGGCGAATAGCCCACTGCTGATTGGCCAAGTTGGTTAGAAGCCAAAAACAGCGGTAATTCGCGACCGACGTGGTAAAAAAGAGTTGTAATTTGACAAGCCTGGAAGCCCGGAGACGCGTACTTTCGTACCCTGGTGCCGATGCCCTTGCAAGCGGACCGCCCAGGTTTATAATTCGGTTCTGGCGTTCGACGCGCCTGGCGGTTCAAATTCGGCCCGCCGAGTGCGGGTGTAGCTCAGTTGGTAGAGCACAACGTTGCCAACGTTGTTGTCGTCGGTTCGAATCCGATCACCCGCTCTTGTAGGTCAGGCTTTTTGGCCTGATTCTGATCAAAGGCGTCAGGCTGGAAAGTCTGACCTACGTAGGGCCCGCGCTTTTGGGGATCAAAGGGCGCGGGCCGTTTTGCTTTGTACCCGCTTAAGAAATGCCGGCCTCCGAGAGGTCAGCCACAGGAAGGGATCGTTTGCGATGATGGCCGCCCGAAAAGATGACGAAAAGCTGGATGATGAATCGGCCGCGGTTGCTGTAGAAGGCGGCGAAGAAGAAGCGCCGGAAAAGTTGGAACTGGACGTCCAAGTCACCAGTCCTGGCGCTTGTGAACGGCATGTCACCGTAACGATTTCGCGCAACGACATCGAGCGCTACTTCGACGATGCGTTCGGCGAACTCATGCCGACTGCGAACGTGCCCGGTTTCCGCATCGGCCGCGCTCCGCGAAAAGTGGTCGAAAACCGCTATCGCGATGAAGTTTCTGACCAGGTAAAAAGCGCTCTATTACTCGATAGTCTCGAGCAAATCAGCGAAGAACAGCGGTTTACAGCGATCAGCGAGCCGAATTTCGATCTGGAAGCCGTGGAAGTGCCCAAAGAAGGGCCAATGACGTTCGAATTCACGATCGAAGTGCGCCCAGAGTTTGATTTGCCGAAGTGGAAAGGCCTGTCGCTCAAGCGGCCCGTTCGTGAATTCAGCGATGCAGACATTTCGGAACAACTCGAACAAATGTTGGCTCGTTATGGTCAACTCGTCCCGCATGAAGGTGCCGCCGAAGAAGGCGATTACCTGTCGGTAAACGTCAAGTCGACCGTGGACGGTAAGCAGGTTGCTCTCGAACCCGAAGCGGTCGTGCGAATCCGTCCTACGCTGAGCTTCCGCGATGCCAAGCTCGAAGGTTTTGGCAAGTTAATGGCCGGCGTTAAGGAAGGCGACAAACGTGAAGCAGAGGTAACGCTTAGCAAGGATGCTCCTAACGCCGAGCTACGCGATAAGACGGTGGCGTTAGAGTTTGAGGTGCTCGGTGTAAAGAAGCTGAAGCTGCCCGAGTTGACAGAAGACTTCCTCCAGGAAATTGGCAGTTTCGATTCGGAAGAAGCGCTCCGCGAAGCAATTCGCATGAACCTCAACCGTCAGCTTGAATATCAGCAGCAACGCATTGCACGTAGCCAGATTTCGTCGCTACTTACGAAGAGCGCCGATTGGGAACTGCCTCAGGGCTTGTTGGAACGCCAAAGTGCCCGCGAATTGGAACGCGCCGTGATGGAACTGCGCCGTAGCGGCTTTAGCGAGGCGGAAATCCGTGCTCGCGAAAACCAGTTGCGCCAGAACAGCACGGCCGGTACGGCCACGGCTCTGAAGGAGCATTTCATCCTCGAGCGAATTGCCGAAGAAGAAAAGTTGGACGTGGATGACGGCGATTACGACAAGGAAATTTTCTTGATTGCCGCTCAAAGCGGCGAATCGCCCCGCCGCGTGCGAGCGCAGCTTGAAAAGCGCGGCCTGATGGACGTGTTGCGTAACCAGATCATCGAGCGAAAGGTGCTCGAGCTTGTCCAGTCCGAGGCCAAGTTCAAGGACGAACCGTACGAACCGCAGAAAAACGATACGGAAGCGATTTCGGTCGCGGCTGGCGGCAGCAGCGGCGGTGCGATTCCTGTCACCGAAGCCAAGGAAGAAACCGAGGAGTAACGCCGGTATTGGCCTTTTCGTGTTCCCCGGTGGCGGGCACAATATTGGGCCAGTCGTACCGTGCAGAAATCACGCAATTGGCCGACAGTGAGGCCGGGACGTGAAGCGTCCAGCTTACGTCGCGCCACGCAAAGGCGTGGGAATGCCGAGTGAATGTCGCGGTTGCGTGGCCGCCTCTTGACGATTGCCACTCCGGATGAAGGATTGTCGTATGAGCAAATACCCCGAACTACACCGCGGCCTGATACAGCCTGAGCTGTCGGCTCAGGCCATGCGCGACTATCAACGCCAGCGTCAAATGACGCTCGGCGACCTGCTGCTGGAAAATCGCGTGATTTTCTTGCAGGGTGAAATCTACGACGGCAACGCCAACGAATTGGTGATGAAGTTGCTGTACTTGCAAAGCGAAAACCGCCGCAAGGATATTCATTTCTACATCAATTCGCCCGGCGGCAGCGTTTCCGCAACGTTGGCGATTTACGACACGATGCAGATGATTTCGTGCCCAGTGTCTACCTACTGCGTGGGGCTCGCTGCTAGCGGCGGCGCGGTACTGCTCGCGGGTGGCGAAAAGGGTAAACGCTACGCCTTAAAGCACTCCAAAATCATGATCCACCAGCCGCACGGCGGCGTTGGTGGTCAGGTTTCCGACATCGAGATTCAGGCGAATGAGATCCTGCGCACGCGTGCGGCGCTCAACGAAATCTTGGCCAGTCACTGCGGAAAGACTGTTGAGGAAATCGCCAAGGTCTCGGACCGCGACTTTTATATGACGGCCGAAGAAGGTAAAGCGTTTGGCATTGTCGACGATATTCTGCTTAAGCAGCCGGGTGCCGAAGACGCGGAGGACTAAGTCGCCCCCCTCGCGTTCGAGCCGTTGCATTCGCCGTTCACCACTTAACTCGCAAATAGCCATGCCACTAATTCCTTACGTCATCGAGAAAAGCGGCCGCGAAGAGCGGGCGATGGATATTTACAGCCGCCTGCTGAAGGACCGCATCATTCTGCTCGGGTCGGCGATCAACGACGACGTGGCCAACATTTTGGTTGCCCAGTTGTTGTACTTGCAGTCGGAAGACCCGAAGGCGGACATTCACCTGTACATCAACTCGCCGGGCGGCAGCGTGACAGCCGGCATGGCGATTTACGACACGATGCAATTCGTATCGTGCGACGTGGCCACCTATTGCCTGGGGCAGTGCGCCTCGATGGGGGCTGTGCTGCTAGCTGCTGGCGCTGAAGGCAAACGTCACGCGCTGCCGAACAGCCGCATTATGATTCACCAACCGTCGGCAGGCATGGAAGGCACGGCCGAGGATATTCTGATTCATGCGACCGAATACAAGCGCACCAAAGAGCGTTTGAATCGCATTCTATTCAACCATACTGGCCGATCGCTGGATTTGATCGACAAGGACACCGATCGCGATAAGTTCATGTCGGCCGAGGAAGCGCTCGAGTATCGGCTCATTGATAAGGTGATTAGCAGCCTTGCGCCGAATAAGACAGTAAGCTGAGGCAGCGATAGCATTGCTGGTATTGCGTGGCCGCAAGATGTAACGCCACGTAGCAGCATTTTTGCTTCGCGGTGCTGTCAGGCTGGAAAGCCTGACCTACCTTCCGCTTGACGACGCGGGGGCGATTTCGTATTGATTGCCCCGGAAATCGGTGCCGCTCTCTGTTTTTACTCGTCTTGGGTGCCGAGTATCGCTTCTCTGGGTTTCGACGTGGCCAATCGCCTGCAAACATCTCGACTTGCGCGAACTGGGTTCGCCAGTGTGCTATGCACCGTGGTCGGAGTGATGGTGATCGGCTGCCAGAGTGCGGCGCAATATGACCAAGTTGCGCGCGAACTTCGCATGCAGGAGGATGAACTGTATGCGATGCAGGACTACCTCGAAGAATATCAGCAGCTCGTTTGTAAATATCGCACGGAAAACGCCGCGCTCAAGCGACAACTCGCCGAGAATGGTGTAAGGCCCGTTACGGAGTCGCCGCAACGAGCAAATGGCAACACGCCTGCACGGCAGGAACGATCGCTCGACGTGACGCCGCCTGCTACAAGCCCGCCGGCAAATCAGAATATCCAACCGCCGGATGTTCCACCGTTGGGAGAAACCACATCGGGTATGCGGGGCGAAACTGGTGTGTCGCAAGCGGTGGTGCAAGCGAGTGCTGAAGTCAGCACGCCGCGTATGACGCTCGCTGATGTGTGGCTGCGTGGCGAAGTCGTACCAAACGAAGAAGGTGGCGGACCACGTATGGTTGTCGAGGTGGTGCCGTTGACCGAGGATGCCGTTGCGACGACTTTCCACGGAGCGATGTCGCTCATGCTCGTGGCAGCGGGGGACAGTGGCGAACCGGTGAATGTGGCACGTTGGGACTATCGTCCTAAAGACGTTCAAGCCGCGACCGAAGCAACTAACGGCGAATCGATCGTGCGTTTCCAATTGGAGCTACCCGCGGATAGTGCGGCGACCGAAGCACGCGAAATTTGGGTGCAGTTGTTGCCTCGAGGCGGCGAAAGAGTACTCGCCCATACGGGCATCGACCTGATGCAGCCAGGGTTGTTCACGTCGCGCGAACTCATCCCCCATGAAAACCTCGCCGAGGGTATGGAAGACCCGGCGGTGGTCGCTGCCATGTATGAAGAAAACGAATCCAACCTTGATGCGGGTTTTGATGCGGAACCAGATGTAAGCGGTTCCAAACCGACCAGTGGAAAGATATTCGACGGTGGGTGGACGATTGCCAAGCCAGGTCGGCCTGGCGGGCTCACCGAAGGGGCGAATTTGGCTCGAAGCGATTGGCGAGCCACGGCGGAGCCGGTTCCCACGGTGGAAAGCACCGAAATGCAAGCTCCGAAGCCCATGCGGGTGAGTCGTTCGCGCGATCGAATGAATAGCCTGAGCAAAAGTTCCACTCCTTCAATCGCTCCAGCTGCCGTGCGTAAAGGTTGGTCGCCGGATCGCGACGGCTCGACCAGTAACACTCCACGGACAGCCGGCACTCGACCCACTTGGTCGGCCACTCGATAGGCAATTTCATGGCCTGATCACGATGATTTACTGGGTGGCATGCTTTCACGCGATAGCGGGTAAGCATGCCTACGCCCGGAAGGCGAAGGCATGCCACCCATGTCACTGCGTTTACATGAGCTTGGAAAATGCTCTAAACTCGGTGGATGCACTCTGCTACTGAAGCGCCACTGGTCAGCCCTTTACACACAGGCGTTCCTCTCAATGTTGCCAGCCGATTGACAGAGTATGCGGGCCTTCGCGGCGATTCGATTGCAGTCGTTTGCTCGCGGCGTGCCTCGCAGAAATTCAAAGCGATTCGTGGCAAATCGGGCGCATGGTACAGCGTGGCGACGTTTGCCGAAGTGGATTCTGCGGCCGCGCAAATCGCGCATGGTTTGATTGATTGGGGAGTACCTGCCGGTACACGATTGGCATTGCTCGTTCGGCCGGGGATTGAATTCGTATCGCTCGTGTTTGGCTTGTTGCGGGCCGGCATGGTGATCGTGCTGGTTGACCCCGGCATGGGCCGGCAGAATCTGATTCGTTGCCTGGCTGATTCCGAGCCAGAAGGGTTCGTGGCCATCGGCGTTGCTCAGGCGGCGCGCTGTTGGTGGCGTAAAGAGTTTCCGCGAGCGCGGTGGAACGTTACCGTTGGCCGAAAGTGGTTGTGGGGGGGGCTGACGCTGGACCAACTCATGCGACGCGGCGAAAGGGCATTGCAATCGTCGCCCGGTGATCCGTCTCGCAATCATCTTGCATCACTACCAAAGACTTCCGCGGACGATGCGGCTGCAATCATTTTCACTTCGGGCAGCACGGGCGTGCCAAAGGGCGTTTTGTACACGCACCGAATATTCGATACGCAGGTGTGCGAGATTCAATCGAAGTACGGCATCGAGCCGGGCGGAGTCGATCTGGGGTGCTTTCCGCTATTCGCGTTGTTCAACTCGGCGATGGGGGTAACGACGGTATTGCCGGAGATGGATTTTTCGCGGCCCGCATCGGCAGATCCACAAAAGTTGCTCGCGGCCGCCAACGACTGGGCGGTAACCCAGGCGTTTGCTTCGCCGGCCGTTTGGCGGGTGCTGAGCGAGTATTGTGCGAAAACGGGCGAACACATTCCATCGCTGAAGCAAGTATTTTCCTGCGGCGCACCAGTTCCGGCCGACGTGTTGCGATCGACGCTTTCGTTGGTTGGCGACGGTGCCAAGATGCACACTCCCTACGGCGCGACGGAGTGTTTGCCAGTGGCCACGATCGAAGCCCAAGAGGTTTTGAACGAAACGACGTTGCGTACGAATGAAGGAGCCGGTGTGTGTGTCGGCCGCAAATTTGATTCGGTCAACTGGCGAGCGATTCGGATTACCGATGAACCGATCAGTGCGATAGAGGATGTCGAGGAGTTGCCGTGTGGTGAAATTGGTGAATTGATCGTTCGTGGGCCACAGGCATCGCCGCGATATGTGACGCGAACGGAACACAATGCGGTAGCAAAGATAGGAAGTGGGAAGGAAAGGGATAGATCGCTAATCTCCGCAGACGTTTCTCTCGGGGGCGGGGACGCCCCGGCTCGCTCGCAAGCGGGATGGCATCGCATGGGCGATGTTGGGTACTTCGACGAGGCAGAGCGGTTCTGGTACTGCGGGCGGAAGTCGCATCGCGTTGAGACTAAAAATGGCCCTTTGTTTACAGAGTGTGTGGAGGCCGTTTTCAATACACATCCGGCGGTACGACGATCGGCACTGGTGGGCATCGGAAAGAAGGCAAACCAGACGCCGGTTCTTATTGTGGAGCGGCAGGGCACTCAGGCAACGGATGCGTTACGCGTGGAATTGATTGAACTGGCAAAGCGTCATCCGACTACGCGGATGATTGAACGAATCCTTTTCTATTCCCAACTGCCGGTCGATGTTCGTCACAACGCGAAGATTCACCGAGAGTCGCTCGCGGAATGGGCCGCTAGTCAACTGCCGGAATTAAGCTGATGTTTGCACTGGTGACAGGCGGCGGCGGATTCTTGGGCAGCCACATCGTGGATGCGTTACTCGCGCGGGGCGACTGTGTGCGCAGCTTTGGCCGCGGGGACTATCCCAAACTTCGTGAGCGGGGCGTTGAACTGGTTCGGGGCGATCTTTGCGATGCGACGGCGGTGGCTGCGGCGTGTCGTGGAGTGGATTGCGTATTCCACGCGGCGGCGATGCCGGGCATTAGCATGCGGGCCAAGCCGTATGATGAGATCAATCGCCTTGGCACGGAGAATGTGATCGCTGGGTGTATTGTTGCGAACGTGCCGCGTTTGGTTTACACGAGCAGCCCGAGTGTGGTGTTTGCGGGGCACGATCAGTGCGGGGTCGATGAATCGACGCCGTACGATTTCGAGTGGCTCGAGGGGAATTGCGCGTACTATTCGCTATCGAAAGCGCGGGCCGAGCAAGCCGTGTTGGCGGCGAATGGTGACAATCTTCGCACGTGTGCATTGCGGCCACATTTGATTTGGGGGCCGGGTGATACGCATTTGATTCCGCGGCTTATCGCGCGGGCTCGATCGGGCCGATTAAGGCAGGTTGGCGATGGCGCGAACCTGGTGGACATTGTGTATGTCGAAAATGCCGCGGAAGCGCATTTGCAGGCGGCCGATGTACTTGCCGAGAACCCGACCGTGGTCGGAGGCAAAGCGTATTTCATCAGCCAAGGGGAGGCGGTGAACTGTTGGAACTGGATCGATGAGATTCTCGCGTTGGTGGATTTGCCGCCTGTGCGGAAGTCGGTCTCGCATTCGACTGCTGCTCGGCTTGGGCACGGATTGGAAGTCGTTTATCGGACGCTGGGTTTATCGAGGGAGCCGCCCATGACGCGTTTTCTCGCCGCCCAGTTGGCGACGTCGCATTGGTTCGACCTGTCGGCGGCACGCCGGGATTTTGGCTATTCTCCGCGGGTATCTACGGCTGAGGGGATGCGGCGGCTGGGGGAATGGCTGCGTAGGTCAGGCTTTTCAGCCTGACGGAACCTCCTTCACGGCCTGCCATCACGAAAAATGCTGTTTTGGCCCAGGCCAGCGAGTCAGGCTAGAAAGCCTGACCTACGGGAAAGCCTGGCCTACGTGGGTCTAGCTGGTTTTTAGCGTTGCTATTAGAATCGCTAGATTACCGACATACGAGAGGAAAGCAGTGCTTCGAACACATACGTGCGGCGAAATTCGCCGCTCTGACGCAGGCAAGGAAGTCACTCTTTGCGGCTGGGTAGATAGCTATCGGGATCATGGCGGCGGGTTGTTTGTCGACCTGCGCGACCGTTATGGCATGACCCAGGTCGTGTTTAATCCGCCCGATACGCCGGCGGATATCATCGAAGAGAGCAAGCAGTTGCGTGCCGAGTATGTGGTGCAAGTGACCGGTAAAGTCGCCGAGCGACCGACAGGCATGGCAAACCCCAAGCTCGGTACGGGCGAGGTCGAACTGCGTGTTACCAAGTTCAAGCTGTTCAACAAAAGCCTCACGCCGCCCGTCTCGCCGAATGCCAACGCGCAGGATTTGCCTAACGAAGAGTTGCGGCTCGAGTATCGCTACCTCGACTTGCGCCGCGCTTCGATGCAGCGAACATTGTTGCTGCGCGATCGCGTCGTGAAAGGCATGCGCGATTATTTTGCGGTGCAGAATTTCATTGATGTGGAAACACCGATCCTGGGGCGTAGTACGCCTGAAGGTGCTCGCGATTATTTGGTGCCAAGCCGCGTGAGCCTTGGTTCGTTCTACGCTCTTCCGCAGTCGCCGCAGTTGTACAAGCAGATTTTGATGATGGCTGGCTACGATCGTTATGTGCAGGTGGCACGCTGCTTTCGCGACGAAGACCTGCGTGCCGATCGCCAGCCCGAGTTTACGCAACTCGACTTGGAAATGGCATTCGTGGACGCCGACGACGTGATGGGCACGATCGACGGACTTGTTCAGAAGCTGGCCAAGGAAGTGCTCGGCATCGATGTGCAACTGCCATTGCCCCGGATGACCTACGATGAGGCGATGGAACGCTACGGACACGACGCGCCCGATTTACGATTCGGTCTGGAATTGGTCGATTGCACAGACCTTGCCGCAAAGTCGGATTTCCGGGTGTTCTCCAGCGTGGCGGCAAGCGGCGGCCGCGTGCGAGCGATTAACGCCAAGAAGGGCGGCGAGCATTATTCGCGTCGGGGCATCGATGCTTTGACCGAGTATGTGGCGGGTTTTGGTGCCAAAGGGTTGGCTTGGTTCAAGGTGGAGGCCGATGGCACGTTGCAATCGACGATTGCCAAGAATTTTTCGCCCGAGTTGTTGAAGCAAATCGGCGAACGGCTGAATGCCGAACCGGGCGACCTGCTGTTATTTGTTGCCGACCAGTGGAAGGTGACCTGCAAAGCGTTGTACGCCCTGCGGCAAAAAATCGGCGCGGAGATGAAGCTTTACGACCCCAAGGCAATGCATTTTTCGTGGGTCGTGGAGTTTCCGATGTTCGAGTACGACGACGAAGAGAAACGCTGGGTGGCGATGCACCATCCATTCACTTCGCCACGCGACCAGGACTTTGCCACGCTCAGCTCGGATCCGGGCGGCGCTAGGGCCAAGGCCTACGACCTTGTCATCAACGGCAGCGAAGCGGGCGGCGGCACGATTCGTATCCATGACCCCGACGTGCAGCAAGAAGTGTTCTCGCTGCTGGGTATTGATGAGAAGTCGGCCGAGGAACGCTTCGGGTTTCTGTTGCGGGCGCTCAAGTACGGCGCGCCGCCCCATGGCGGCATCGCGCTGGGTATCGACCGCTGGATCATGTTGTTTGGTGGCCTCGACAACATTCGCGATTGCATTGCTTTCCCCAAAACCCAAAAGGCTTCCGACTTGATGACGGGTGCCCCGGGCCTCGTGGAGCCGAAGCAACTGAAAGAGCTTGGGATTAAAGTGAACGTGTAGGAACGAAACCAAGTGCCGTAAGGACGCAAGATGATTCGACAATTTAGCTTGGTGGTTTGTTTAGGGACGGCGACTTTTGTCGCCTTCGATTTGCCGTCGGCGTGGGCATTGCAGCCGGCCAAGGTTCCCGAGGTGTCGCTTTCCCAAGGGCACGCCGCGTTGTGCAAAGTGAAAGTGGGAGACACGATGCCTGCGATCGAGCTTGCAAAAGTGGAAGATGATGCGAAAGCATCGCTTTCGTCGCTGTTGGGAAAGAAGGCGACGGTTGTTGTTTTCTGGTCACCCGATCGTCGGATGGCGCGTGAGCAGCTTGCCGACATGGGGCCCGAAGTTATCGAACCGTTTGGCAAATTGGGTGTCGAAGTAGTTGGCATCGCGACCGAAACGCCTGCCGCGGATGCGACCGCGGCATTGAAGGCCGAGTCGGCCACGTTTGCAAACTTGGTGGATGCCGACGGAAAGGCGCTGGGGTTGGTTGGCAGCGAAAAGTTGCCTCGAACTTATGTGCTCGATCCTGAGGGCAAAATCGTGTGGTTCGATATCGAGTACTCTCATGCAACACGGCGTGAGTTAAATGCCGCGTTGCGGGCGCTTGCCGGAGAACCTGCGGCGAAAAAGTAATTCATTATTATCGCTCCTCGCTAAACCTGAAGAGCTTTAACCAACTACGAAAGCAGATTCGGCCGAACATGTGCTTGGGCCGTTGGGCGCAATGGAAAAAACGAAAGTTGCAATCATCGGATTAGGTACTGTTGGGCAAGGCGTTGCCAAGCTGCTGCTCGACCATGGCGATCGCACGGCACGCCACGCTGGTCGCACGTTGTGGTTGGAAAAGGCGGTCGTGCGCGATCTGAAAAAAGCTCGAAGCTGCGACTTGCCCGAGGGCATTCTGACCGATCGCGTGGAAGACGTGGTTGACGATCCCGAGATCAAGGTGGTTGCCAGTTTGATTGGCGGCCTTGAACCGGAACGCACGATCATGCTGCAGTTACTTGAAAGCGGCAAGGATGTGGTGACGGCGAACAAAGCGCTGCTCGCCGAGCATGGCCCCGAGTTGTTCGATCGCGCCCGCGAGTTGGGCAGGTCGATTTCCTTTGAAGCGTCGGTAGCCGGCGGTATTCCGATCATTGCGAATATCAGCCAGTGTTTGTCGGCTAACGAAATCAAGTCGTTGCACGGTATTCTTAACGGTACGACGAACTTTATCCTTTCTAAGATGCACGGTGAGGGGGCCTCGTATGCCGAGGTGCTCAAAGAGGCCCAGCGACTTGGCTATGCCGAAGCAGACCCCACGTTCGATGTGGACGGCAGCGACGCGGCCCAGAAACTCGCGATTCTAGCGCAACTGGCTTTTGGTGCTCGTGTGAATTGGAAAGAAATTCCGCGGGTGGGCATCGACCGGCTCGATGTGGCCGACGTTCGCTACGCGAAGGAAATGGGCTACCGCATCAAGCTGTTGGCCGTGGCAGATTTGGTGGAAGATACGTTGGAGCTCGATGTATCGCCGGCGCTGGTGCGAGCCCGCAGCCCGCTTGCCGAAGTGAGTGGCCCCTTCAATGCGATACGCGTGGAAGGCGATGCGGTAGGCCCGCTGTTCTTCCATGGCCAGGGGGCGGGGCAGATGCCCACGGCATCGGCCGTGGTGGCCGACTTAATCGACACGGCCGTGGGGCGAGCGGCAATCACATTCCGCACGCTCGAGCTTTGGTCGAACCGCAAGGCTCGCGTAACGACGGCCCCCAACGACGCGGCGCGTGCCAAGTTTTATCTGCGAGTGATGGTCGAAGATCACCCGGGCGTGTTGGCCCAGGTGACCAGAGTGCTCGGTGAGCATGATATTTCGATCGCTTCGGTATTGCAGCGCGAGCCCCTGGAAGCAAAAGGAATTGTACCGCTCGTCATCATGACCCACGAAACGACCGAGGGTGATGCAGCTCGGGCTTGTGAGGAGATCGACAAATTAAATCCGGTACGAGGCGAAACGGTACGGATGTGGGTAAGAGATTAGCGGTAAGTCGTAAGGTGTAAGTCGTAAGTTGAATTGACTACGACTTACGACTTATGACTTCCACCTTACGACTATGAAATATGCGATTGTGATACCTGATGGCGCGGCCGACGAACCGCAAGAGTCGCTTGGCGGCAAAACGCCGCTCGAGGCTGCTCATACACCGAATATGGACCGGGTGGCCGAGATGGGCGTGGTAGCTCGCGCGTGTCACACGCCGAAGCAACTGCCGGCTGGGTCGGAAATCGGCAATTTGAGCCTGCTCGGGTACGACCCCTTTGAGAATTTTACGGGCCGAGCGCCCATGGAAGCGGCCGCGCAGGGGATTCAACTTGGGCCAAACGACTGGGCCGTGCGTTGCAACTTGGTAACGATTGAAGACCAGGTAATGCGTGACTTTACAGCCGACCACATTACCACCGAGGAAGGTTCCGAGCTGTTAGCCGCGGCGCAAGAGCGAATCGCCAGCGACCCGGCGTATCGCGGCGCTCTCGAATTCGTGCCGGGCGTGAGCTATCGCAACTTGCTTCTGTGGCGTGGCGATAGGCTGCCGTGTCCGTTTACGAACGATACACGCACGCGGGCACCGCACGATATTACCGATCAAACAGTGCTTGAAGATTACCCTCGTGGACCGGGCAGCGATATTCTTTGCGACCTGATGGCCGCGAGCATTGAGGTGTTCCGCAACCATCCGGTAAACGCTGCTCGGCTGAAATCAGGCCGCAAGCCTGCTTCGAATGTGTGGCTATGGGGGCTCGGGCAAGCGCCGCGTTTGCAATCGTTTGTCGAAGCATACGGTGCTCGGGGGGCGATGATTACCGCGGTGGATCTGCTTCGCGGCATCGCAGCGCTGGTTGGGTGGGACCGCATCGAAGTGCCGGGGGCCACGGGGTATCTGGATACTGACTATGCGGCCAAGGGGCGGGCCGGCGTCGAGGCGCTTGGCGATTACGATATCGTGTGCGTTCACGTCGAAGCTTCGGATGAAGCGTCGCATGAAGGCCGTGTGGATGAAAAGGTGAAAGCCATTGAAGAAATCGATCGGTATGTAGTGGGGCCGTTGCTCGAAGGATTAGCGGCGCACGGGGAGTGGCGGATCATGATTTCGCCTGACCATCCGACATTTCTCCGTACGAAAGTGCATACGCATGGCGATGTACCCGTGGCTATGGCAGGCACCGGGATCAAGCCCGACGAATTCACCAGCTACGGCGATTCGAACGCTACGAAGTCGTCGCTGGCGTTTGAGAAAGGCTGGGACGCGATGCCGTGGTTTATTGGCAAGTAGAATTAAGGAACTCTAACAAAACCGTCTGAGAGAGGGAGACAGTCCCATTTTGCTGCGAAGACTCCGCAAAATCGGGACAGTCCCCGCCGGTTTTGTTAGAGTTCCTTAGTAATTAACGGAGGATGTAGAAAGCCAAACACGAGTATTCTGCGGCACGACATTCGGTTGGATGTCGTTAGACGCTCTGCTTGAGTTTGGTACTCAGAAAACACATGCGCTTAGTAGTTCAAAAGTTTGGCGGCACGAGCGTTGCTAATCCGGAAAAAATTCGTGTGGCGGCGCGCCGGGCGATCCGCGCTCAGCAAGATGGCAAACAGGTCGTAATGGTGGTCAGCGCGATGGGCCATCAGACAGATGTGCTGGTGGATCTGGCGAAGCAAATCACCGACGACCCGTCTGCCCGCGAAATGGATATGCTGTTATCCACCGGCGAGCAGGTGAGCGTGGCGCTCATGGCCATGGCGATTCATTCGCTCGGTGCCGAGGCGGTGAGCCTTACGGGCGGCCAAATCGGCATTCGCACCGATAGCTCGCACACCAAGGCCCGCATCAAGAGCATTTCAACGGAACGCATGCGGAAGCTGCTTGATGATGGCAAGATCGTCATCGCGGCCGGGTTCCAGGGTATCGACGAGGATTACAACATTACCACGCTTGGCCGCGGCGGTAGCGATACCACAGCCGTGGCGTTGGCCGCGGTGCTTGGTGCCGATGCGTGCGAGATTTACACCGATGTGGACGGCGTGTTTACGACCGACCCGCGGCTTGTGGCCGAGGCGCGAAAGATGAGCCGCGTGAGCCACGACGAGATTCTCGAGCTGGCGAGCCTTGGCGCGGGCGTGATGCACAGCCGGTCGATCGAGTTCGGCAAGAAATTCAACGTGCCGATTCACGTGTGCAACAGCGCGAGCTTCAGCGACGAGCCGGGCACCGTGATTGGTTCGCAATCGGAGTCGGCCGACCGGGCTGTCACGGGGGCCGCACTTACGAAAAATGAAGCTCAGGTAACCGTGGCCAACGTGCCCGATCACCCGGGTACGATGTATACAATGTTTTCGCAGTTGGCTGGCGTGAATGTGGCGGTCGACATGATCGTGCAGAACCCGGGTGCCGAAGGAACGGCCGACATTTCGTTCACCGTGCTCGAAGATGATCTGCCTAGAGCGCTTGCGGCCGCGAAACAAGCGGCCGACGAATTGGGTGCTGAGGAGGTGCTGCACGATGCCAGCGTTTCCAAGGTGTCGATCGTCGGGCTCGGCATGGCAACGCAAACGGGGGTTGCCGATCGCATGTTCCGTGCGTTGGCCGATGCGGATATCAACATCGAAGCCATTACGACGAGCGAAATCAAGGTGTCGGTGCTTGTGAAGCGCGAGCAAGCCCTAGCCGCTCTTAGGGCCGTACACGACGAGTTTGAACTCGGCAAACCGCCGCGTGACCGAGTGAAGTTTGGCGAAAGTACCCCTGTCGCCAAACAGGCCGACGCGGTGGACATCGTAGCTCGATTACAGCGGATGGAAGACCTGACGATCGAAAGCATTTCGCTCGATGAATCGCAGGCTCAAATGACACTGTTCGACGTTCCGGATCAACCGGGGGTGTCTGCGCGTATCTTCGAGGCGATTGCTTCGGAAAACGTGCTGGTCGACATGATCGTGCAGAGCATTGGTCGCGATGGCCATGCGGATATCAGCTTTACCGTTCCGCGGAATTCGCTGGAGGAAGCACGCCGTGTGCTGAAAAGCCTATCGACCGAGTTGGGTGGCGAGGCACGTGAGGAGCCAACCGTGGCGATTTTGACGGTAAAGGGCATCGGCATCCGCAGCCACACGGGCGTTGGGTTGCGAATGTTCAAAGCCTTGCACGAGACCGGCATCAACGTGGAAATGGTCAGCACGAGTGAAGTGCGGGTGAACGTGGTCGTGGATGCAGATAAAGGTGCCGCGGGACTGGCTGCGTTGCGTGCCGCATTCGCGGATGTATTAGGGTGATGAGGGGCGAGAGGTCAGAGGTGAGGGTACAGAGGTCAGTATTTAAGATACCTGACATCTGACCTCTGCTATATCTAACCTCTTCCAGTCACTGCTGTTCGCCCATGACGTCGTTGAGCACGTCTTCTGCCACGTAGATCGGCAGCGGCGGATCGCAGCTTACGGCCACGGCGATGGCGTCGCTGGGCCGGGAATCGATCTCAACCAATTCGCCGTCTTGGCGCACGCGCAGCTTGGCATAGTAGGTGTGTTCGCGAAGTTCGCTGATAACCACATCTTGAAATTCACCCCCGAGAGCTTCCACCGCTCCCACCAGTAGGTCGTGAGTGAGCGGCCTCGGCGTGCCAACGCCCCGCACGCGGCGGTCGATACTCGTGGCCTCGAAGATTCCGATCAAAATGGGGAAAGTTCGCGGCCCTTCGATCTCCTTGAGATAGATCACCTGCTGCTCATTGATCTCGCTAATGATGATGCGGGACAATTCCATTGCGACAGGCATTGCAGCGATCCTTTCCACCGAAACGACAAAGGTTATTGCATTATAGCTTGTCGTGCCGCGGTGAAGGAACTGGCGCTAACGGCAAGATTGCTTTGTTGAAACTATGTTGTAGGAGGCCTCTCTGAGGCCGATTAGGTGTACCATTTGAAAGCGGTATCGGCGTCGGAGACGCCCCCTACACTTGGTGTAGGCATGTTTTCAACAAATCATAGCGAGATTTAAGCGGAGGGGAGCTTAGCCAGGGCGGCTTCTACGGAGCTTAATTGGTTTTTAAGCTCTTCGAGTTTTTCACGCTGTTGTTGGACAACTTCGGCAGGCGCTTTATCGACAAACGCCTTGTTGGCCAGTTTGCCGTTGATGCCTGAGGTTTGTTTGGCGATGTTATCCCGTTCCTTTTCGAGCCGTTTGCGTTCGGTGGCAACGTCGATGAACTGGCTGACGTCGACCTGCACTTCCATGGGGCCGTGGCTGCCAACTAGTGAGAAGGGAATGGTTGTTCCCGCTGCAGCGGCCGTGGGACCAAGCTGAACAGCCGTTGCGTTCGCCATTTGCTTGAAGTAAGGCTGCATCGGTTCGAGTCGCCCGGCGGTGGCCGAGTCGCAGCGAACCACGAACGGCAATTCCTCCTTGAACGGCACATTTTGGCGCTGGCGCGCCTCTCGAACGGCCCCGAGCACCGCTTGGAAATCGGCGAACTGCTGCTCGATCGTGGCATCTTGGAGCGATGGATCGGGTTCAGGCCACGGGGCAATGCTGATGCTCTCGGCTGGGGCGGCTGCAGCGGGTGGGGCCGTGGTCTGCCGACCGCGGCTAGGGGGGGAGGGCGATGAGAGGCCGCGGGTGGGGGCGACTCGGCCCAGGAGCTGCCAGACTTCCTCGGTGAGGAAGGGCATCATCGGGTGCAGCAGTCGCATGAGCACATCGAGCGAATGGGCCAACACTTGTTGGGCGATAGCTCGCTGCTCGGGTACGTTGAAACGAGCCTTGGTCATTTCCAAGTAGAAACTACAGAACTCGTTCCAGGCGAAGTCGTAGAGCGTTCGGGCTGCGTCGGCATAGCGGTACTTTTCCAGCAGCTCCGTAACTTGTTGCGTGACGGTCGTGAGTCGCGACAGGAGCCAGCGGTCTTCTAGTAGGAAGGATGCGGGATGCAGGATGCGGGATGCGGGGGATTCATTGGTTACCTTGCCCCTAATCTCTGCATCCTCACTTCCAACTCCTTCAAGATTAATGAGCGAGAACCGCGCTGCGTTCCAGAGCTTGTTGGCGAAGTTGCGGCCGAGCTCGAATTTTTCGTTGATGACCGTGCCGCGGGGCAGGGCTTTGTCTTCGGGTTTTTCGGCCCATTGGGTACTGAACGGCTGGCCGCATTTTTCGCATTCAATGCGCGGCAGTTGACGATTCTTTTTCGTCTGTGCGAATTGTGCTTTACAGTGCGGGCATTCCCACTCCACGGGCAGCTTCACGTCTTGCGTATCGGTCGTAAGATACGCGAGGCCGAAGCGGAGCGCGTCGGCACCGAATTTTTCGATCACATCGAGCGGGTCGACGCCGTTGCCCTTCGACTTCGACATCGTTTCGCCGTAACCGTCGAGAATTTTGGGCGTGATGTAGACCTCGTGGAACGGCACCTCGCCGATGTTGTAGAGACCCGAGATGACCATGCGCGCGACCCACAGCGTGATGATGTCGCGCGACGTGATGAGCGTGCTGGTGGGATAGAACTTTTTCAGTTCGGGAGTTTCATCGGGCCAACCAAGCGTAGAGATGGGCCAAAGGGCGGAGGAGAACCAGGTGTCGAGGACGTCGGTTTCTTGTTCAAAACCGCTTTCAGCAAGGAAGTCAACAATCTCATGATCATCATCGTTCTTCACACATACTTGGCCGATCATCGGCAGATCGCCATCTTTGGCAGCGCTCAATCGACCATCGTCTATCCAACGCGAGAATTTGGACTCCAGGTCGTGCAGCAAAATCGCATGTGATTGACTTTTTTTCCAAAACCACACCGGTATCCGATGTCCCCACCATAGCTGTCTGCCGATTGGCCAATCACGTTTCTCGCTGAGCCAATCGAGGTAGCTTTTGGCGTAGCGTTCAGGAGTGATCTGCACGCGGCCGCTGGTAACGGCGTCCATGGCTAGTTGTGCAAGGCCGGGCGTATCGGGTGAAGTGGCGGAAGTTTTTGATGGGTGCGCTGAACCCTCCCCCGGCCCCTCCCTATCAGGGAGGGGGGAGTGGGAACTGTCACTCATCTTCATGAACCATTGGTCGGCCAGGTACGGTTCAATTGGTGTTTTGCTGCGGTCGGAGTGGGCCAGGTCGATTTCGCGGTCTTCGGTTTCTACCAGCAGGCCGGCGGCTTCCATATCGGCCACGACGGCCTCGCGAGCCTTCGTGTGCATTTTCAGGCCACGGTATTTTTCGGGAACGCTATCGTTGAGCAGGCCGGCGACGGTCATCACATTGATGATGCCGATTTCGGGATGCCGCTGCCAAACGGCGTAGTCGTTGGCATCGTGGGCGGGCGTTATCTTCACCGCACCCGAACCGAGTTCTGGCTTGGCCCATTCATCGGTGATGAGTGGAATGGCGCGATCCGTAAGCGGCAGTTTGAGCATGACGCCGCGCTTGGCCATGTCGCGGAGTTGGATTAATTGTGGGAGGACCGCCTGACGGCGGACGCCAAGAGCTTCGATTTGGGCTTCAATTTCCGCGAGTTCTTTGGCGGGGGCACCAGATAGTTTTTCGCGAAGCGCTCTACTAGCGCATTCAAAAGCGGCTGCCGGATCTGGATGCACGGCCACGGCCGTGTCGCCCAGCATCGTTTCGGGCCGAGTCGTGGCGATCGTGACATGCGTCGGCTCGCCCGGTTTCGGATCGATGACCGGGTAGCTGAAATGCCAGAAATGGCCCTTCACGGTTTCATGGAATACCTCATCGTCGCTAACGGCCGTTTGCAGGAAGGTATCCCAATTCACGAGTCGCTTGCCGCGATAGATTTTGCCGTCTTGGAACAAGCGGAAGAACCATTCGCGCACGGCGCGAGCGCATTGGTCGTCGAGCGTGAAGCGGGTGCGCTGCCAGTCGCAGCTACAGCCGAGTTGCTTGAGCTGCGAAAGAATGCGGGCCTCGTATTGATCCTTCCATTTCCAAATTCGCTCGACGAGCCCTTCGCGGCCCAGTTCGTGGCGAGTGAGCTTTTGTTCTTCGAACAGCCGGCGTTCGACCACGGCCTGGGTGGCGATTCCCGCATGATCGGTGCCCGGCATCCACAGCGTGTTGTAACCCTGCATCCGCTTCATACGGATGAGAATATCTTGCAACGTATTGTTGAGCGCATGGCCAAGGTGTAATGCACCCGTCACATTCGGCGGGGGAATGACGATCGTGAACGGCTCGCGCGTATCGCTGGGGTCGGCATGAAAGTAGCCGCGATCTTCCCAGAAGTGATACCACCTCTTTTGTGCTGCCGTGTGATCGTACTGTGCGGGGAGGTTTTTGAAGTCCATTTCCTATTAATCGCTAACAATTGTTAAGCCTTGGACGTAACTAAAATGCTTGTCGTTCGTGTCCAGGGTCAACTGGTGCTGTAAACACTGTGCGGCAATCCAAATGTCGTTGGTCGGTATCCGTCGTCCTCGCTGGCGAAGCGATGCCCATACGTTCGCGTAAAAACTGGCCGTTACATCGTCGATCGGAAGCACGCCAACACCTTGCAACTGCAACAATTCTGCAAGGCGACGCTCATTGTGGTCGCGTTGGCGACCTTGTGAAAACCCAGCGCGTAGCTCGCCAATCGTAATTACGGATAGCCACAACTCCGATGCGGATTGCAAGCGATCTCGCGTCTGCCTGTCATTGGCAATCAGATTCACGAAACGATTTGTATCAACGAGCAATCGCACCCCAAAACCACCTTATTGCCACAATTCGGGATCAATTTGCCGCTGCTCTTCTAACGCGCGTAGAACTTCCGGTTCAAGCGGCGGACCCTCTGCGAGAAATGAAAGATCGTAGCGATTCTCATTAGAGAGTTTTACGATCCCAAGACCGCGAGCTAAAGCATCGATGGCAGTTGCATCGACCGACTTATTCTCAGCGGCTGCACGCTCTCGCAAAGCGCGATCCACTTCATCAGGGATATTTTGGAGATTGAGTGTCATGCTCTCATTTTACTCGTGGTCGGGGCAGCCACCTAGACGTGGTAGCCGACTTTAGCCCTCACTCTTGCGGCACAATTTATACTCAATGCTATCCACCAAAGCGTCCCAACTGGCTTTGATGACGTTTTCGTGGACGCCGACCGTGCCCCAGGTGGTGCCGTCAGCATCCTGGCTTTCGATAACGACCCGCACGGCCGCGGCGGTGCCCGCATCGCTATTGATGACGCGGACTTTGTAATCGACCAGTTGTAGGTCGCGCAGTTCGGGGAAGTGGCCGTTGAGTGCTTTTCGCAAAGCGGCGTCGAGCGCGTTGACGGGGCCATCTCCCTCGGCCACTTCATGGCGGATTTCGTCTCCGATCCGAAGTTTTACCGTGGCCTCGGTGGTGGTTTGGCCATCGGTGTCGGTTTCAACATCCACCCGGTAGTGCAACAGCTCAAAGTGCGGCTTGAAAGTACCGGCCGCCCGTTGAACGAGCAAGTCGAAAGAGGCCTCGGCAGCTTCGAATTGATAGCCGCGGTTTTCCAGGGCGACAACTTGCTTGAGCACTTGTTCCATGAGCTTTGAGTCGGCCTCGATGCCCGCCTTGCTGGTGAGCGCCGCGATGTTCGAGCGGCCGGAAAGCTCGCTCACAAGGACGCGGCGTGTGTTGCCGACTGTTTCCGGAGCAATGTGCTCGTAGCTATGGGCCGCCCGATTCACTGCATGAACGTGCATGCCACCTTTGTGGGCAAACGCGCTCGGACCTACGAACGGCTGGTTGTTGCGGAAGTGCATGTTGGCGATTTCGTAAACATAGCGTGATAACTCGGTAAGGTGTTCAACGCCGCTGCCGCCGAGCACTTCGTAGCCGTCGCGTTTCAAAGCGAGATTTGCCACGACGGAAACCAGATCGGCATTGCCGCAGCGTTCGCCGAGGCCGTTGATCGTACCTTGCACATGAACTACCCCCGCCGCAACGGCGGCTAATGAATTAGCAACCGCCAGATCGCAATCGTTATGGGTATGGATACCGAGCGGCACGTCGACCGTTGCTGAGGCTTCTTTGGTGAGCGCCGCGATTTCCTCGGGCATACTACCGCCGTTGGTGTCGCACATAACGACGATCATGGCACCTCCCTCGACTGCGGCCCGAATGGTTTGCTTCGCGTATTCGGGATTCGCTTTCCAACCATCGAAAAAGTGCTCGGCATCGTAGATGACGTCGCGTCCCGATTCGCGGAGGAATGCGATCGTCTCGCGGATCATCGCCAGGTTCTCTTCGAGTGAAACTCGCAGCACGTCGGTTACGTGGAAGTCGTGCGTTTTACCGACGATCGTGATTACGGGTGCGTTGGAATCGAGAAGCGCCTTCATGCCGGGATCCTCGGCGGGCTTCACGCCTTTGCGACGTGTCATTCCGAAGGCGCACACACGGCTGTTTTTTAGCGGTTCCGCGACGATGCGTTGGAAGAATTCGGCGTCCTTAGGGTTCGAGAGCGGATAACCGCCTTCGACGAAGTCGAACCCCAAATCATCGAGCCGGTGTGCGATGAGCAGCTTGTCCTGCAAGCTAAAGTTCACACCTTCGCCTTGGGCGCCGTCGCGAAGTGTGGTGTCGTAGACTTGAACGTGGGTCATGAGAGGACTTTCGTAGGGCATTTCACTGGTCGCTGAAGCGACCAGTCCGTCTGAGGATGCTCAAAAATAAATCGAGGGATTGTGCAACAAAAAAACCCCGAGGCGTTGGCCTCAGGGTTGGTATGTTTCGATTGAATTCGAACCGCCCCTTATGGCCTCTGGCGCGCAATAATTTCGATGCCGTCAATAATGACGGAAATAATCGAAACGATGTTGAGCAGAGGTAAACGCATAAGAGCAAGCTATGCAGCCGCTAAAATATGGCGACTATGCAAGGATAGCGGGGAAAAAGCCTGCCGTCAAGTTGCACGCGTAGGTCAGGCTTTCCAGCCTGACGAATTCTACTCGTAGGAAAATAATCTTTCCCGGGGCACAGAAACGTCAGGCTGGAAAGCCTGACCTACGGGGTTGACCTGGCACTTGTTCCGGGTTTAAGGTAGCTCTCGTTAACCCACCTTTAGTCCGCCGTATCCCTTCCCACCTTGGCGGACACATCCCTTTCATTGAAAGGAGCTTTCCATGCGCATTCGTATAGCGCGCACGGGCTTTACGCTCGTCGAATTATTGGTCGTGATTGCCATCATCGGTTTGCTCGTGGCTCTTTTGCTGCCTGCGATACAGGCTGCGCGCGAATCGGCTCGCCGCACGCAGTGTCAGAACAATTTGAAGCAAATCGGCGTGGCGGTGCAGACGCATCACGATACGCGGAAACATTTCCCCACAGGCCGCAACCGGTTCGACCAATACGCCGTGTCGTGGGCGTTCTTTCTTCTGCCCTACATGGAAGAAACCACTATGTACAGTTCCTACGACTCGAAAGCGCGCGTCGACGATGCCAAGAACACGGCCACAATGCGGACACCGGTCGAGACGTATGCTTGCCCGAGTCGCCGTAAGGCAGCGGCAGATCGCAATTTCGATAACAACGAAGCGCCTCCTGTCGTTCTTGGTGCGGCTACATTGGCCGATTATTCAGCGAATGCCGGCCTTCAAATTATGACGGGCATGGTTGGCGCTGATGAATCGGCAACCGTGTTTGGAGCTTACAGCCGCGCCGAAGCCGGCCCGATTTTCAGCGGCTCGCGGATCGGTGCTCGGCAAGTTTCCGACGGGTTGTCCAAGACATTGGCAATCGCCGAACGTCACTTGCCGCCCGTTCCTGCCAACACCCCCACGGAAATGGAGCATCACGCCATTGGCGATACAGCCGCGATTGCAGGCGATACGCCCCATACCACGTTCCGCGCTGCCGAGCACGGGTTGGCAACCGGAATCGATGATCCCAACCACGAAAAATTCGGCAGCAGCCACTCAAATGGTTTGGTGCAGGCTGTGTTTCTCGATGGCCATGTGGGCGGTTTGCAGCCTGATATCTCCATCGATGTTTTCAAGGCGATGAGCACGATCGGCGGTGATGAGTTGATCGCGGATTTGGACTGATTAATTGCCGAAGCTGAGCCCAGCGCGGCATGGTCGCTTAAGCGACCATGCCGCTGGGTGGGGCGATACGTGCCGCAGGTGCAAGCAGCCATCGCACGAGTGTTGGCAGTGCTTTAAAATGTTGGCATGACGACACTCAATGAACGCGCATGGACTCTATGCGATCGACTGGTTGCCGATGCCGAGCGGCTAAATGTAAGCGTTTCTACCCTTGAATGCGGTACTCGAATTATTGACTGTGGCGTGAAGGCTGCGGGCGGTGACGGAGCAGGTCTGCTTCTTGCCGAAATTTGCATGGCAGGGCTGGGCAGCGCCACACTCGGGGTTGCCGATCCGGCGGCATGGAACGGCGAAGGAGTACGCACTGAGTGCAGTACCGATCCGATTGCGGCTTGCATGGCGTCGCAATATGCAGGTTGGGCTCTTAACGGTGAGAAGTTTTTCGCCATGGGATCGGGGCCGATGCGAGCGGCTGCTTGTCGTGAGGAACTTTTCCATGACATTGGTCGTTGCGAAAAGGCCGGGCGCTGCGTGGGAGTGCTCGAAACGAGCAAGTATCCGCCCGAAAGCGTGTGCATCGAGATCGCTCAGAAATGTAACATCGAACCTTCCCAACTAACCTTGTTGGTAGCGCGAACCGCCAGCCGGGCGGGAACCATTCAAATCGTGGCTCGCAGTGTTGAAACGGCCCTTCACAAGCTGCACGAGTTGAAATTCGATTTGAATGGTGTGCAGAGCGGTTGGGGAATAGCGCCGATTCCGCCGACCGGCGACGATGACATGGCAGCTCTCGGGAAAACCAACGATGCCATTCTCTACGGCACGCGGGTGCAATTAACGGTCGACTGCGCTGACGAGACTTTAGAGGAGATTGGTCCTCGCGTTCCGAGCAATTCGTCGAGCGATCACGGTCAACCGTTTGGCGAAATATTCAAACGCTATGAATACGATTTTTATCGCATCGACCCGATGCTATTCAGCCCCGCGATAATATCATTCGTGAATGTTCGCAGTGGGCGGTCGTTCGAGTTCGGCCAATTCGAACCGGCCGTTCTGGCAAAATCATTTTGCGGAAAAGTCGCAAAAAAATAGCCCGACCTTGCGGCCGGGCTATCCGGAAACCCTGGAAAGGGTCGCCATGTTAGTGCGCGGTTATTGTGAGGCTTACTTGAGCTTCGCGATTTTTGCGATGAGATCGGCCGTACGAACGCTGTAGCCCCACTCGTTGTCGTACCAGCTCACGATCTTGAGCAGGTTATTGTCCATCACTTGCGTCCAATCGGCGGCAAAGATCGAGCTGTGCGGATCGCCAATGATGTCGGTCGACACGACCGGATCTTCAGTGTACGCGAGAATGCCTTTCAGCGGACCTTCGGAAGCCTTCTTCATGGCCGCGTTCACTTCTTCCTTGGTGACCGACTTGGACATGACGGCCGTCAGGTCGACCACGCTGCCGGTCGTGACTGGCACACGGAGCGAAATGCCCGTGAGCTTGCCCTTGAGGGCTGGAATTACTTCGCCCACGGCCTTCGCGGCACCGGTCGTAGTTGGGATAATATTCACCGCCGCGGCGCGAGCACGGTACGGGTCGTTATGCGGGAAGTCCTGCACCACCTGATCGTTCGTGTAAGCATGAACGGTGGTCATGAGGCCTTTTTCGATGCCAAACGTTTCGTGCAGCACCTTGGCCACGGGGGCAAGGCAGTTGGTGGTGCAGCTCGCATTGCTCACGTACTTCATGTCGGCTGTGAGCTTGTCGTCGTTCACGCCGAGCACGCAGGTGAGGTCTGGGGTGTCTTTCGCAGGAGCGCTTAGAACAACCTTCTTAGCACCGGCTTGCACATGGGAATCGTAACCGGCTTTACCGTCTTTAGCGCGAGCGGTGAAGATGCCAGTGCTTTCCACGACTACATCGACCTTCATGTCGCCCCAAGGCAACTCGGCCGGGTTGCGGACAGCCAGGGCGCGAATCTTGGTGCCGTCCACGATGAGGTTATCGGCATCGTGAGTGACGGGGCCTGGGAAGCGTCGGTGGGTGCTGTCGTATTTGAGCAGCGTAGCGAGCATTTTGTTGTCCGTAAGGTCGTTGATGGCAACAACCTCGAACTCGCCCTTGCGTTCCCACAGATTGCGAAATGTCAGACGCCCGATGCGTCC
>CAZTWS010000072.1:0-25479 GCA_964618225.1 uncultured Planctomycetaceae bacterium
TTGTTTGTGAATATACTTTTGTACACATACGGTAGCGGACCTGGTGGCCGTTTTCGACAAGGTTGTTCTCAGAATATTTGGGGGCGGGGAAGAAGAGGGGGAGACAAGGAGAGGGGGGAGTTGTCTACCCAGCGTGCGCGGCGGAGCGCCGCGAAGCGGCGCAGGAATGTAGCGACGGGCGCGAGCCCGTCGTTTAGGAGCGGCACCCTATTGAGAAGCCGCGTAGCGGCGATGGAACGATTCGCCCGCAAATTCCATCGCCGCTGCGCGGCTCAACGTGGATGGGGACGTTCCTTATCGGCGGGCTTCCGCCCGCCGCTACACTCCTTGGCCACTTTGTGGCCATTTCATTCCACCACTCAGGTGCCCGTGCAGCCGCGAGGGTGGGTGAACCTGTCGGCGGCGGTGCCTTGTCGTTTCGCGAACCCTACTTCGCCGACAGAACCACCCACGCTACTTCCTGTGGACTCTTGAAAAGCCGCAATGGTGCGCGCCCGCGATTGGCTGGCGAGCAGTGTCACCAGGCCGAGGAGCAGCAGCGCCCCGGTTGCCGGTTCTGGGACGGGGACAATGGCGGAACCGGATCCGGCCGAGTTCGCCGCGCCGAAGTTGGTTTGCCAGGTGTCGTATTGCGCCGTGCCGATCGTGCCGCCGATCGGGTCGTTGGGCAGCGTGTTGCTGGTACCATGGAACTTGCGGAACAGCACGTAGTCGGCCGCATCGACCACGCCGTTGAGGTTGTAGTCGCCGGGCAAGCCGGGGGCGACGACGCTCAGCACGCCGGTTGTGTAGAGCTGCGACGTGTTCCACTCCAGGCCCTCCAGAATCGGCAAATGGATGGCGTCGAACGTGCCGGCGAGCGATCCCCAGTCGAGGATGTCGAACGACTGCCCGGCTTGCGGTTCAAAGACTCCATCCTTCGTGTCGATCAGCGACACGTTCAGCGTGCCGCCGAGCGCGAGTTGGCCGGCTACTTGGACGTGGTCGTATTCGACTCCTTGGGTGGTTCCTCCCAACTCGATGTGGAGTGTTGCAAAGGAGCCGTAGAACAGGTCGCCGGCGAACGTCACGACGCCGGGGGAATGTCCCGGGCGGTGATCCCCCTCGATGAAGGACTGTCCGCCGCCGGACTCGCCGCCGTTGTAGCTGCCGAAGAACACGGCCTTGCTGACCGTCGAGCCGAGGGCAGTGACTTGTACGTTCGCGGCTCCCTCGGCCAGATTCACGTCGTCGTAGAAATTGGCGATGCCGCCGCCGGAGACGGTGATCCGCCCGCCGACGTTCTGCTGAATGTCGCCGTAGAAATCGACCGTGCCGTTGGAGAAGGCCAACGAGCCGTTGTTGACCACGCCGTCGCGGAAGCGCAGAATCGCGTCGCGGGCGGTGATGATCCCGGTCGAGGCGGAGTTGGTCACTGCGCCGGCCACGTCGATCTCGCCGCCGATGACCGAGATTTGACCGGCGTTCGTGTGACTCGCGGCTTCGATTTGCAGCCGTTGGCCGGCGGTGACCTGCACCTGTCCGCTGGTGGAGTTATTGAGCGAGGCGTGGACCAGCCCCGTCCCGCGCAGCACGCCGGAGTTGTTGAGCGTTGCGGCGCTGAGTTGTGCCAGCGAATTGGCCAGCACGATCGAACCGGAGTTGTTCACGGTGCCGCTCGCCGCGGCGACCCCCGAGCGAATCTCCAAGGCGGCGTTGTTGGTGAAGCTGAGCGTGGTGGCGGTGAGCGAGCCGCCGTCGACGGCCACGGGCGTGGCGAAGCTCAGCGCGTTCAGGCCGGTGAGCGTCCGCCCGGCGCGCAACGTGCGGTCGGGGCCGAAGAACTTGAGCGCGATGGGCGAATCGATCGTTTGGGTTGCCGCGTCGAATCTTACCGTGCCGGAACTCCAATTGAGCGTTCCATTGATCGGTCCCAGCACGTCGAACGAGAGCGTGCCGCCGTTGAGATTGATCGTGCCGCCGGCATGGAGCCGTAGCGTGCCGACGTCGACCCATCCTCCGCTGGCGATATTGATCGTGCCGGTTCCGCCGGCCGTGGTCCCCGCGCCGCCGACGTTGAGCGAGCCGCCGCCGCCGGTTCCGAAATTGCCGCCACCGACGACGTTGATGACGCCCTCGCCCCCGGCGAGCGCGCCGACGTTGATGGCGTTGGCCCCCGCGCTCAAATTCCGTCCGTCGCGGACGATCAACTCGCCGCGACGATTGTTGCCGACCGTGAGCGTCGTGACGTTGGTCGTGGTCGCGCTGCCGTAAAGCTCAACGGTCGGGAGATCGTCGAAATCGGTTCCGTTGATCGTGAATGCGCCGGGGGTCGCGTTGGGTTGGAATGTGCCGCGGACCCGCAAGAGGCCGTCGCGCAAGTCGAGGACGCCGTTGTTTGTAAAGTTGCCCGTCACGTCGACCGTGCCGCCGTCGAGGTGTACCGTGCCGATCGGGTCGCCGGTTGGATTGTTGATAATCAGGTTGCCGCCAACTTCGATCCGGCCATCATTCACGGCGCTGATTGTCCCGGTGCCTAAATCGGCGATGGATAGATTATTGGCCACGGTCCACCGTGAGTCGGCGCCAGTCACCACGACTTGCCCAACCGTGCCGGATTCCTTGAACCCGACGAGTGCCGAGTTGCTGGCTACCACGCCGCCGTCAGTGATATGGAGCGTTCCAGCGCCTATGTTACCGACGGTGAGCGTGTTATCGACGTCCCAACGGCTTCCACTGCCGCTGACGTTTACAATTCCCTGCCCGCTACTACTATCGCCGATGGTTGCGCTGCCCGCCGTGGTGACATAACCGCCGTTGCTGATGGCGAGCAACCCTCGTCCCTCATTTCCGATCGTCATCGCACCCGTCTGCGTCCACCGCGAACCGGCTCCGGCGACGGTGGCTTTTCCTACTCCTGTGGAGGCAGAGCCGATAAGAACGGTGCCAGATGAGTGCGCATTCCCTTCTTGGGTAACGTTGAACGAGCCGTAGCCTTCTCTCCCGACGACAATTTCGTCGTTGGTGATGACACGCGACCCAACACCTGTGATATTGACGTCACCTTGGCCACTTGGAAAGTATCCGATCACGAGACTCCCCTCCAATGTAGCTTGGGCGCCGCCGTCGACATTGAAGACGCCTGATTCGTTGAGACCAACAGTACCTCCACTCGTCGAATCGAATCGGGCGAGTGCCCCGGTGATCGTCATTGTGCCATTCCCACCATGCCCGGACCCGAGCCAGAAGTAACTGACGAAAGCGCGGCCATTGCTGTCAACAATGAATGTCCCCGTGCTGCCGTGGCCCACGTACATGTTCGACCGCTCCGTCAGGACAATTCCCCCTAGCGTTGCTCCGTCCCCCAGCGTCATAATCCCCGTTCCGCCGTTGCTGCCGATAATAATGCTACTAATGCTGTCTCCTGCGAAGCGGCGCAGCGTGCCATTGCGAATCGTTAGCTGGCCCGTTTGTCCGGAAGTAACACCGACGTTGATTGCTGCCTCGTTGGTTAGGATGTACGTTTGATTGTTCATATCGAACGTCACGTCGCCATTCTCGACCCTGAGAGCCTGATTGGTAGGACTATGCGTAAAAAAACCGACCTGATACGTCGTGTTGAGTTGAAAGCGGGCAACATCATTCTCCCCGGGGACCGTTGCGCCTCCGCCGCCACCGGTGGTTGCCGACCAGTTGGCCGTGGTTGGATAGAGTCCGCCCGACGGGTTGATCCAGAAGCGATCCGCGGCGCTGGCCGGCATCGCTGCGCAAACGACGATTAACCCTGCAAGGCAGCGGACCAGCCACGGCAAACAGAAACAACGAGACAAGAGATTTGCAGGCGCGGCGGATAAGCTGGTCATGGTAAGTTCCTTTAATTCCCGTGAATTGTGCGAGGAAAGTGTGGCGGTTGGGCCGATTGGGGTGTTATAATCCCCCGATTGGCTGTCGTCATTCCTCTAAACAGAGGTGCCGGCGTCGTTTCTCCTCTCTCGCCACGGAGCGCGTTTCCATGGGCGAACCGCAGAACTTGCGATTTCAGGACGCGCGGGCCGTGTTTCAACTGCTCGGCGAATGCCTGGAGCAGTGGGACGACGTCGACACTTGGCGAGGCCACCTGATGCAAGGCGTCGCGCGGCTGCTGAACGCCCGCGCGGCCCATTGGGTGGCCACTGATCTGGTTGCCCAGCGCGGCGCATCGATCGCCAGTTGGGGCTGGGAGAACGCCGTCGAATCGCAAGCCTACGCGGCGACGCTCGACGAGCCGCTGGACTCGGTGATGCCCGGTACGCAGCAGTTCATTGCCAGCCGGATCGCAAGCGGGTTCGTGACCTTTCGCATTCGCGACGTGCTGTCGGCAAGCGAGTGGCGGAACTCGCGCGGTTACAACGAGTTCTTGCGGCCAGCCAACTGCGACGCCACGATGCTCAGCAACCGCTTGGCACCGGCCACGGGGACCATCGAATGTCTCGGCGTGTCGCGAATGCCAGGGGACAAATCGTTCACCGTGCGCGAGCGATCGTTGCTGGAGCAGCTTCACCAGGAGCTCGCGCCGCTCCTCGGCGCGCGCTTGACCACCGAGGAACAAATCGGCCGGCGCGGGCTGACGCCACGGCAACGGCAAACGCTCGACGGGCTGCTGCAAGGTCACACCGAGCGGCGCATCGCCCACCAACTCGGCATCTCGCCGACGACCGTTCACGATCACGTGCGGTCGCTCTACCGGCACTTCGACTTGCACAGCCGCCGCGAGCTGATGAGCTACTTCATCGCTCGTACCCCGAAAAGCAGAAAGGACTTGTGATATGCAGGCTCACTACTGTCCGGCTATAAGTCGAACAGCAGTGTCCACGACATATTTTTTCTCTGGTGGACGGCCCTCCGTCGTCACGATGCGAACTACCAGGCCCCTTCTCGCAGCGCCGTTAACGATTTTCAAGTGTAGCGGCGGGCTTCCGCCCGCCGCTACACTCCTTGGCCACTTTGTGGCCATTTCATTCCACCACTCAGGTGCCCGTGCAGCCGCGAGGGTGGGTGAACCTGTCGGCGGCGGTGCCTTGTCGTTTCGCGAACCCTACTTCGCCGACAGAACCACCCACGCTACTTCCTGTGGACTCTTGAAAAGCCGCAATGGTGCGTGGCTGCGCCGCAATCCTTACATCCATCACGACCCGCAAACCCGCACCATCCCGGGCCCATCGCTATCAACTTCTCCTCTCCGCGGCGCAAGCCAGTCACCTAAGTTTCTATAAGCGCATTGTCGCGCGATACGCCGCCAACACTGCGGCCGTGGCTATGACACATAGAGCCTTAGAACCTGAGTTGTTCGATGCGATACGATTTGATCGTTGTTGGTAGCGGCCCCGCAGGCCAAAAAGCGGCCATTGCGGCCGCCAAGCATAACTGGCGTGTCGCCGTCGTCGAACGACAACGCGAACTGGTCGGCGGCGTGTCGCTCCACACGGGCACTATCCCCTCGAAAACCATCCGCGAGGCAATCGTCCATCTCACCGGTTACCGGCAACGCGACGTGTATGACGACAACTATCGTCGCAAACGCGAAATCACCATGGACGACCTGCGCCGCAAAATGATGAAGGTCGCCCAGGCCGATTGGCAGGTCATCCAGGATCAGTTCGCCCGCAACCGCGTCGATATTGTGTACGGCGAAGCCTCGTTCATCGATCCGCATTTGATCCAAGTCGCCGGCCACGGCGAACGGCAAACACTCGAGGGCAACCACATACTGCTCGCTCCCGGTACTCGGCCAGCCCGACCGTCGCACATTCCGTTCGATGGCCGCACGATTTTCGATTCCGATGAAATCCTCAACTTGTCGTCCGTGCCGCGTTCGATGATCGTGATCGGCGGCGGTGTCATCGGCCTCGAATACGCCATCATGTTCGCCACGCTGGGCGTGCAGGTCACGGTGATCGACGGCCGAGCAAACCTGCTCGAATTCTGCGACCACGAAATCATTGAAGCGTTGCTGCATCACGCGCGCACCCAAGGCATGCTTTTCCGCCTTGGCGAGAGTGTGACGAAAATCCACCGACCTAAACCGGGGCTCGTTGCTGTCGAACTCGAAAGCGGCAAGCGACTGCTCAGCGAAACGGCGTTGTTCAGCGTGGGCCGCGTGGGCGACACGGCTTCGCTGCGGCTCGATCGTGCGGGCCTCGCCGCCGATGATCGTGGCCGGCTCAAGTGCAACCAACATTTTCAAACCAAGGTTCCGCACATCTATGCCGTGGGCGATGTCGTCGGCTTCCCCGCTCTTGCCAGCACCTCGATGGAGCAAGGGCGACAAGCCGCATGCCACATGCTGGGCCAAGACTTCGAGCCGTGCCGATACATGCCTTACGGCCTGTTCACCATTCCAGAAATCTCGATGGTCGGCCAAACCGAAGAGCAACTCACGACCGCTCATATGCCTTATGAAGTGGGCATCGCCCGCTTCAGCGAAATCGCGCGCGGCCAAATCGCTGGCGATGTCACCGGAATGCTCAAACTGCTGTTCCACCGCGACACGCGCAAACTGCTGGGCGTGCATGTCATCGGCGAGTCGGCCACCGAAATTATTCACATCGGCCAGGCCGTCATGGCTCTCGACGGCACGATCGACTACTTCCGTGACACGGTGTTCAACTACCCCACGATGGCCGAATGCTACAAAGTGGCCGCGCTGGACGGATTGAACAAGCTCTCGCTGTGGGAAGACATCGAACAACCAGTGCCCGTGCTGCCCGCCGAGACCTGCGACGAAGACCTGGCAAACGTCGAAGCACTGCTGGCCCAAGTCTAGCCACCCCACCAGTACACCAACTCCGAAGATACCCTTAAAATAGACGTCATGAACAATCGTGACGTCGCGGCACTCTTCGACGAGATTGCCGATCTGCTTGAGTTTCAAGATGCCAACCCGTTCCGCGTGCGCGCTTATCGCAATGCGGCCCGCCGGATTAACGACTTGCCGGAGCCGCTCACCAAAATCGCGGCCGACCCCGGTCGTCAGCTCACCGATATCGACGGAATCGGCAAAGACCTGGCGCAGAAAATTGGCGAAGTGCTCGACACGGGCTCGCTCGGCATGCTCGATGAACTGCGAGCGGCCATTCCAGGCGGCGTGCTGGCAATGGTTCGAATTCCCGGCATGGGGCCGAAGAAAGCGGCCACGTTGCACAAAGAGTTGGGAATCACTTCGCTCGACATGCTGCGTGCTGCTTGCGAAGCCGACGAAGTCGCATCGCTCAAAGGCTTCGGCAAAAAGACGCAGGAAAAAATTCTGGCCGGTATCGATACGGCCGCCAACGCCTCGGCCCGAGTTTACTGGGCTCATGCCGACGAAATCGTGCAAGAGCTGCTCGCGCACATGCGGCAGCTCAAAGGCATTCGACAAATGGAGGTTGCCGGCAGCTACCGCCGCGGACGAGAAACCATCGGCGACCTCGATTTGCTCGTCGATGCCGACGACGCCAACGCCGTGATGGATCAACTTGGCCGATTCGAGGAAATGGCAACCGTCATTGGCCGCGGCGATACGAAAATGTCAATCCGCCTGGGCAGCGGCTTGCAGATTGACCTGCGCGTGGTGCCAGCCAAATCGTTTGGAGCGGCGCTGCAATATTTTACCGGGTCGAAAGATCATAACGTGGTGCTTCGCGGAATGGCGAAGGATCGCGGGCTGCGAATTAATGAGTACGGTGTGTTTCGGGTTGGCGCTAAGCCGCAAGCGGCGGGCGGGCGTGGAAAAAAGGTAAAGGGGAATGAAGCGGACGACATCGACACCGATGATGTGGATTTTCGAGACCCCGAGTCGCCGAACTACTTGGCGGGGCGAACTGAGGAAGACGTTTACGCGGCGATGGAGCTACCCTGGTTTCCACCAGAAATTCGCGAGGCTCGCGAGGAATTTGCGTGGGCCGAGGCGGGCAAGCTGCCCAAGCTTGTCGAGTTGACTGATTTGCAGGGCGACTTGCACATGCACACAACCGAAAGCGACGGCAAGGCAAGCCTTCGCGAAATGGTCGTGGCAGCAATCGAGCGAGACTTAAAGTACATCGCGATTACCGATCATTCGCCGCGCGTCAGCATGGCCAACGGGCTCAACCCGACGCGACTTCGCAAGCAGTGGTCGGAAATCGACAAGCTCAACAGCGAGTTCACCGATTTCACGATCCTCAAAGGCATCGAATGCGACATCCTCGAAAAAGGCGGCATGGACTTGCCCGACGAGGTGTTGGCTGAAGCCGATTGGGTCATTGCCAGCGTTCATTACGGTCAGCAACAACCAAGCGAGCAGATCACCGATCGCATTCTCGGAGCCATCGAGAACCCGTACGTTTCGATTATCGCGCATCCTACGGGCCGACTCATCGGCAGGCGCGACCCTTACGCGGTCGACTTGGAAGCCGTATTCGCCGCCGCCGCACAGCATGGTAAGTTCCTGGAGATCAACGCCAACCCGGCGCGGCTCGATCTGGATGACGTGGCCTGCGCGGCTGCCAAACGGCATGGCATTCCGATCGTCATCAGCAGCGATGCGCACAGTATCAAGGGACTCGATGTGCTGCGATACGGTGTGTTGCAAGCCCGCCGCGGCGGCCTGACGGCTAAGGACGTAGCGAACACGCTGCCATGGGCGAAGATGAGGAAGCTCATCGGGCGGAAGTAACACGGCTCCAAAGCGACGCCAAGCCGAGATGTGTTCAGAGCCGTCCGTTTGGCTGAACGGTTCGCGTCAGGCTGGAAAGCCTGACCTACGGCGTGTCGATGAGTTGGATGCGGCGTTCGTGGCGGCCGGCTTCGAAGGGAGTGGTTAGCCAGGTGTCGGTGATGGCGATGGCTTCTTCGGCGGTGACCATGCGTTCGCCGATGGAGATCATGTTGGCATTGTTGTGGGCGCGGCCCAAGCGGGCAGATTCCACGTTCCAGCAGAGTGCGCAGCGGATGCCGGGGACGCGGTTGGCGACGATGGCTTCGCCGTTGCCGGAACCGCCGAGAACGATGCCGCGTTCGCATTCGCCGCGGGCAACTGCTTCGGCGGTGGGGCGGATAAACAGCGGGTAGTCGACCGCTTCTTCGGAATGGGTGCCGAAGTCGCGCACCTCGTGGCCGAGCTGCGTGAGGTGAGCTTTGAGCAGTTCTTTGTACTTATAGCCTGCGTGGTCGGAACCGATGGCGATGAGCATTTTTCGGGGGCTGGGGGTTAGGGGCTGGGGACTGGGGTGAATGGCCGCGAGAAAGCATGAAATTGAGATCGCGACATTTAGCCCCCGGCCAGTCAGCTTTATGCAGGTGCTAGCAGGTACGACGTTCAACAAACGAGTTAAGTACGATTCGCAAGCTATCATAGCACTGCATGCTCGCACTTAAGTCCTTTCCCGAACGCCAAAGTGATAGCACCTGCATAAAGCTGCAGTGGCCGGGGTTTGATGAAAGTATTATTTATTTTGGATTGCTTTCGATTGTCCGCGGAAGGATTGTGGTTTGTTGGTTATTGAGTTTCACGGTGGCGGGTTTGTCGGTAGACGTGTTGAAGGCGAAGGCTTCGGGGCCGCGGCGGGCTTGCCATACGCCGTCTAGCTGGCCGTCGTAGCCTTTGCAGTCGGCGATGTGGTCGGCCAATTTGGGAATGCCATCAGAAGGATTATTGCTACGATCGATTCGTGTGATGTTCGCGGCACCAGGCCAGGGTTTGCCCTCAACGTTGTTGATTGGGAATTGGCCGAGTGCGACGATGCGGCCGCCTGATTTCTGGAAGCGTTCGATGGCGTCGAGCACGGGCTGATCGACGATATCGGCCTGGAACATGACCAAAGTTTTGTAACGATCGGTGCTTAACGCGCCGTCGGTAATCAGCAGTTCGTCGAGCACGTCGAAGTTGCAGAGGTCGCGCAGGTGGTAGCTGGAATCGATCGTGAGCTTGAGATTGCCGCCGAGGCGGTAGAGCGTCGTGGGGCAGTATACGGCGATCTCCGTCTCGCCCGGTTTGCCGGTGAAGAGGTGGATATATTTCTGAATGTCGGCCGCGTGCTGTTCGAATTCGTAAGTGAAGAGTTGAGCAGCACCGGCGTTGGCATCGTTGAAGATGCGCTGCGCGAAGGCGGAGGCATCGAGTGCGGTGGCCGGCTCGGTGCATTCCTTGACGCCGTAGAATTGGTAAGCGGTGCCCATCCATTTATCGGCAAACACAGCGCCTTGGCAATCGGCCGGCTGCATGACAATGCCGTAGCCTTTGGCCATTTTCGCGTAGCCGGGGCAGTACGTGCCCCAGGAGATCGGGTTGACGCCCCCCGCACTGCCGCCCGGTTTGATGCGAACTTTTTCGGGCGGGTAATACTTGAGCACCGTTTTGAGCGACTGCTCGGCAAAGTCGATGATGGCCTGATGGTACCAAGTGATGAAGTCGAGCCAGCGGCGTTTGTCGGTTGCGGTTTGGAATACTTCGGGCACAGGCTTGAAGTCCGCCTGTGAAAGTTCTGCCGGCGGGCGAACATCGTCGAACGATTTATGCTGGGTACCCCAGGCCTGGTTCAGCGCGGCGATATCGCCGTACTTCTTTTGCATGGCCTGCTGCAAAGAACGAATCGCGAATTCATCGGCGCACCAGTAGCCTTCGTGGCAGTGGCCCATGTTGATCCAGTCGGGTATGAGTTGCGGGTAGTTGCCTTCGCCGTAGGGGCCGAGGATGCAGGCGTAAATGTCGTCGACCCGATCGCCGAAGTGGGCGTACACTTCGCGGTAGAAATGATCGTAGTATTCGATCGTGCGCGGGTCGAAAATCGACAGGTAGTTAGTCTCCTGGCCGTGCTCCATGCATTTCATGAGCGTGCGCTTCTCGGGCTGTTCGCGCAGCCACACGGGCGGGAAGTAAGGCCAGTTGTAGACGACGTATTTGAGCCCCGCCGCGTGGAGTGCTTTTTCCATGGCATCGTGTTGACGCCAATCCCACTTGCCGGGCTCACGTTCGATGGCACCCCAGGTGATGTAGTCTTCGTAGGCGACGAGGCCGAGGTTTTTGAGCCTTACCAAGTCGTCGTGTGCCGAGGGCGGCTCGATGAAATCAGGCTTGGGGAACGCGCCGACTGGCGAGGCTTGGGTGAAAAGGACGGAGAGGTTGCCGGTGGAGATGTTCCAGGGGCGGCCGTCGAAGGGGTTTTCTTGCTGGGCTTGGGTGTGAGGGGCGTTGGTTAGTGCGAGGATCAGAGCGACAAGTGAAGTGATATGTGCTGAGCGCATGATGTGGACTCGGAGGGTGCGGGCGAGGATTTTAATATGGTAACAGGTTGGGGGGTGGTTGAAGAGTTTTTTGGGGGAAGTGCGCTAAGCCGCGAGCGGTTGGGGGATTAATGGCCGCGAAAAGGCACGAAACAAAAAGCCCGGGCAAGCCCGGGCGCTAATTGAAGGTTTTGATTGGGATCGATTTGCGTTATGCCATGGCGACGAAGAGGAGGATGCCCATGAAGTGGAAGGCGCTGCCGGCGATGACCATGAGGTGCCACACGGCGTGGAAGTGACGGCCGCGGCTGTCGTTGAGCCAGAACCAGAGGCCGATCATGTAGCACACGATGCCAACGACCATCCACACGAGGCAGGTGAAGCCGACCATCGGCAGGATGGTGGGAATCGCCAGCAGTTGCAGGCCGCCAAGCACGAGGCAAGGTACGCAGCTTACCGATTCAACACGGTGGGTGAACGCGACTTTCGAGAGGAAGCCGCCGATGGCGATCGTCCACACGAGTGCTAGGATCATGTTCCACACGGGAGTGTTGAGGTACATCATCGAGAACGGCGTGTAGGTACCGGCGATGAGCAAGTAAATGGTGCCTTGGTCGAGAGCACGGAAGAACGAGCGGAGGCGTGGGTTGTCGAAGCTGTGCGACAGGGTCGACATCGTGTACATGCCGATGAGGCTGACGATGTAGACTGTGACGCAGACGGTTTTCTTGGTGTCGTCGGTGCCGAAGACCTGGTACATGACCGCGGCGGCGAAAGCGCTGAGGATCATGCCCAGGCCGTGGGTGAGGAAGTTGGCTTGCTCTTCGGTGAGATTGAATTGCTCGGCGGGACGCGAGATGGCGAGTTCGTTGGTCATCGGAGTTTCCCGTTTAGCTGTTTATGCAAGTTGCAGCCAACTTCGACTTGTTCTTGGCCCACTGGCTCTTACGGGGAATTGGGCGGGTGTTACAGCGGGGGTGGAAAGATTTTTTGAAAAAACGGGGAATGTGGAATGGGGAACGGGGAATGCAAGGCGCGTAGTCTTGGCGCAAAGCCTTTCTGAAAAACGGCTTAGACACAGATCGCCAAGCCGGCGAGCAGCTTGGGAGAGCTGTGGGAAGGTGGGGCCAATTTCTCAAAAATCAGGTTGTGGAGCTGATTTTTTTTCTAGCTCGGCGGCGGCTTCGATGGCCTTGGGGAGTGTTGGGTTGGCGTTGCCGAGAGCACCGCGGCCTTCGCGGAGGCGGGCGGAAACGTCTTCGCGAATGTCGTCGACGTCGGCCTCCCACACAAGTTTTTTCTCGTCGGCGGACATGGGCTTGTAAGGCCGGATTACGCGCATGCCGACAGCCATGGCGGGTTCCTCGGTGTACCACCAGGGGCTACGAGGAATGTTGGGATCGGAGATTTTCCACTCTTGTTCTTCCGACTTTTGACGAGCGGCGCTGCGGGCGGCCGGGGCCGTTTCGAACCAGCTTCCGCCGCGGATGACACGGGGGTAAACCTTGCTAGGAGGAACGAAAGCGTCCTTGGCGTCGATCGTTTCTTTGCCGAGGGCAGAGTATGCCTCGGGCGTGTATTGGTCGAGCGTCCATTCGCCCACGTTGCCGTGCATATCGTAGAGGCCCCACGGATTCGGCTTTTTGGAGCCAACTGGCTGAGCTTGATAGTCGCTGTTGTCTTCGAACCAGGCGTAGTCGTCGAGTTGCGAGGGGTCGTCGCCAAACGAGTAGGCGGTGGTTGTGCCGGCACGGGCGGCGTATTCCCACTCGGCCTCGGTGGGGAGGCGGTAATCGCTACTCGTGACGCCGCTAAGCCATTTGGTGTACTGCTTGGCGGAGAAAGGTGTGATAGTGACGGCCGGAAAATTTGGCTTGTCGCCAGCGGTGCCGTAAGTGAATGAGGAGTCGTAGAGCGGAGTTGGCGCGGTGACGGCATCGACGTTCCATTCCTTTTCGATGTCGCCGTGCCAGGCATGTTGCTCCACGATCTTCAGCGCCTCTTGGGCCGCGGGGTCCGATGCAACGTCTTTCCGATTCGAATTGAGGCGTTGCAGTTTTTTGAACGCATCGTACATGGCCATGAACGATTTGTATTCACCCCAGCCGACTTCGTATTTGGCCATCCAAAAAGGTTCTACCCGAACACGTACTTGGGGGCCTTCGTCATCGGCCCGGTCGGCTTCGCTCGCCGGACTGCCCATAACGAACTCGCCGCCGGGGATGGGGATCATTTCGAAGGTGACGTCGGTGCCAGGAATTTTCTCGGTGTACGGCACCATGTAACCGCCGTCGACTTTGACGGAGGGGCCTTCGGCCGGTTTGTCTTTGACGATGCCTTTAGTTTCCGCAGAAGCAGAGGCTTCAGCGGCGAACGCGAAACTGCCTGCAAACAGCGTGGCTACGAGCGTGACAAAGAGCGAAATAGCAAACGGTCGATTCATGGGAGAGGCCGTCGTATGCAAGTTGAAGTTTCGAGGTGGGGTGAAGGGCGGGATCCGGCGATAACCTAGCGAAAAGGGACGCCTGGACAGTCGAAACTGCCACCTAACAGGATGATCCAATGGCCGGTCGGTGACAAGCAGCAATTGTCGGGCGGGGAGTGAGGGGTGAGGAGCGAGGGGTGAGTAATGCAAGGAGGAAATAACGTGGTTTTTTAGAGTGCGATTACGGCACGCGGAGTGTGCCTACTACTATGAGATAGAGGGGCTGTGCTATGTTTGGGTAGGTGGTTGATCGAACGTAAATCTTCGAGAATTAAGGATTGAAAAATGGCAGAAATGGCACCTTGGATTACCTATCGCCCCGAGTTGAAGGTGCTGGATTGCACGATTCGCGACGGCGGGTTGATCAACAACCACCAGTTCAGCGAAGAGCTCGTGCGGGCCGTTTATGAAACGTGCGTGGCGGCCGGGATCGACTATATGGAAGTCGGCTACAAGGCGTCGCCGCGGCAACATGACCGCGAAAAGTTCGGGCCGTGGAAATTCTGCGACGAGGAATTGCTGGATCGTGTGTTCGAGGATCATGACTCGAAACGTACGGGCCTTAAGTTGACCGTGATGGCGGATGCTGGCAAGTGCGATTGGCGCGAGCAGTTCGTGCCCTGCAACGAAAGCAAAATCGACATGGTGCGGGTGGCGTTTTACGCACACCAGGTATCCGAGGCGGTTGAGATGATTGAGCACTGCCATGAACTTGGATACGAAACGGCCGCGAATTTGATGGCGGTGACGAACACCGAAGACGTGGAAATCGACACGGTGCTGGCGGCGATCAAAACGACCCCCGCGCAGGTGATGGTGATTGTCGATAGCTTTGGCCACTTGTATCGCGAGCAAGTGGACCGGTTATATAAGCGCTATGCCGAGGCGATGAAAGGCACCGACAAAGAAATTGGCATGCACGCGCACAACAATTTGCAGCTGGCGTTTGCGAATACGATCGAGGCGATCATTCTGGGGGCGAATCGCGTGGATGCCACGATGGGTGGGCTAGGCCGTGGTGCGGGCAACTGCCACATGGAACTACTGCTCGGGTTCCTGCGAAATCCTAAATTTCGTTTGCGGCCCGTCATCGAACTTTTGCAGAAGCATATCGAGCCACTCAAGACGAGCGTGGAATGGGGGCCACTGGTGCCTTACAACATTACGGGCCAAATGAATTTGCATCCGCGTGCGGCAATGCAATTCCGCGCCTGCGATGACAAGGATGATTTTGTGAAGTTTTATGACCAAGTGGCGCTGGATGGTTGAGCTGGCTTAAGACTTTGTCCGCAGATGACGCAGATATTCGCAGATGGATAAATCGAGGCTCCAGTTTGGCGGAGCTTTCCTCTCGCGGGGCGGGAGGAATACTATGGCTGCTGTTGAGAGGGGATGCTGAGGATGAACATGGCTCCGCATTCGTAGCAGCCTTCGGCGACCTGTCGGCAGCGCACGATTTGAAGCTGGAACTCTTTGGTTTTTGGCAGGCGAATGCGGCAACGCTCTTTCAGGTCGATCGGGATGGGCGATAAGAAGCCCAGTCCCTGTCGCGAGGCGTCGATCGTGTAGACACCAAGGATGGTGTCATTCAGATGCAGGATGGCACGGTCGCGAATGTAAAAGCGTTGATAGGCACGACGGCAGCCACTCTGCGCCGGCACGGGGCCCACCCGGTCGAAAAAGTCGCTAAGCTCCTGAGGGAGGCTGGTCTTTTGATCGACCTTCTCCCAAGCGAATGCGATTTGATCTTGTTCTTCGGTGAGCCCCAGCATGTTTACCTCGCCACACGAGGGTCGAATGGGCGCAGCGTGGCCCTTCAAGCCCTTATGAGAAGTGTAGGCCATTGGCGTAGCTTGTGACGGATCGTCCAGCGGGCTGTATGTGGCATGTGTTTTGCATTTTAGCCGGCACAATCGATACATCCCTTTCAGGAGGACCGTCGTCATGGCTAGAGGATCGAAAAAGAAATACACGGACAAGCAAAAACGGCAGGCTGAGCATATCGAGGAAGGTTATAAGGAACGCGGCGTGAGCGAGGAAGAAGCCGAGCGTCGGGCCTGGGCAACGGTAAACAAGATGGATGGTGGCGGTAAGAAGTCGGGCAGCGGGCGTGGCAAGAAGACCAACAAGGGACCAGCCAAGAAAGGTGGCAAGATCGGCGGAAAGAAAGCAGGGAAGAAGAAAAAAGCTGCCACGAAGAAGAAAACCCGCAAGAAGCCAGGGCCTAAGAAGGGCACCAAAAAGAAAAAGGCTGGTCGCAAGAAGAGCGGTGGCCGGAAGAAGAAGGGGTGACGCGCGTTATTCGGTCTAACTTCAAGGACTTGGTTTTTTGTGCCTTTTCGTGGCCACTTCTTATTGTGGAAGTGTGGTTTTGGATGGCCACAAAGAGGCACGAAAATGCACAAGAGCATTCGGCCAAATAGCACCAGTCGTCGAACGAATTCGACGACTGGTTTTTGTGGTTACGACTTGCTGGGGTGTTGTTACCAGCCGCGGCGGTGGTGCCAGTGGCCAGAATTATGGATGTGGTAGTGTCCGGGAACGTAGTGGTAGTGGTCGCGGTGCCTTACGAACTCGCCGGGATGATAGTGGTAGTGGCTCGTGTCGTGCCAACCTTTCCGTGCGCGATGGGGATATGCGTGTCGATGACCGTGGTCGGCCACTCGGTAGTTGCGGCCGTGATGGGCTCGGCCGATGTCGACGTGGTAGCCAGGTCCGGCGAAGTGGACGCCGAAGCTGTCGGCGCGGGCCGAGGAATCGGCACTCAAAAAGACGAGGATCATTGCTGTAGCGCCCATGAGAACTAAGAACCGTTTCATTGTTCGAACTCCTACCGAGTGCGGATGACGCGGAAGTGCGGGAGGGGTCAGGCTTGGCCGCGTCGTCCAGGTCTGCCGCGTCGCAGAAATTGCAACGGTCGTGCCAAGTGGTTCGCGGGCAAGCGATGAAGTTAGATAACTGGTTGTGGTGCAATCAGTTGCGTGAGAACGGCTTGCTTGAATGGGCGCGCGACAAGTTTAGCTCTGCGCGAAAATGCGCCGCGATTCTGCGACAGTCGGGCTTAGTTTGATGACGGCGGAGGTTGGCACAACGCGGGCAAACTAAATGCTTAGGCGATGTGCAGAGCCTGGCATTGGTCCAGCCACGCGACGCCCAAGTGCCGCGGGTGCGGAAACTTGGGCTGCCGGCCTCGAAGAGGCCAGCTACAGGTATGGAGAGCCGGCTACAGGCACGGGACTCTAGGCGCTCTTTTCCAGGTCGCTGACGTGGTTGAGTTTGTTGTAAAGCGTTTTGAGGCTGATGCCGAGTTCTTCGGCGGCCTTGGGTTTGTTGCCGCCGTGGCGTTCGAGAGCTTGGAAGATAGCCTGCATTTCGAGATCGCGCAGTGAGATCGGACCAGGATGGCTGGCAGCGGCACCGGTAAGTTGACGGCGGTCGAAATGTGTCGGCAAGTGGGCGGCTGTGATGGGGCCACCATCGCAGAGAATCGTGGCGTGCTCGATGACATTGGCCAACTCGCGGACATTGCCAGGCCAGACATGGGATTTAAGTGCGAGCACGGCGTCGTCGGCCAATTGACGCGTGCCGGTTGGCGATTTGCCGCGGAACCGCACCAAGAGATGTTCAGCCAGTTCGGGGATATCCTCCGATCGGTCACGTAGCGGCGGCAGCAGGATTTCGAATGTGTTGATTCGATACATGAGGTCTTCGCGGAACTCGCCCTCGGCGACCATTTCGGGCAAGTCGCGGTGCGTGGCGCACACGACGCGCACATCGACGTTGACCGCACGGTTTTCGCCGACGCGGCGGATTTCGCGGCTTTCGAGCACACGAAGCAATTTGGCCTGCATCGCCTTTGGCAACTCGCCAATTTCGTCGAGGAAGATCGTACCGCCGTTGGCGACTTCGAACAGGCCGATACGATGGTCGTCGGCACCGGTGAACGCGCCTTTTTTGTGGCCAAAAAGTTCGCTTTCGATGAGAGTTTCGGGTAGTGCCCCGCAGTTGATGGCGACGAACGGTTCGTTAGCTCTTGGACTCTGCTCATGAACGGCTCGGGCGACAAGTTCTTTACCGGTGCCCGTTTCGCCGAGGATCAACACGGTCGAGGGCGTGGGAGCGACTTTAGCGATCAAACTGCGTACGCGTTCCATGACCGCGGATTCGCCAATCAATCGCGGCGTGCCCTCGATGCTTTCGAGGCGACGCTTGAGGGCGCGGTACTGTTGGGTGAGGCGGCGTTTCTCTTGCACGCGGCGAAGCAAGGCTTCGATTTCGACCAGCTTGCACGGCTTGGTGAGGTAGTCGAACGCACCGTGCCGCAAAGCGGCCACCGCCGTTTCGAGCGACGATTTACCGGTGAGCACCACGGCTTCGGCATCGGGGCATAGCTCTTTTGCCCGCGCAATGACCTGAATGCCATTGAGGCCCGGCATATCGAGATCGACGAGCAAGCAGTCGAATGAATCCTTTTCTAACGCGGCAGCGGCGGTGAGCCCGTCTGGGCAGACGGTTACACGGTGCCCCATACGCGGAATCTCATGTTTCATGAGTTCCTGCAGTGAGCGTTCATCGTCGGCGAACAGCAACGAGAGGCCCTGGGATTCGTTCGTATCTGTTCCTGTAGTTTTTGCAGTGGTCATGATGCTATGCGGTGATTATCGAGAAGAGCGAGCTGTCTGTTCCGAATGAGGATCGTGTACTGTTGTGTGCTGTGTATGCGCACGAATCACGCAGCGATTGGTTGGTTCTGACGTCTGACGGTTGGCTGACGGAGTGGAAGCGTGACCATGAAGGTGGAGCCTGGCGTACCGGTGTTGTTGCGTGCCGTGATTTGGCCGTGATGCTCTTCAATGATGCGGAAGCTGATCGAGAGGCCGAGGCCTGTGCCCTGCCCGCCGCGGCGCCTGGTGAAGAACGGCTCGAACAAATGTTGCAGAACTTCTTCGGTCATGCCGGCACCGTTATCTTCAACGATGATTTGAGCATTGCCGCCGCGCTGGGCGACTGTGATTGATACCGCGCCGTTGGAATCGACGCTATCGAGACCGTTCGTGACGAGGTTAAGCACCACCTGACGTATTTCCTGCGGTGAAATCTCCGCGATGACAGGTTGGCCCTCACGCAGCACCACACTTTTGTTCTGATACTTGCCGAGGTGTCGCAGCATTTCAACGACGCCGTCTGCTAATTCGCGCAGATCGGTGGGATGGCGGTCGGAGTCGCCCATACGCGAGAAGTCGAGAAGCTTTTCGGTGATTTGTTTACAGCGAAAGGCCTCTTTTTGAATCATGTCAAGGTAGCTGCGAACGACTTCGCGGTCGGCCGCGCGATCGTCGCCCACGTTTTTGAGCAGGTCGCTCAAACGGCCTTCGAGCGATTCGCTGCACATGGCGATCGAAGCCAGCGGGTTATTGATTTCGTGCGCGACACCCGCGGCCAGAAAGCCGACACTCGCTAGTTGTTCGCTGCGAACGACTTGCCGGGTTCGCTCGCGGACTTGTGCGTCCAGATCGTCGCGAATTTCCTGGAACCGCTCCGTCATGGCGTTCATGGCGACGGCGAGTTCGCCCATCTCATCGTCTGAGTCGAGGTGGATGCGATGGTCGAATTTACCGGCAGCCACTTCGCGAGAGCCTTCGACGAGCGTGGCGAGAGGACGAGCGATCCATTTGCGGAATAGTTGCACGGCGGCGATAAGCAGCGCGGCCGCGAAAACCGCGGTAGTCCAAGCTATCGAGATGGCCCAGCGGTACTGGGTGCGTACGTCGGAGGACAAGTCGCGAAAACGCTCGTGCAAACGGCTGGGTAGCTCGGCAGCGAGCATGCCAAGTTTTTCCACATCATCGCGAAGCTGAGCGACTTTGGCCTCGTTATCGAGCAACCAAGTGCCTGCGTCGTCGTTGTTATGTTGCTGAATGCGGGCAACTACTTCGCGGATTCTTACAAGTGTTTGCTGTTCATAACTGTCATCGCCAATGCCAGATTCTGAACGCGAACGGTTCGTATCTAGCTGCGATCCGTATCGATCGAGCGTTTGACAAAACTGATCGAGTTGAGCGCTATACTTTTGAGCCAGCAACCCGATTTCCCATTCAAGCTGCTCCGTCGCATTCGTAACGGTTAATGCGGCGAACTTGTCGTCTAGCTGCTGGCGATCTTGCACTTGGTTGAGAATTTCGTGCAGGTCGGAAACGTGGTCGCGGAGCTTATTGGCAAGCGGGAGTTCGGCGGAGCGCGCGCTGAGTCCTTTCACAAGGCCACGATAGGCGTACAGACCGTAGTACGCGCTGCCAAACAGCGTGAGCACGGAGACTGCCAAGAGTCCCAGGCCCAGTTGTAGCTTGTTCTTAATTGGCCAGTGCGAAAAGAGCACGTGCGACCTCCTTGTCGCAGATCGAGGTGTGCGTTGCCGCTCGATCAAGCGCATCGCGCCGTGTTTCATCCGTGAAACCCGGATTCCCCGCCGGGCACGGGAGTGTAGCAATTGAGGGCGGAAGGGGGAAGGCGGAAGAGTTTGGTGCTAGCGTAGAGGCAAAAGGCTCGGCTTGTATGTTCCTCACAACACTTAGAGCCTATCCGAAAACCGTCTGCCGAAGGGGGACAGTCCCAATTTGCTCCGAAGACTCCGCAAATTTGGGACAGTCCCCGACGATTTTCGGATAGGCTCTTTTAGTAGCGGATCACTTTGCGAAGCATCCACAGACCGGCGAGGGCGAGAAGAAAGTTACCGGCCCATACGGACTCGGGCGGGAAGGTGCCATCTTTAGCCTGATCGACACTGACTGCTAGCAAGGGGTAGTAGACGAGCAAGATCGGCAAGAAGCAAATGAAAAAGCTGGCCAGGAAATCGCTCTGACGCAACCAAATGGCAACGGGCACGCCGATCATCACAAAGCACAAGCAACTGAAACTATTGGCCCAACGCCGCCAAGGCTCCGTAGTGAGGCGATGCAGGCGATACTCGGCGTTCTGCTGGTCTTTTTCATGCACTTTCCAGGCCGAGTCGGAAAGGGAATCGAAGTCGCCGGTCATCATGCCGAAGGCCGATTGAGCGATCAGGCTTTGCTCGATGCGTACGAGTGCATCCTCCTGCTCTTTGATGGCTGGACCGATTTCGGCCAACGCGTAGGTCGAAGGGCTGCGGTTCTTCGTGTTTGAGCCCGTAATGTTTTCGAGCGAAACCTCGTAAGTAAATGTTTCCGAGTCTTGATACTTAAAATCGCCTTCGATTTCGAAGTCGCGCAGCCGGAGGACGATTTTCTCCTCCTTGGGGATGAGTCGTAGCTCGGCCTCGGCCGCTGTGACCGTAAGCGATGGTTCCTCGCCGAAAGATTGCACGATGAGCGTGGGCTGAATGAGCTTGTGGCCGACCACGTCGCGCACTGTGATATTCGCTTTCCCAAAGTTGTAGGCGCGTTTAAGACGAAGCTGGCCGTAGGTAACCTCCTCGATCGAGGAAAGAAACACGCGTTGCACGCCTAACCGGCCCCAACTGACGGCGATGTCGTTAAGGATGACCGCCCCAAAACTAACGAAGGTGGCCAGGATGAACGTAGGCCAGATAATACACATGGGCGAAATACCCATGGCTTTGATTGCCACGATTTCATTGTACGACGACATTCGGCCGTAAACAAATGTGACTGCCAGCAACATGGTACCAGGTACCGCGAACTGCATAGCCTGGGGCAACAGGTAGGGTGCCATGCGAATGAGGGGACCGAGCCCGATGCCTTTGTCCACGGCTTCTTTGCCGATGAGCACGACGAAGATGAGAATCGTCAGACCGCTGAGCGTCAATAGAAAGACCTTGAGCAGGTCGAACAGAACGTAGCGGGTGAGAATTCGCATGGACGTGCGAGACAATGAGCGCAGTGGAAGTACGCTTGTAACTCTAGCAATCAGGCGGCAAGTCGCAAACTACAATTCGGCGTGCTAGCTAGCAGAGGCAGCTCGAGCTATCGCTGGAGGTGCCTTTTTTAACCACAAAGACACAAAGGCACGAAGAATCTTAACAGCAGCTACACGTTCAATGTGATTACTTTGCATAGATTCCATATTAGAGAAAACAACTCAACACAACTTTGTGCCTTTGTGCCTTCGTGGTTAAAAAATTAGCTGATAAGCCGAAGCGGCCACCCTAAGACGGTTGGCTATTTGAGCCAGACGGGAATCTACAATTGCTGCCAGGTGTTTTCGCCTGTAGGGCGGTGCTCGCGGAATTGCTTCATCACATTGCGGATGCCGCGGCAGTATTGACGGACAGCGGTTTGGTAGTCACCTTTCTCGGCAGCAGTAGCGGCTTCGGATCGCGCGTCGTCGAAGAATTTCCAGTCGATCTTTGCGGCCCAGGCGGTTTGTTCTTTTTCGGGCACCTCGCGAAGCGTGGAAGCAATTTCTGCCAGCGTGGCGACAACACGGGCATTCGGCGGGCATTCGATTTTTCGGTGGGGACCGTTACCGTAGGGCCCACCGAGCGAGCCCGCTGGAGGACAACGCAAGGCAGGTCGCGAACGAAGAAGCGTGAATACAGTCACAAGCAAAGCGGCCAGCGCCACACCGGAAACAACCGCACCGGTCCAAAGATGCTTGAACACGAAATACCCGAGCATGAACGAACAAGCAAAGATAGCGATCCACAGCGGAGTCGCTTGCCTGGAGGGTCGTTCGGTCGATGCGCCATTCTCAACGGGGAGCGAGTGGAGATCGACCGGCGCATCACCTTCAACCTGGGCAACGATCGCCGTGATATTGTCGGGCCCACCACGAAAATTAGCCAAGTCTACGAGAGTACCCACGGCTTCCTCGGGCGGTAAACTTTGCAGGATGACACCGAGTTCTTCGTCGGACACCTGACCACTGAGCCCGTCGCTGCAAAGCAAAAAGACGTCGCCCGACTGAGCACTATACGGTCCTTCGAGGTCGATATGCACGTTCGAATGAGGGCCTAACGAACGTGTAATCACGTTCTTGGGAATGTACGCGGGAACATCCTGCTCCTGCATTTTTCCGGCGGCGGCCATCTCCCAAACGAGGCTGTGATCGAATGTGAGCTGTTCCAGTAAGTGACCGCGGAGCCGATAAACGCGGCTATCTCCTACGTGGGCAACGAGCGCGCCTTGAGGCAGAAGCACGAGGCAACTGCAAGTGGTGCCCATGCCCTGGAAACCGACACTGCTTTGCCCCTTGTTATGAATAGCAGCATTGGCGTCGCGAATGGCCTGCCGCAATGCGGCGGGCGGGTAAAGGTCGCGCAGTTTTTGGTAGGTGTGTGGGATGTTATCCACCGCGATCTTACTGGCCAGCTCGCCAGCGGCGTGCGCCCCCATGCCGTCGGCAACGATCATGAGATGGCCGCGGGAGACCCACTGCACCACATCGTCGGCCACGACCACGGCCAGGGAGTCTTGGTTATTGGCTCGGCGCATGCCCATATCGCTCACTGAAGCGTGTTTCAGCACGAACGTGGGGCAGAGCGTACCATTATGGTTTTGCGACATGCGGGCCTAGCGTGTTCGCTAGCAGCGGAAGCAAGGGGGCGATAGCAGACTTTTAATTCTAGCTACCAAGATTTTGACCGCTAGTGCGGAGGCAGCGTAGGTCAGGCTTTCCAGCCTGACAAGAACTTGCTGCCAGTCCTTCCCCCCTCTTGTATTCACCCCCACGGGAACCCAAGAGGAAGGGCAGTCAGCCTGGAAAGGCTAACCTACGGCGGGCTGCGCTGGGCTAGCAGCAAATTGGCGGGGTTTCTATACTCCGCCCCCTTGTCGAAGTTCTTTTCGGGAAATCGCGTATGCTCTCGTCTGTGCGAGCGACCATCGTCGTCCTCACCTGCGTTGCTATGCTGCCTGCTACTGGCTGCGTGCGACGACGGCTGAACGTGCGCTCCAATCCGTCGGGCGCGTTGGTGTATGTCGATAATCAGCAAATCGGAACGACGCCCTGCTCGGTCGATTTCACGTATTACGGCACACGTGAGATTCGGCTTATCAAGCCGGGTTACGAAACGCTGACCGTGAACCAACCGATCCCAATGCCGTGGTACCAAGTACCGCCGCTCGACTTTGTGAGCGAGAACCTTACGCCGGCTAAAATTCGCGACAATCGTACGGTGACGTATGACCTGTCGCCGCAAATCATCGTGCCGACCGAGCAACTCATTGGTCGGGCAAGTCAATTACGGCAAGAGACGCAAGCTTTTCCGGTAACCCCCGCGGGAGCCACGTTGCCAATGGGGCCAGCTCCGGTTGTTGCACCGATGCCGACCACAGTTGGCCCACCACCAGGGGTAACTGTTATGCCTGCGGGGCCGCCCATTGTGACCCCAGCACCGGTAACCTTGCCTCCTACGAGTGTGCCTACCACGACGTTACCGCCTGTGGGTGCGCCGCCTGTTGTGGCTCCACCGATGAGCACACCTTCTCAAACATTCACTCCGCGACCGCCGGGAATGTAGCGGCTACTTTGTGAGGCTGGGGTTTACGGCACCGCTGATGATGCGGCCCGGCTCGCGGCCCACTTTGTCGCTGAAAGCACGTACGTCGTCGCGGATTGGCCGCAGACTCTTCACGAATTCGTCAATGCGGATGAGCACCATATTTGCATTGCACATGAGCCGATTGACGTTTTCGTACACTTGGCCATCGTGAATGAGGCGGCCAATCGTACCGTTGCGATCGTTCAAAGCACCTGTGAGGGTGGTAAAGTCCGAGACCAGTTTATCTAAACCTTGAACCGCCTCGATAAGCGATGTAGCGATTTCTTCGCCGCGCGCTCCGAGCGGTTCTGTGAAACCCTCGAGATTTTTGAGGTTCTTGTTGGCCAGGGCGATCGTTTCTTGGAACTGGTGCATCGTGACGCGAGCTTCGCGCACCGCATCGGGAATTTCGCTCAGACCTTGTCGCAGACGTTGACGCATTTGCTGGCCATCGGTCGTGACCGCTCCACCGGCTTGGCCATTGACGGGCACTCCAGCATCAGGAACCCCTGCTGGCATGGTGGAGGGGCCATCGCCGATGATTTCATTCATGGCGGACATCGTACGCGTGAATTCGTTCAAAGCGAGTTCGGTGGAATCGAGTAGCCGTGCAACACGGCCATGGTCCTGATCGGTACCAAAGGCGTCGTTGACGCGCGAAGCCAAGTCGCCCACCTCTTTGCCGGCTCGCTCGAGCGCGCGACTAGCAGCGGCAAAGTCTTCCTGCAAATCGCCCAACTTGGCGATTGCATCGAGAGGTTGTGGATCGACGATACCGCGAATAATTGCGCCATCTTGCAACGGTTCAGGCTGCACGTTGGAGCGAGTCGTGACGAAGTCGATCGTGGCATCGCCCAAAACGCTCGTGCGGATATGCGGCACCTGGTTCGTTTGCAGCGGCCGATCGGTTTCCACGTCGGTCATCACGATGACGCCATCGCCGCGATCCTCGATGGAAGCCACTCGGCCAATCAGGATGCCGTTCTTGCGTACTGGCGAGTTTTCGCCGATGCCGGGTGCTTGCGGCAGTTCGATACCAATGCGATAGGTGGACTTTCCCCAAGGCAGCCATCCTGTCGGCAGTGGATCGTAGAGCGTTGCCAGCAAACCACCAACGATCATCGTCGAGAACACGACTACGCCAACGCGGAATTGCATTCGTCGTTCGTTCATGAGATGGGGGTCGGGGGCTAGGGACTGGGGGTTGGGGTAGTTAATAGTCGTTAGAGGTTAGTTGATAGTTGTGACTGGCCATCGCGCTGCAACAACTAACAACTAACAACTAACAACTAACAACTAACAACTAACAACTAACAAC